>DAIQOA010000026.1:0-35938 GCA_036788095.1 bacterium | reverse complement strand
GACTATGCCCAGTCCGGCATTGAGGCGGTTTTTGATGAAGGCGATTATTTTGATCGTCATATTAAGGACACGCTGCAGGCCGGGGCCGGACTGTGTCGTGAGGATGAGGTTCGCCTGATCGTAGAAAAGGGTCCGGAGCGGGTGAGCGAGCTGTTTGCCCTGGGCGTGGCGTTTACCCAGAAGGAGAACGGCCGGTTCGACCTGGGCCGGGAAGGCGGGCATCACCATCATCGTATCGTCCATGTCAAAGATCACACCGGCCGGGATGTGGAACAAGCGCTGCTGGCGGCTGTCAAAAGCAACGCCAATATCACGCTCTATGAACACCATGTGGCCATCGAACTGATCACCGAGCATCATATTTTCTCGCCCCAGCCGCAGCCGATGGAGCTGCACTGCTGGGGCGCTTATGTGCTGGAAGTTCAGACTAACCAGATCGACCGCTTCGTCGCCAAGGCGACCATCCTGGCCACAGGCGGATGCGGTCAGGTCTATCAACACACCACCAATCCCGCCATCGCCACCGGTGATGGCGTGGCTTTGAGTTACCGCGCGGGAGCGACCATCGGCAACATGGAGTTCATGCAGTTTCATCCCACCTCCCTCTACCATCCTGAGGCGAACTCTTTTCTGATCTCCGAAGCCGTGCGGGGATTCGGTGGCCGTCTGATCACCAAGGCCGGTGAGTCCTTTATGGAAAAATATCATCCCATGGCCTCCCTGGCGCCGCGCGACATCGTCGCCAGGGCGATAGACAGTGAGATGAAAAAAAGCGGCGATCCCTGCGTCTATCTCGACATCACCCATAAAAGCGCGGAAGAGATTAAAAGCCATTTCCCGCACATTCATGAAAATTGCTTGAACTATAAAATCGACATCACTCAGGAACCGATCCCGGTGGTGCCGGCCGCCCATTATGCCTGCGGAGGCGTGATCACCGATCTACAGGCCCGCACCAGCATCGGCGGTCTGTACGCCGCCGGGGAAGTGACCTGCACCGGCGTGCATGGCGCCAACCGGCTGGCGTCCAACTCTTTACTCGAGGCCGTAGTCTTTGCCCATATCGCCAGTGAGACCGCCGTCCGCTATGTGGAATCCCGTCGCTTTGATTTTCCCGACATTCCGCGCTGGGACGACAGCGGAACGTTTAACAGCGAAGAGTGGGTGCTTATCTCCCACGATAAAAGGGAGATCAAGAACATCATGTGGGATTATGTCGGCATCGTCCGTTCCACTCTGCGGCTGGAACGCGCCCTGAGCCGGATCCGTTTGATCAGGCAGGAAATCGAGAATTTTTACCGGCGCACCAAAATCACCGAGGGATTAATCGAGTTGCGCAATCTGGCCACCGTCGCTCAGCTGATCATTCAGTCCGCGCTGATGCGCAAGGAGAGCCGCGGGTTGCACTATACGACCGACTATCCACAAAAAGACGACGAAAATTTTCTCCAGGACACCGTGCTGCAGCGCATCGACGTCTGATCCTGGAACCGCCGTTTGGAAAAACTCGGCTCTCTTGATAAATGATTCGGCCATACGCAGCAGCCACCGGCCCCAGTGCGGAGGGGATCAGCCCATGAACAGATGGGCCAACACTTTGGCATCCGACAGGGTGTTGGAGATCAGCGAGGATTCATCGGGCTGATGGGCGGTGTCCTCCAGGGTGGACCAGACGGCGGCCGGCAATCCTGCAGCGCGGAAAGCAGCGGCCACGGTGCCGCCGCCAATGCCGATCAATTTGGCCTCACTCCCCTTGACCGCAGCGATGCTGCGCTTCAGTGCCTGCACCACAGGCGCGTTGGCCCCTGTCGGCGGCGCTGCCGCAGCCCGCTGTTTCGACGACAGCGCAATGGTCACGCCAAACTGCTCTTCCACCTCCCGGCAGAGCTCCTGAATCCGTTCCTCCACCGATTGCAGAGAATAGTGCGGCAGCACCCGGCTGTCGAGATAAAAAATATCCTCGCCGGGAATGCTGTTGATGTTGGGGACATTGCTTTCCTTTTTCGTCGGCTCAAAGGTGCTGACCGGTGGATCAAAGAGCGCATCGGACTGGTTGAAGGTTTGGTACAGCGAATCCAGTTTGACCGCCAGATGGGCGGCGGCGCGATGCGCATTGATGCCCTGCGAAGGAGTAGAGGCGTGACATTGTTTCCCCTGCACCTGAACTTGCAGCCAGAGGATGCTCTTCTCCGCAATTTCGATGGTCAATCCTTTTTCATCGCCGGCGTCCGGCACAATGATCAGATCCTGATCGCCGAACGCATTCCGATGGTGCTTGAGCAGAGAGTGTAATCCGAATTCGCTGCCGTTCTCCTCATCCGCCACCACGGCCAGCCCGATGTCGCAGGCGGGCGTCACGCCGGCCTCGCGCAGAGAGCGCACAGCCAGCAGTGCGGAAACCAGTCCCTGCTGGTTGTCTTCAACACCGCGACCGGTCAAGCGATCGCCCGCAACGGTCAAAGTAAAGGGATCGCCGCTCCACAGTTTCAGATCGCCCGGCGGCACCACATCCAAATGCGTCATCACCCACACGGTTTTGCTGCGGTCGCGTCCATGCCAGCGCACGAGGAAATTGGGCCGCCAGCCGCAGGAGACACGGGGATCCGGGGCCGGATAGTCGCTCATAGCGTCATATCCGATCTCGTGCAGCAGCCCCTTCACCCAATCGGCTTTTTCCTTTTCACCGTCGCCGCCGCTCTCCGGTCCCATCGCCGGAATAGCGGTCATGGCTCTCTGCCATTCGATCACCAGAGAGGATGACCGGTCGATTTGATCGAACCATTGCGGTAGCTTCATCAGCGTTCTCCTTTACAGGGATTGTACACGTCCGGCCCGCTGTAAAAGGTCGTAACTCGCCGGACCCTCATTGCACACCAGATCGATCATCGCCAGATCAGGAACATATCCGGCGAACGCTTGCTGATAGACCGGCGCGATGAACTGGAAGACGTAGAGACCAATTCCACTTTGCTTCAGGCGCGGCACATCGAGCAGAGAAACTTGATGCGCATGCACCAGATAGGCGTCCGCGTGCATCTGTTGCATCCAGGCGATCACCCGATCCGTGCGATCGGCGTGAGGCGGCAGATCGCTGCTGCCTGCAGCGCAGAGCGGTTTGGGCGGCAACAGAACCTCGACCTGGCGCTGCAGATAGGGATTAAGATGCGTCCAGGAATCCTGCAGCACAGCGGCGATTTTGTCCGCCAGGGCGTCGTACCAGGGCGTGAGGTGATAGTTGATCTCCAACGTCTTTAAATGGCCGGTGCGCCAATCTTCCTGATTCTGTATTCTGGTTTCGCGAATGGATTGCCCGGCATGCCCTCTTGACAGCACCGGGATGGTCAGCCAATGGGCGCCGTGCACGGTCTTGATCGCCGCGCGGTTGATGGTGCTGTGACGGCGAAAAGAAAACGAATCCGCCCAGATAACCACGTCCGCCTGCAACGCTTTGGCGCATTCATCCTGCCGCAGAAAGTAAGAGGGTTCAATAACCGTGCAGAGCATGCTTCCGACTCTCTACCGACGTCGATAATCTTACCGTTAACCTTTCAGAGGAGCTTAATGCCCAGGGTTTGCCGTGAAGAGTGATCGGCCTTATATTTCGCTGCAACAAACGGATGGAGCCGTGCGGAACCGAATCGTCTCTTCGGTCCGCGAACGCTGGCGGTCTTGGCCGCTGGTTCAATCCAGAACCAGGCTCAAGCCGATGCGATGGCGTTCCTTGTCGATGCTGATCACCTTGACCTCGACCACCTGGCCGACCGAGACCACCTCCAGTGGATTTTTGACATATTTTTTCGCCATACGGCTGAGATGCACCAAACCGTCCTCCTTGACGCCGATGTCCACAAAAGCGCCGAAATCCACCACATTCCGCACTGTGCCTTTCAGCACCATGCCGATGGCCAGATCATCGATAGAAAGCACATCGCTGCGCAGAATGGGCTTAGGCATTTCATCACGAGGGTCGCGATCCGGTTTTTCCAGACAGCTGATGATGTCGAGGAGCGTTTCCCGTCCGCAGCCGCAGCGTTGGCTCAACTGGTCCACGGTCTGTTTGCTTTGTTGCATCCGCCGGTTCAGCAGAGCTCCGTCGTGCTGGATGTCTTTCACCTCCAGGCCCAGCTCCTGCAGCAGGCATTGGGCTGCGTCATAGGCCTCGGGATGGACCGCGGTGGAGTCAAAGAACCGTTCCGCGCCGGGGATGCGCAAAAATCCGGCCGCCTGAACGAACGTATGCTCTCCCAGCCCTTTGACCCGCAGGAGCTCTGCACGGCTTGTGAACGGTCCTTGTTCCTCCCGATGGCGCACGATCTGATCCGCCAGCCGGCTGTTGACGCCTGAGACATACTTTAGCAAAGAGGCTGAGGCGGTGTTGAGATCCACGCCCACCTGATTCACGCACGACTCCACGGTCTGATCCAAGGATTCGGCGAGTTTGGCCGGATCCACATCATGCTGATACAGCCCCACGCCAAGGGATTGAGGATCAATCTTGACCAATTCAGAGAGAGGATCCAGCAAACGCCGGGCGATGGAGATGTTGCCTCGCTGCGAAGCCTCCAGATCGGGAAATTCTTTTTTTGCCACCGGCGAGGCGGAATAGACCGAAGCGCCCGCCTCATTGACGATGGTGTAAGAGGCCTTGCCTTTCAGTTTGGACAGCACTTCGGCCACCAGCTTTTCCGTTTCCCTTCCCGCAGTGCCGTTGCCGATGGCTACGATGGACACGTTATAATCAATGATCAGCTCGGCGAGCAGGTCCGCGGCCTCCTGCCACCGTTTTTGCGGTTCGTGCGGGTAAATAGTGTCGCCTTCCAGGTACTTGCCGGTCGCGTCGATCACCGCCACCTTGCAGCCGGTGCGAAAACCGGGATCGATGCCCATGATGACCTGGCCGCGCATGGGCGGCCCCATCAACAGCGCGCGCAGATTGGCGCTAAACACGCGAATCGCGTGGTCGCCGGCCCGTTCGGTCAAGGTCGCGCGGATTTCACGCTCGATGGCAGGGGCGATCAGACGATGGTAGCTATCCTTAATGGCGCTGCGCAGATCGTCGCTGAAAATCGAAAGGGGATTATGGAGATGAAGGCCTTCGAGCTCTGCCACCATCTCGCTCTCCGGCGCCTCGATCCAGACTTTGAGAAAATCCTCCCGTTCACCGCGATTGACCGCCAGGATGCGATGGGGGGGTACGGTCTTGACCGGTTCGCCGAACGCCTTGTACAGCTCATAATTCCCCGGCTCCTGAGGATCGATCGCCTCGGTTTTGAGCACGCCGGCTCTCAGCGTGCGCTCCCGCACGATCCCGCGGCCTTGGGCATCATCGGAGACGATCTCCGCCACGATATCCCGCGCGCCGGCCAACGCCTCTTTGGCTGAGAGCACCCCCTTGTCCGGATCGACAAACGGCGCAGCGATCTCCTCGGGATCGCCGGTCTCGAGCGTCTGCGCCATGATCATCAACGCCAACGGCTCCAGACCTTTCTCCCGCGCGATGGTCGCGCGGGTACGCCGTTTCGGCTTGTAGGGCAGGTATAGATCTTCCACCTCCTGCAGCTTGACGGCCGCCTGAATCCGTTCCGCCAGTTCGGTGGTGAGCTTGCCCTGCTCTTCGATGCTTCTCAGCACCGTCTGTTTGCGCTCCTGCAGGGTGCGCAGGTATTTGCCGCGCTCGGCAATCGCCCGGATTTGGTCTTCATCCAGACTGCCGGTCACTTCCTTGCGGTATCGTGCGATAAAAGGAACCGTGTTGTCCTGATCCAACAGCTCCAGCGTGTTTTTAACCTGTTGCCATCGCAGCGACAGCTCCTCTGCGATGACCGCGATCATCGAGGCGTCATCCATCAACCGACCTAACCTTTGAACTGTTTCAATGCTTCGTACTGTTTTAAAACATCATTCATATATTTTTGCACATCATCCGGCAGCGTGCCGCTGCGATGGCCGCCTTTAATCCACAGAGCCGCCCGCCATTCCCCCACGCGTCGGGCGGCCAGCGCACCGTCCACGCCATACAGATCGATCAGCGCGGCCAGATAGCGGGCGCCGATGCGAATGTTGTGAATCGGATTGAGCAGGATCTCATCCGGCGTCACCCAGTTGAGATGCATGGAGCGGGCGATGTACATGCCGGTGATCGGCATCACCTGCATCAATCCCATGGCCCCCTCCGAGGAGATCAGCTCCGGATTCCAGGTTCCATTGGTCTCATAGGTGATGATGGCGCAGACCAGATGCACATCCAAACTGGTGTGCAATAGGCTGGCGTCATAGATCTCGCGGGCGATATCGTATTTCATCGGGCCGGTCATGATGCGGTTGTATTGGGAGATGATGGCGCTGATACGCACAATGTTATACTGGCGAAGACTTTCGATGTTCATCGAAGAGCGCTGGCTTTTGATCACCCCCTCCAACTCCGCCACTTTTTTTTGGTAACGGCTGTTGTAGGTATACTTGATGCCCACTGCCGCAATCACCACCAGAACCAGGGCGGAAAGCACCCAGATGATGAGGCGCAGGTTGCGCATGAATTTTTCCTCTTTTACGGCCATTTTGTTCTCCCTATGCAGGAACCGAGCGGTCGCCGGGTTTATCTCAGCTGGATAAAAATACAAAATTGATTCGGCTCTGTCAATCGATTTCCCTGCGTCAGGACCGGCCGATAAATTTCTTGATTGTTAAGGATATTTTGGATACTTTGCACGGTTCGGAGAATCCGGGTATGATGGTTTTGCTATGGCTGCTGCTCCTCCTCTATGGAATCATCCTGGTCTGGGTGGCAACCGGGGTCGACCGCAAACAGGTTGCGATGGACAACGGAGTGGGCGACGATACGGTTAGCGTCGTTGTTGCCGCACACAATGAACGAAACCGGATCCCGCTCTGTCTGCAGGCGCTGGCGAAACAGGATTACCCCAAGTATACCGTCCTCATCGTAGACGATCATTCCACCGACGGCACCGGGGCCTGGGTTCAAGAGTTCATCAAAGACCGGCCGGATTGGCATTTGCTGTCCGCCGCTCCGTGCCAGCCGTGGAAGAGCACGAAAAAGGCCGCACTGCAGGCTGCCATCGAACAGGCTCGGGGCGAATGGCTGCTGTTGACCGATGCCGATTGTCTGCCGCCGCCCGCATGGATTAGAACCATGGCCGGCCGGTTCCAGGATCAAACCTCCCTGGTCGCCGGCTTTTCTCCACAGACCTGTCCGTCTGCCGCCTGGTGGCGCGGCTTTTTACTGGCCGACAGCCTTGCCGCTGCCCTGGTGGCGGCCGGAACCATCGGCCGCGGCATTGGGATCACCGGTTCCGGCCGGAATTTAGCCTATCGCCGGTCAGCCTGGCTGCGTATTCAGGGCTTTTCCAAAATGCCGGACTCGTTGTCAGGCGATGACGATTTTATCATCCAGCGGCTCAGCCGGAGCGGCGGGATCCGCTATTGTCTTTCCGCGGATTCGGTGGTGCCGGCCCAGGGCCCGGGGAACTGGCGCGAATTCATTAAGCAGAAAAAACGTCATCTCTCCGCCGGCGTGCATTATCCACTGCCGGCCCAGGCTGTTTATGGTGTCTATCACCTTCTGAACGCTGGGCTGTGGGCCAGTTTTTTGGCTGGAATTCTATTCGCTCCCAGGCTGATGCTGCCGTTTGTGCTAAAAGTGCTGCTGGACGGCCTCGCCCTTTGTTCCATCGCCCGGCCTTTACAGCAAAAGTTGCCGCTGGTCGGCTTTCTGGCTTGGCAGCCGCTCTTTTTACTCTATCACACCTGGGTGGCCTGGCATCGCTGGCAGCCGCCAGCAACGTGGCGTTAGGATGGCCATGACCAGCACGATCAACAGCGCCCTGTGGTCGCAATACCGCGCTTTTTCGCATCACCGTGGCCGTCTGGCGGCCGAATGGCTGGCGCAGCACCTCGTCCTGAACAACGCCGAGATTGCGGATCTGGGCTGTGGGAGCGGTGGGGCCAGCCTGCAGCTGGCTCGCTGCGGCTGCCGGGTGACGGCGGTGGACATTCGCAGTGAGCCGTTGCAACTGCTCGAGACCCAGGCGATCCAGGAAGGTCTGTCGATTTCAATTCACTGCCAGGATGTGATGGAGTGGCGGGCGGAACGCCCCCTGGATGCCATCCTGCTCTGGGACGTGCTTGAACACGTCGCCGACCCCTCACGCCTGCTCGCGCAATGCAGCCGGTCGCTCAAGGAAACCGGCGTGATCTTTTTTTCCACGCCCAACAAATGGTCGCCGGTCCATCTTTTGTGCGACCCGCACTACAGTCTGCCGCTGATCTCCTGCATGCAGCGGGCGGCGATAAAAAAAATTATCGTGCATTGGTTTCACTGGTTCGACGCGGACAAACCGGATATCGCCCAGCTGTTGTCCTGGCGTGATCTGAACCGCATGTTGGTGAAATCGCAGTTGAAATCCAGGTGGCAGATCCGCGAGGTCGCGACCCTGGCCCTGTCTCAGCCGCAAGCCCTGTGGAACCGGGCCTGGCATCTTGCGCTGGTGCGTCGCCTGTGCGCTCTAAACCTTGCCGGACCCCTGGTGGCACGGACGCCGCATCGACCGGGATGGCTAAGTCAATGGCTGATGCCCACTTTTTATGTGCTGGCCGGTAAAAAATGAAAGAAGTGCCGCTGTTCCGTCTCCTGGCCTGTCTCACGCCGTACCGGCTGATAAATCTTGGCCAGGTCTTTATGTCTTTGAGCATCTCCAGGCTGTCAGGCCGGCCGATCTCCTGGGGTCTTCCGCTGGTATTGACCATTGAACCAACCAATCGCTGCAACCTGGCCTGCCCGCAATGCAGCACCGGCGCCGGTTTGCTGCAGCGGCCACGGGGGGATCTGTCGCCGGCTTTGTTTCGACAAATTCTGCAGCAAACGCAGCGATCCTTGCTCTATCTGTTGCTCTATGATCAGGGAGAGCCGCTGTTGCATCCGGATTATATGGAGATGATCCGGCTGGCAAAAGCGGCCAAGGTGGTAGTGACCTGCAGCAGCAACGGACAGCTGTTGGCGGATTTTGCTAAAGCCAGTGAGCTGGCATCCAGCGGCCTGGACCAGATCATTCTGTCTGTGGATGGTCTGGAAGAATCGAGTTATCAAATCTATCGCCAGGGGGGACGACTCGAGCGGGTGGTTGCCGCCATCGCCAATTTGCGCCAAGCCAGGGAACAGCTGAGGCAAAAAACACCGCGCATCTGCCTGCAGTTTCTGGTGATGAAGCACAACGAACACGAGGTGGCGCGGGTGCGCGCCACCGCTCGCCGCTGGGGCGCCGACCATGTGTTAATCAAATCCGTGCAAGTGCGCTCGCCGCAGGATGCCGATCGATTTTTACCGCTGGCGGACAAGTACCGGCGCTACACCCTCGGCTCCGACGGGTTGACCGTTAAAAGCAAAAAGAACAAAATCTGCGATCGCCTGTGGACCAGCTGCGTGATTCATCAGGACGGCCATGTGGTGGGCTGCTGCTTTGACAAAGACGAGAGCGCGCTTCTCGGCTGTCTGACCGAACAATCCTTTATCACCATCTGGCGGGGAGAGGCGCTACGGCACTTTCGCCGGCGCGTCGCTGGATCCTGTAAACCCGAAATTTGCAATAACTGTACTCATGGACTGGCCCTTTACCAATAATAAAAAATGGATCAGCTGGAGCAAGAGCCTGGTCGCGTTGTGCGTACTGGGTCTGCTGATTCACCGAATCAGTTGGATTGACCTGCGCAATGCGGCGGTCAACGCACAGCACGGTTGGATTACA
The DNA here is from genome assembly GCA_036788095.1 of bacterium. Taxonomy (GTDB): domain Bacteria; phylum Zhuqueibacterota; class Zhuqueibacteria; order Residuimicrobiales; family Residuimicrobiaceae; genus Anaerohabitans. The sequence goes on along the minus strand of DAIQOA010000026.1, from coordinate 26,180 downwards.
GCCGCTCTGGTTTTGCTGGCGCCCAATCTGTTCTGCCAGTTCAAACGATGGCAGCTTATCGTAAGGCAATTTGATCCGACGATCTCTGCAAAAGAACTGGTGCGTTCGCTGTTTGCCGGCATCACCCTCGGTCTGATCACGCCGGGCCGGATCGGAGATCTGGGCCGCACGGTGCTCATCCCCGGCGCCGACTGGCTGGGGCTGATGGGTCTGATGCTGATCGAAAAATGGTATGCGCTGCTGGTGGTCTATTTCGCCGGCTTGTGGGGCCTGCTCCCCTTTCTACGCGCCGCGTTGCGCCCGGAGCTGTGGGTTCCAGTGGAGACCACCGGATTGGCGCTGGTGCTGGCCGGCATTGGTCTGGCATTGCACCCTGCCTTTCTCAACTATGTGCTCAAGCGGTTCAACAGCTCCGAAAAGCACAAAAGGCTGCAGCAGGTCCTCAACGGCGTTAGCAGGCTGACGCCGCAGGTGTCGCGCTCGCTGTTATTTTACACCGTCGCTCAGGTGGCAGTGTATCTCGGGCAGTTTTATCTGCTCGTTCGAGCCTTTGCGCCGTTGCCGCTTCGTTCCGGGCTCTCCGCGGTGGCGGCCATCATGTGGAGCAAAACCCTGCTTCCGGTTTCCCTGGGCGATTTGGGCATCCGCGAGAGTGCGTCCATTTATTTTCTCGGCAAACTGCAGGTGTCAGAGGCGGCGGCGTTCGACAGCGCGCTGTTGTTGTTCGCCGTCAACGTGCTTTTGCCCGCAGTGGCCGGCTTTGTTGTCCTGATGAAGAGCCGTGTGCTGCAGAGCCCGAAGGATTCCCTGCAGGAACCTGCGTGAACGCGGCGTTCATTTATTATGGGGTGATGTCGTTGCTCTATGGCGTCTTTGCCCTGTGGCTTCGGGCCGGTCTGCGTCGGCTGCGCCGACAGCATCGCACTGCGGATCAACCTCGCGTGGCGGTGATCATTCCCGCGCGCAATGAGGCGAAAGCTCTGGGCCGGTGTCTCGACGCCCTGCAACGGCAGAGCTATCCGTCCGACCGCTACGAGATCCTGGTGGTGGATGACGATTCGTCCGATGATACGGCGGCTGTGGCGCAAGCCCATGGTGTGCGCTGCGTTTTATCCAAGCCCCTTCCACCAGGATGGTCGCCTAAAAAAGCGGCGCTGCACCTGGGCATTCAACACAGCCACGCGGAGATCATTCTGACCACGGATGCGGACTGTGTGGCGCCGGTCCGATGGATTGAAAGCATGATCAGCTATTTTGCGGAAACGGTCGGCGCCGTGGTCTCTTGGGTGGATATCGAATCGACTGGGACCCTGCTATCCAGACTGGAGGCCCTGGACGCCTGGTCGTTTCAGGTCGTCGGCGCAGCGGCCGTCGGTCATCAACGGCCGTTCCTGGCCAATGGCGCCAACTGGGGCTATCGTCGAGCTCTGTATGATCAGGCCGGCGGATTTTACGGCATCGAGGCGGCCGCTTCCGGTGATGATGATCTGCTGCTGCAGAAAATGCGGCGCCGTGAACACCGTGTCGCTTTCGCGGACGCACCCGACTGCCGGGTCCGTACCACCCCTTGCGGTTCTCTGTCCGTATTTTTGCAGCAGCGGTTGCGCTGGGCATCCAAAACCGCTCTCTATCCATTTTCCATCATGGCGCTGGAGGGGTTTATTTTTCTCTATAACGCCTCCCTGCTGCTGTTGGCTGTTTTGGTGTTTTTCAGACCGGCCTGGTTCATTTTTTTTCTGGTTAAAATTTTCTGCGATGCCGGCCTGCTGTACCGGACCGGCGCTCCACCAGGACGGAAAAATCCGGTCGATTTTCTGCTGGCGCAATGGTGGCAGGTGCTTTACACGCTCCTGGTCGGCTTGCTGGCCTGGCGCGGTCGTTTTGTCTGGAAGGATCGGCGCTACACGCGCGGCAAGCTGGAAGGGAAAAAAGAATTTGAAAAAAGCGGGTGGTTTGATATATTTAACCAGACGCAGCAATGAAAACCGCGAAAAGACGAGTGCCATGATCAGCTGCAAATACATCCTTCGGCTCCTGCTTTTGGCAGCGACCGGCGTTCTCGCCGGTACGGCGCCGTCGGTCAATGTGCCGATGGATTATTGGGGCTATGCCGTCCTGGAGCGTATGGAGAGCAGAGGGGTGATCTTCAGCCATCAACTGCGCGTGCGACCCCTGTCAAGAGCGGTGTTCGCCGAACTGTTGCGTCAGGCTGCAACAAAGGCGCGGCAACAGCCGGAGCAGTTCAGTCGAACCGAGAAAAAAATGCTCGATCAGCTGCAGGGCGATTTTTTTGACGAATTGAATCCCGCTGCAACGGAACGCGGTCCGGAACGCCACCTGCTGACCTGGCGGGAACAAAACAGCCTGATCCATATCGACCTGCACGCCAACCAGACGATCCTCTCAAATCGCGGGCATCAGTATCAGCCCGATGCGCTGATCTCCGAGACCAGCGGCGGCGGCATCGTTCGCGGCAACCTGGATCAGACAGTGGGCTTTTATCTGGATGCGCGCAACACCTTGACGCGCGGCAACCAAAAGGCGGAAGAGCATTTCGATCCCTCTCAAGGCGCGCCGGTGGTAATCGCCGGTTCTAACGTCTATCGAGATCAGGCGCTGGCCTATTGGACCTGGCAGAACGCATGGTTCCGCATTCAGGCCGGGCGGGATGAGGTCGCCTGGGGGCCCGGTTTTCACGGCGGCCTCTCGCTTTCCGGGAATTCACCGGCTGCCGAGTTGATCCGGCTCCACGCTTTTTTTCGCCGCTTCTCCTTCAGCTATGTGCACGCCTTTTTGCGCAGCAACCTGGGGAGCAAGTACCTGGCAGGCCACCGCTTGGATTTCATGATCAAGCCCGGCCTGTACCTCGGCGCCACCGAGACCGTGGTCTATGGCGGCCGCGATGTGCAATTTGCCTATCTCAATCCCATCATGCCCATCCACATCGCGCAGCATCACCTCGGCGACAAAGACAACAAGACCATGAGCCTGGATCTGACCTGTACCCCGTGGTCCGGTGCTAAACTCTACGGCGAATATTTTATCGACGACATGACCAGCACGGAAAACCTGACCCGCTACTTTGGCAACAAGTTCGCTTTTCTGCTCGGTGGCCAACTCATCAATCCGCTGCGCATCGCCGACACCGATCTGCGCATCGAATATGCGCGGGTGGAGCCGTATGTATACTCCCACTATGATTCCATCAACATCTACACCAATTATAATCAGCTGATCGGCCACTGGCTGGGTCCCAATGCCGACGGCCTCTTTCTGCAGCTGGGCTGGCAACCGATGCGGGATTTTCGCATCGAGCTGTCTTTGCAGCAACAGCGCAAAGGCGAAGGCGACGCGGACACGCGCTCCCGCCCGGCGCAAGGCGTAGAAAAAAAATTCCTCAGCGGCGTCGTGGAGAAACAAAAAATTGTCGGCCTCAAAATCCGCGAACAGGTCTACCGTGATTTTTTTATCTCCGTGCACTATCTGTATGCCGATGTCCGCAACGTGCATCGCCAAGCCGGAAAAAACTCGTTCGATCATAGGGCGCGTTTTGAACTTTTGCTTAACTATTAAATCGCCCTTGGCTGCCCTCCTTTACATAGCGATTCTGTTGACGGTCCTTTACAGCCTGAGCCTGCTGGTTATATTCGCCGGTTTGTACCGGGACGAATCGCTCACCAGCGACCAACGCCCCATGGTCTCGGTGATCGTCGCCTGTCGCAACGAAGAGCGCCACGTGACCCCTCTGCTGCAGGCTCTGTCGGAACAGACCTATCCCCGGGACCGATACGAAGTCATTCTCAGCAACGACGGTTCGACCGATGCGACGGCGGAACGGGCGTCCGCTTTCAGCCGTAATCCGGGAACCGCGGCCGTGCGGATGATCTCTGTTCAGGGCAGGGACAAGGTGATTTCGGCGAAGAAAAACGCCCTGGCTCAGGCCATCGCAGCGGCCCGGGGGGAATTGCTGCTGTTCACCGATGCGGACTGTCGACCTTCGCCCCACTGGCTGCAAGGCATGACCAGCCGGTTCACGCCGGAGGTGGCCATGGTGATCGGCTTTTCACCGTACGAACTGCCGGCGCTGAACACCCTGCGGTCGCGCCTGATCGCTCTGGAAGCGTTGTCCCTGGCAGCACTAGCAGCCGGGTGCAGCGGCTGGGGTCGGCCGGCCACCTGTACCGGTCGCAACCTGGCGTACAGAAAAGCAGTGTACGATCAGGTGGGGGGATTCAAGGACATCGCCGGCTTTGTCTCAGGCGACGACGATCTGTTCCTAAAACTGGTACTGAAAAAGAACCTGCGCGTCCGCTACGCGCTGGCGCCCGAACTGGCGGCGCCTACGTATATTCCGCCAAGTGCCCATCATTTGATCCGGCAACGGCTGCGCCATGCGTCCAAAGGCTTTCATTACGGCCCGGCCATGACCGGCGTGCTGTTCAGCGCCTGGCTGTATAATTTTTTGCTCCTGGCCTTGTTGTTCACTCCTTATCGCCGTTATGGTTTGATCCTTTGGGCCATCAAAGCGGTTTCGGAACTGCCGCTGCTGCTCGCCTTTGGCGGTAAAATGAAACGCCTTGCCTGTTTTACGGTGTGGCCTATCGCCGCGGTGGCGCATGTCTTTTATGTGGTGCTGTTCGGCGCCTTGGGCCCGTTTTGCCGGGTCTCGTGGAAGGAGAGCGATTCCGCCGCATGAATGCCTTGCCGTACATGATCGGTCTGCTCACCGTGCTCTACGGTGCGATTATTTTCATCTTTATCCTGGCGCTGCGTCGTCCGCAGCGGCCAACCAACGATCAGCGCTATCGTGTTTCGGTGATCGTCGCCGCGCGCAATGAAGAACGCAGCATCGGCAGCCTGCTTCAGGATCTGATCGAACAGGACTATCCGGCTGAGCTCTATGAGGTGATCGTGGCTAATGACGGATCGACGGATCGTACGGCCGATATCGTCTCCGACCTGGCGGCGCATTGCCCGCAGGTGCATCTGCTGGACATTCGCGAAACGCCGGCGGGATTCAGTCCCAAGAAATACGCCCTGCAACGCGCGGTGGAAGCTTCCCGAGGGGAAATCATTCTGGCCACAGACGCCGATTGCCGGGTGGGAACGCAATGGATCTCGACCATGGTCCGCTATTTCAGCCCGGACGTCGGCTTTGTCATCGGCTTTTCGCAATTCGGTCGAGCCGGGCAACCACAAAAGCTGGTGGAACGGTTTCAGGCGTTTGATTTTGTCACCCTGATGGGCGTGGCGGCGGCGAGCACGCATCTGGGCGTGCCGTTGGCCGCCTCCGGACAAAACCTGGGCTACCGGCGGTCGGCGTTTGATCAGGTGAACGGCTATCGCGCCATCAGCCGGCGCATATCGGGCGACGATGTGCTGCTGATGCAGCTGATCCGCAAACATACGAACAGGAAGATCATATTCGCCTCCGAGCCCGCCGGCTATGCGGTCTCTGCCCCACAGCCCACCTGGGCGGATTTCATCAATCAACGCAATCGCTGGGCCTCCAACGGCGGCTATCAACTTCATCTTAACCCTCTTTTCTTCGCCTATCTGCTCCTCACCTTTTCCTGCAATCTTGCGCTGCTGACCGGGGTGATCCTTTATATTTCCGGCGCGCTCAACAGTCCTCTGCTGTGGATCTGCATCGTCGCCAAAGGCTGTTGCGAATACTGCATCGCCCGCAGCGGTTGCCGCACCTTTGAGCGTTGCGATCTGTTGCGTTGTTTTCCGTTATGGTTCATACTGCAAATTCCCTATGTGGTGGCCGTAGGCGTAATGGGCTCGTTGGGTTTGTTTCGCTGGAAAGGCCGCAGAGGCGCTACGGAAATAAAGCGCTGACCCGGGATCGGATCAGCGCTTCTTTCGTTTCAGCATGAAACGGCCGAAGAAAAACAAACCCTCCAACGGCTGCCCTTGCTGCCCTCAATAGCAACGCCGCGCATCCATCCGTCTTTATGTGTCGCTCTCTCATTCCTCTCTCCGACCTTTAGTTCATTTTCCCGTCCGGCTTTATCATGAATTCCGGCACAACGGCGTCAGCCGGTGCGGTGTTCTGTGGTCTCTGCAAAAAAGCGAAAACGGCTATTATGGTACGCATATTGCTTTTCTGCGTTAAAGAAAAAGGCGGCTCCGTCGATTCGTTTTGAAAATTCATGGGTTATGCCAAGCCGGGGTAAAGGACTTTGCCGGAATTGGAATAAAGGAGCGACAGAAACGTTTGCAGGTGTCGTTTAAAATAGGGAGGAATTGATCATGGCGCCTAAGAAAATTTTGTTACGAAGCGGTTGGGGAATTATATTTGTCCTCGCGCTGGCCACGCTGGTGCGCGCTGCCAACACGCCAATCTGGTGGGACAATCCGAAAAATTTGCCCTTCTGGACTCAGACCATCGCCACCGGCACCGCCTCCAACACCGGCCCGCAGGCGCAGTTTATCATCGCCAAGATCGATGTCGCCAATACCTATCGGGAGAACTATTCAAAATACGTTTGGGTGCAGGTGGAATGGTCTCTCGTTGAAGGCACCGGCGAATTCGTGACCGGATCCTATGATCATCTGATTAAATGGATGAACAGCGATGGGGATTGCCCGAGTAATCCGGAGCTGCCATTTCCCGATCCGGCGGACGGCGCCGGTTTTATGAAGGCAGAGGGCGCGTGTACACCCGAGTTCGATTTTCAAAATGGCTTTGAGCTCTCCTTTTTCAAGATCACGCCGCAACCCGCGTGCGAGCGGATTGAAATACGTTTTAATGTCGGGCCGAACAGCCATATCAACTATCGTGTTGAAATACAGACCGCCTGTCTATCTTTTGATTTCGGCGATGCGCCGGATCCCCTGTTTCCCACGCTGCTCAGCCAGGATGGCGCACGTCATATCATCGCAGAGGATTGCCGCCTCGGCGCTCTGATCGATGCGGAGACAGACGGTCAACCGAACGCCGAGTGTAACGGCGACGACCTGAACGCCGACGACGATGAAGACGGCGTGCAGTTTCTCAATGCCGGACATTTGATCCAGGGCGGCACGCTGTCGCTCCTGGTAACCGCCTCCAAAGACGGGTATCTCGCCGGCTGGGCGGATCTCAATCACAACAGCAGCTGGGCGGATGCCGGCGAACAGCTCTTCATCGACCGGGCGCTGACTGCCGGACCGAACAGTTTGACGGCGACTCTGCCGGCAGACGCTGCGACCGGGACAACCTTCCTGCGCTTTCGCTTCAGCACCGATCAAAATCTCGCCGTCACCGGCCTGGCCGGCGACGGCGAAGTGGAAGACTATGCGATCACCATTCTGCCCGCGGAATATGATTTCGGCGATGCGCCGGACCCGATGTTCCCCACGTTGCTCAGCCATGACGGCGCCCGCCACCGCATCGGCGAACTGAAATTGGGCCACGCCATCGATGCGGAACAGGACGGTCAACCCAGCGCCGACGCCCGCGGGGATGACAATCAGGGCAGCAACGATGAAGACGGCATTTCTTTCACCGCCGCTTCTCTGCAAAAAGGCGGAACCGGTCTGATCACCGCCAACGCCTCCGGCGCGGGAAAACTGAACGCCTGGATCGATTTCAACCACAACGGCGCCTGGGACGACGACGAACAGATCTTTGTCGACCAGCCCTTGAGCCCGGGGGACAACGCTCTGTCGTTTTCCATTCCCCATGACGCTCAGGTGGCCGATGTGTGCAGCCGCTTTCGCTTCAACTCCGCCGGCGGTCTCACGGCCTCGGGCCCCGCGGAAGACGGCGAAGTGGAGGACTATCAAATCACGCTGCTGGTTCCGGTCGAGTTGAGCGCTTTCACCGCCAGACAATCCTCGGGCACTGTCACTCTGGAATGGACCACGCAATCGGAAACGGAGAACCTCGGTTTTTACGTCTTCCGCGCTGAAGGCTCGGACAGCTTTCAGCGGATTACCGAGGCATTGATCCCCGGCGCCGGCACCACCGCCGCGGCGCACTCCTACAGCTATCAGGACGCCAATGTGCTGGCCGGCAAAACTTATCGCTACCAATTGGCGGATCTGGACCACTCCGGCCACTTGACGTTGTGCGAGCCGGTCACCATCACCGTGCTGGCGCCCGAACAGTTTGCCCTGGAACAAAACTATCCCAATCCCTTCAACCCTTCGACGGTCATCCCATTCAGAATCAAGCAGGCTGGTGCGGTCAGCCTGGAGATCTATAACCTCAAAGGCCAACGGGTGACCACATTAGTAAACCGGGTTCTGGAGGCAGGCGCTTACACCGCGGTTTGGGATGCCCGAGATGCCAAAGGCCGGTTGCTGCCCAGCGGTTCGTACCTCTATAAATTGAAAACCAATTCGTTTGAACAAGTTAAATTGATGGAATATGTAAAGTAGTCTGTCCTCCTCCACCCCCGGCCTTGACAAAAATCAGGCCGGGGGCCCCTCCTTGGTTCAAGGATCTGCCTCCTTCCTGCTCGAGCCGAATAAATTTTCTTTTTAAACCCGCGAATAAATCGTAAATTTCCTGCTCAAAACAAAAGCGCTTCAGAACCGTTTCGCCACGGCAAGGACAATCGAACAAGCCCCTATGCGCATCAACCCTTTTCTCATCATCCGGCACGCCGTTGCCCGCCGTCCGGTCAACTCGAGCACCGAGATCCGGATCACCCGGCTGTGCAGCCAACGCTGCCGTCAATGCCGGGTGTATGAGCGGGAGACCGATCCGGCGAACATGAGCCTCGAACGCTTTCGCGCGATCGCCGCTGATCTGAAAAATTACGGAGCGTATCTCGGCTTTATCTCCGGCGGAGAAGCGCTGCTGAATCCCGATCTGCTGCCGATCCTGGCGGAAGCGAAAAAAACATTTCGCGTCGCCACCACGCTGGTGACCGGCCTGTATCACCAGCGGGACCGGGTGGACGAGGCGGCGGCCTATTGTCTGGCGAACGACATCAACATTCAGACCTCGTTGGACGGCCTGGGCGAAACCGGCGATTATTTGCGCGGCGTCCAGCAGTACAGTCGCACGGTGCTGGACCATATGGCCCTGATCAGCGAGATGAAAGCAAAATCCAAATCAAAATCCCTGCTCTATGCCAACATCGTCCTCAATCAAAAAAACCTGGACCAGGTTCCCCAGCTGATTTTAAGCGCCCGCAGTCTGAAATGGCGCGCCACCATCGGATTATACCATCATCTCACCGAGACCACGCGCAGCGACGACGAACTGCGGATCGTTCCGGACGAACGGCTGGAGGCGCTGCTGGCCTATCTGGACGGCCACCCGGATATTCTGAACTTGAATTCATTCATCCGCGGCATCGGTCCGTTCCTGCGCACCGGCGCAACCACGCCCTGCCCGTTTGTCGCCAGCCGATTGTGGATGACCCGCGTCACGATTATGGAGACCGGCGAGGTCCATCTGTGCTGGGGCGAGCCTCTCGGCAATCTTACAGAACAATCGCTTCAGGACGTTTTCAACAGCGCCAATTATCATCAACGGTTGCAGCAGTACGCCGCGTGCAGCGGATGCTGGACCACCTGCTACACCCAGCGCTACCTGCTGCTGCACCCGCGTTCGTTCACAGAGTTGTCCAACAATCTTGTCAAGATGACCCGGCTGCGCCGGTATCAACGGGAGCAACGATGAAACTCAACTGGACCGTGCTGTTGCTCGTCCCGTTTCTGCTGACCGCAGAGAGCAAGTTCGTCGGCAACAGCGATCTGAACCGGTTCGATCAAGAAGCGCTGACTTTTTCTCTTTCGTTCCGCGGCGTCGCCGCAGCCAGAGCGCGGATGCGCTGCGAAACGCTTGCCGAACAGCTGTGGCGGATTCAGGTCGACACGGACACCAAATTCTGGGCCGACCTGGTCTTTCCGGTTTGCAACCGTTACATCACGCTGATCGACCAACCAAGCGGGCGCGTTGTCCAGATCGACAAAAAAATAAAACAAAAGAATCTGAATCAGGAGATGGCGGTGTTCTATGATTACGCCGCCGCTCGCGCCCATGCTTCGCACGGATTTGATTGGGAGATCGGCGACGAGCTGCAGACGCTCTTCTCCCTGCTCTATCAGTTGCGCGGCATGGATCCGGCGCCGCTGGACTCGCTGCATTGTCTTTTGGAGATCGAAAGCCAACTGTGGGCGGTTCGCGGTCGGGTGGAGATCGGCGATCCGGTCGAAGGATCTTTCTCCGATCTGCCGGTGCGCAGCATTGTGCTCGACTTTGTTCCGCAGCGTCCGCTGAAGCCCAGGGAATGGAAGACCGATCTGTTGACCAATCGCTTTGGCCGCCAGGGCCAGCTGATTCTCAAGATGGGGCCTGCGCCGGAGAACCTGCCGCTCTGGATGCAAATCGGCGGCGGCACCAATCCAGTATCCATGAAATTGCTCTCTCGCAAAAAAGGATGACGTTATGGTGGGAACGCTGAGCCTCCTTTTTGCCTGCCTGTATATGTCGCTGAGCCTTTGGGTCCGGTACATGGTCCGCCGACCCTGGGCCAGGGGCGAACAGACGGACACGCCTCTGGTCTCCATCATCATCGCCGGCCGCAATGAAGCAGAAGAGCTGCCTGGTTGTCTGGACAGTCTGATGCAGCTGCAGTATCCGGCTGAAAAGCTCGAGATCCTGCTGGTGGATGACGCCTCCTACGACGGCTCGCTGGCGCTGCTGCAGGCTTTTGCTGAAGGGAAACATCATGTGACCGTAATGGCGCTGGAGCGCCAGGCAAAGGAGCTTTCCGGCAAAGCGGGCGCCGTGCTCCAGGCGATCGAAAAAAGCAACGGCGAGTTTATCTTTATCACCGATGCCGACTGCCGGGTTCCCGCTCGATGGATAGAGACGCATCTGACCTATTTTACGGCCGAGGTCGGCATGGTCGGTGGCCTGACGCTGTTGCGCCGGCGTCACGGCAAGACCACCTGCTTGGATCGGGTGCAGTCGCTGGATTGGCTGTTCCTGCAATTGATCTCCTCCGCCTGTGCGCACGCAGGTAAACCGCTGAGCTGGATGGGCAACAACATGGCGTTCCGCCGGTCGGCCTACGATGCAGTGGGTGGATACCGCAAGTTGAACTATAGCCTGATCGAGGATTTCAGCCTGCTGAACGCGATCAGCCGCAAGACCTCCTGGCGCGTGGTCTTGCACACCGATCAGGCGGCGATCGTTCAAAGCCGGCCGGAAAAAACCTTGAAGCAACTGTACCAGCAACGTAGACGGTGGGCGTTAGGCATCCAGCCGGTACGGCTGCTGGGAAAGATGCTGATGGCAATCACTTATTGCATCCGCATGCTGGTTTGGCTGTGCGTTGCACTGCTGCATCCCGCCGGATGGATCGCTTTGGCCGGCCTTGCGCTCGGCGACGGATTGATTTTATCCAGCCGGCCCGTGCTCTCCGCTCGAGAGCTTTTCAGGTCCGCGCCCGGATTTGAATTGTTCTATTTTCTATTCGTGCTGTTGATGCCGCCCGCCCTCTGGCTGGATAAAACCATCATCTGGAAAGATGATGTGTACGCCTATTGAATGAAACTGAACCGCTATGGCCTTTCTTCGTCCTCTGCTCCTGCAGTATTATATCACCGAACAGTGCAATTGCCGTTGCCGCGTCTGCGACATCTGGCGCAAGGGAGGAACGGGCGACGCAGCCCTCGCGGTGGTGGTGCGACGGCTGCACGAGGCGCAGAGAATCGGCGTTCGTTTCGTGGATTTTACCGGCGGGGAGCCGCTGCTGCATCCTCAGCTGCCTGACATGCTGCGCGCCGCCCAGGCCTGCGGATTAAAAACCACGCTGACCACCAACGCGCTGCTCTATCCGCTGCGATGCAAAGAACTTGTCGGTCTGGTGGATTTTCTCCACTTTTCGCTCGATGGCGCTGAAGCGGAGGTGCACAACCAATTGCGCGGCGCCCGGGTGTTCGACAGCGCACTCGAAAGCCTGGACCTGGCGCGGAGCTGCGGCGAGCGGCCGGATATCACCTTTACCATCGGACCGCACAATCTGGAGCAATTGCCGCTCCTCAGCCGCATCGCTAGGGAGCTCAGGCTGATTCTCATCGTCAATCCGGTGTTTCGCCATCAGGGGTATCAGCCCCTGTCCGAGCAAGAGATGTCCTTTATCGAAGAATTTGCCGGACGCCCTTATGTCTATATCAACACCGCGTTTCACCGGCTGCTGCGTCAGGGTGGAAATCGAATCGCACGGCCCCGCTGCCGGGTCATGGACAGCGTACTGGTCATCTCGCCCGACGATCGGCTGCTGGCGCCCTGTTACCACTTTGTCCAGGAGACGCAACGGATCACCGATCTGGCGGATCTATATCACAGCGATTGGTTTCGCGCATTGAAAAAACAACAGGGCACTTTTCCGCCATGTGATGGATGCAGCCTGAATTGCTATTTTGATCCCTCTTTTCATTATGTGCTGGACCGTTTTTTTTTCGACAGCCTGGCCGCCAAGCTCCGTTACGTCCGATACAAATACCTGTCGCCGCGAGCGACAAGCAACAAGTCCGCGGCGATCGTCTTTCATCAAATCACGAATGAAAAATGCTGATCTCTGGATTGCTCGATCTCATGCCTGTTCTTCCGTTGGTCTTGTACGCTGAAACCCATTTTCGCTTACCCGGCCTGTTCAGTCTTTTGTACAAAAAACAACCGGAGATCCTGGTGGATGTGCCGCACCGGCTGCAGCAGGGGCAGGATTTGCCGGTGCTGCTGCTGGTCAAGGACAGCCACAGATTTCCCGTTCTGCTGGAAAAATTGACCGTTCGCATCGCCGAACGAATTCGGACTTATCCTCTGAACGAACCGGTCGATCGACCGCTCTGGCACCGGCTGTTCCATCTGCAAAATATCCCGGCGGAAAACGGGCGAGCGACGGTGGAGGCGGTGGTGCAGGCGCGAATAAACGGCCGACGCCATGTGATCCGCAGCGACAACTTTAACGGGGCCGGCCATGAGCCGTTTACGGTGCAGGTGGATGAGGAGGCGCTACCCGGATCGGAGCGCTGTCTCTGGACCGATCTGCACTGTCACAGTGCCTATACCGACAATCAGGTGGAATTCGGACCGCCGCTGCCGGCTCTGCTGGCCATGGCCAAAGCCATCGGCCTGGGCGCTGTGGCGGTCACCGATCATTCTTTTGATCTGGACGATCAGGCCGACGACTATCTGGCGGCTGATACGGAGCTCGGCAAATGGCGGGCTTTGCACGAGGAGGCCCGGGCGCTTAATGCGGCGAATGAGATAAAAATCATCTGCGGCGAAGAGGTCTCGGTCGGAAATCGCCGCCGCAGAAACGTGCATCTCTTAATCCTCAACGACCCCGCGTTCTACCCCGGCAGCGGCGATTCCGGCGAGAACTGGCCGCAGATTCGGCCGCAGGAACAGGTCGCCCAGGTGTTACGCAGACTGTCCCCACTGGCGGCCGCGTTCGCCGCACACCCTGAGGCACAGCCGCCATGGCCGCAACGTCTGGTGTTGGCTCGGGCCAAATGGTCTGCTGAGGATTACGCCACGCCGGGATTGCATGGGTTGCAGATATGGAATGGGGAGGCTGCCAGCGGCTGGAAGCACGGGCTTTCATCCTGGGTGCGGCTGCTGCTCGCCGGTCATCGGCTTGCCATCATCGGCGGCAACGACAGCCACGGCGATTTCAACCGCGTTCGCCACGTCCGCGTGCCGTTCTGGTCCATATTGGAAAGCACGCACCATGTGTTCGGCGCTGTTCGCACCGGCCTCTACGGGCCGCCGCCGCGGTCGATCGACCGAATGGTCAGCGCGCTGCAGGCCGGCCGCAGTCTGGTGAGCAACGGTCCGTTTGCGCAGCTGTGGGTGGACGGCCGGAGCAGCGGCGAAACCGTCGAGCGTTCCGGCGGAACCGTGAAAATCGTCGCCTCCTCCAGCGCCCATTTCGGCTTCCTCAATCACATCGATCTGATCATCGGTGACTGCCAAAAAAAACAGGAGGTGCAGCGATCGCTCGCCGTACCTCCTGCTTGTCGTTATTTTGAAAAAGAGTTGACCGATGAAAGTCTGCCCAGCCGGGGCTATGTCCGTCTGCAGGTGATGAGCGGCACCGGCCCGCGCCGCTTCCAGTGTCTGACCAATCCGGTATACCTCGACGCTAAAACAATTTGATCTTTTTCATGATCTTGCGCAAGCCCCTGCCAAACAGCTCCGGTTCCAGTTCGATGTGACGATCGTCGCCCTCGCCGAAGCTGTTGGCTTTGATCGCCTCGTTGTTTTTCAGCGCTTCGTGAACGATAAAGCGTTCATAGCTGCTCATGTGCGGCAACACCACTTTTTGTCCGCTCTGCATCGCCTCTTCGGCTTTTTTCTCCGCATATTTGCGTAAATTGTTCACCGGATACAATCGCAGTTCATATTCCTCTTCACCGATGCGATAGGTTTTGGTGGTCACCGAAGGATCCCGATCGAATTCGCGATGAATCTGTTTTCGTTCAAACGGGCTCAAGCGGGTCAGGGAGATCGGAATGATGGAATCGCATAAATCCGTTCTGATTTTTGCGATCAACCGAACCATCTTCTCATCCATCGGTTCAGTGTGTTCTCTCTTGAACTCTCTGCGCTGCCGTGTTTTTCTCTCCATAAGCCAAGACCTCACGGGATAAGGGTCTCCTGATCACTCCTTTTTGCAGCGGCGCGATCGTCGCGCCCGTGCATAAAAGAGGATCAGGTTAATGCGTTTAATAATTTTTGATGGATGCCGCCGAAAAAACCATTGCTGAAGGTGATCACCACATCCCCCGGTTGCAGCCGGTGTTTTAAAAAATCCACCATGGCGTCGACGGTCTCGATATAAAACGCCTGTTTGTGCAGGCGCCCCAGATCAGCTACCAGCTGCTCGCTGGAGAACACTTGACCAGCCGGCGCTTTGTCCGGCCGGTCCACTGCAGAGACCAGCACGCCGTCCGCGTCTTGAAAGGCATCGACCATTTCGTTCTGAAAGATGGAACGCCGGGTGGTGGCGGTTCTCGGCTCAAACAGCGCCCAGATGCGCCGGTCGGGGTGCAAGCGGCGAAACCCGGCCAGCGTCTCCCGAATGGCGGTAGGATGATGGCCAAAATCATCGTACACCTGAACGCCTCCGGCCTCCCCTTTCAACTCCAGCCGTCTTCGCACATTGGTAAAGGTGGCCAGGCCGTCCCGGATCTGATCCGCTGAAAGTCCCAGATGATCGGCCACCACCATGGCGGCGAGGCTGTTGCGAATGTTATGATCGCCGAACAGGGGGATGAAAATGCGGGCGAAGGGCCGGCCATCTTTCATCACGTTCATGTTCTGGCCTTGGTCGGTCTGTTCAATGTCGCAGGCGCGCCACGCATTCTCCTCACCCAGGCCGAACGAGCGCACCGGACAAAACGCTTTGCGGCACACCTCACGAACCGTTTCAAAATCGAAACAAGCGGCCAGCAGACCGCTGCGGGGGATCAGATTGACAAAGCGGCGAAAGGCCAGCTTGATCTCATCCAGCGAGGTGTAAATGTCCGCATGATCGAATTCAACATGATTGATGACACCGATATCCGGCAGGTAATGCAGAAATTTAGCGGTCTTGTCAAAATAGGCCGAATCATACTCATCGCCTTCCAGGACGATCTCGTTGCCGGCGCCCCATTGAAATCCCCGGGCGAAATTATTGGGGATTCCGCCGATTAAAAAGCTGGGCCGGCGACCGGCCTGCTCCAGCAGCCAGGCGAGCAGCGCGCTGGTGGTGGTTTTGCCATGCGTGCCGGTGATCACCACAGAACGGCGGCCGCGAATGCAGAACTCGCGCAAAGCATCCGGAAGAGAAACATAGGGAATGTGGCGGTCCAGAAGCGCTTCCAATTCGTCGTTGCCGCGGGAGATGACGTTGCCCACCACCACCAGATCGGGCGCCGGGTCGAGATGCGCGGGGTTGAAACCGTCGAACACCGGAATGCCCTGCTCCTGTAGAAAGGTGCTCATGGGCGGATAAACGCCGCTGTCGGATCCATAGACGTGATAGCCCAACTGCTTGAGCAGGGCAGCCAGCGAAGCCATGGCCGTGCCGCAGACCGCGAGAAAATAAATGCTTTTGATGCTGCGCGCTTCCATGCCCAGGATCGGCGCCTGACGCGCAGAGCAGGCCTCCCCACTGCGGCGAGTCGCCCGGGGTTCTTGTTCATCCATATCGATCACTCGCGGCCTGGCGGTTGTCTCATCGCCGCGGGAAAATCCGCGTCGTTGATTTTGTTCACCCCCTGGCCGTCGATCATCAAATTGGCCACCTGACCGCGCACGCCCGCATCACCCAGATCCTGGTTATTCAGATACAAGCGCACACCGCCGGCGTTGCCGATTTTCATATAAAAGCGGCTGGAGCTGGACCAGTTTCGACCGTCGCCTGGGGCGAACACCCCTTCATCCACCAGACTGTCCTGATAGACAATGCGCACCCAGGCACTGTCGGAAATCTTGATGGCCAGATGCAGTTCCTCGGTCGCCGGGATCTCTGCAGACGGCGTTTCGTTCAACGGGATCAGCAGGGT
Organism: bacterium; assembly: GCA_036788095.1. GTDB lineage: Bacteria > Zhuqueibacterota > Zhuqueibacteria > Residuimicrobiales > Residuimicrobiaceae > Anaerohabitans. The sequence continues at coordinate 9,665 of DAIQOA010000026.1, read as the reverse complement.
GGTGTCTGCCGACGCGCCCGGTTCAATTTTTTCCACCACAGTTCCGGTATCCAGCAACGGCGTCTCATCGGCCGGCCGCAACAACAGGAAATAGACGGCCAATATCGCACAGGCGATCAACGCCATGCTGCCGATGATCAGGGCCCGTTTGTCGCCGGGAGCCTGTTCACGACCAACCGGCTCCTTTTTGCCTAGTACATAGGCCTCCTGTCCGCTGGGTATCGCCGGCGGGACATGAACGGCTGGCGTGGGTTCGTCCTCCACCGCCTCAGCCTCCGGCTGGCCGCTCAACGAATAGTACCGGCGAATCATCACCTCCGGATCCAACCCCAGTTCCAGCGACAGAGTACGAAGAAAAGCGCGCACATAAACCGGCGGAAGAAAAGTAAATTCCCCCTGTTCCATGGCTTCGATGAACCGTTCGGCGATTTTTGTTTTTGCCGACAGCTGGGCCACGTTGAGACCCTTCAACTCACGTTGACGGATCAATTCTTGAGCAATCTCTTGAGCTGTTTCCTTCACGGACTTCCTAACTGTTTTGAATAAACATTGATAAGGCAAGATAGAATTTGGTCAAAGGAAGACCGACCACGTTATAAAAACATCCGTCGATCCGGTCGGCAAAAACGGCGCTGGCGTCCTGAATGCCATAGGCGCCCGCCTTGTCCTTGGGACCGTCGCTGTGCGCGTAGGAGAGAATTTCCTGCTCCGACAGCGCGCGAAAATGCACCGCAGTTACCTCGTACTCGGACAACGTACGGCCATGCGGCCGGTCGACAAGGGAGAAACCGGTAAACACATGATGCGTTCTGGCGCTCAGCCGGCGCAGCATCTCCGCCGCATGCTCCGGGGACACAGGTTTGCCGAGAAGTTCACCGTCCAGCACGACGATGGTGTCGGCGCCGATGATGATCGCATCCTCCACCTGGCCGGCCACCTGTTGCGCCTTAGCCAACGACTGCAGCAGAACATGACGGATGGGATCCGGCTCGTCCAACGCACTTTCATCATGATCGCTGGCCAACACGGTAAAGGGCAGCTGGATCATCGACAACAACTGACTGCGCCGGGGCGATCGCGACGCCAACACATATTTGCGTTTCCGCAATTCCTGAAACACCCTCAATCCTCTCGGCGCTTTTCGTCACTGTCCAGCATAATCGTAAACGGGCCGTCATTGTGTATCTCCACCAGCATGTCGGCGCCGAATTGCCCCTCGGCCACCATCACGCCGAACGAACGCAACAATTCCATAAAGCGGTGATAAAGCGGTTCGGCGATCTCCGGCCGGCCGGCGTAAGAAAAACCCGGACGCCGGCCGCGGGTACAATCGGCATACAGGGTGAATTGAGAGATCGCCAGCACCGAACCCCGCACCTCCAGCAACGAGAGGTTGGTTTTGCCATCGTCATCCTGAAAAATGCGCAGATGAGCAATCCGTTCAGCCAGATAGGCGGCATCGCTCTCTGCGTCCTGACTGCTGACGCCGAGCAAGACCACCAGTCCCCGCTCGATACGACCGGTTTCAACCCCATGGATTCTGACCGACGCTCGGGTAACGCGTTGTAAAAGTGCCCGCATGAAAAGAGGGATCCCTTACCATTGTCCGGCCAGTATGGCCGCCAGACCTGAGAACATGGCCGCTTTCAAGCAAAGACTCATTCGACGCAGCCTGCGGCTGTCCAGCTCGCGCCCTAATTCCATCAGAACCGCTATCAACAACGGATTGACCAGGGTCATGACCACCAACAGATAGAGGCGACCATAGAGATCCAACAGATAAGGCGCTCCGGTGAGCAGGATTAATCCTGTCAGCAGAGCGATGATCAGCCGTCTCGCTGCCGGAACGCCGTAGCGGATCGGCAGCGTCTGCGCACGGGCCTGCCGGTCGCCGGGCATATCTTCGATGTCTTTGATGATCTCGCGCGCCCAGTTGATGACAAAGGCGAACAAAAACGGCATCCAGGCCTGCTTCAAGTTGCCCGCCACCGTGCCGCCGAAAATAAAAGCCAATCCGCTGATCAAGCCCACGATCAGGTTGCCCCATACCGCGGTGGTCTTGAAAACCGCACTGTAAGCATAGACCAAGGGGACACTCACGCCGACGATGAGCAAGCTCTGTGGGCCGAGAAACGCGGCCAACGCCAGCGCCAAGGCGAATAAGGAAAAGGCAACCATCCGGGCTGCGGATGGCGACAATAACCCGGCCGGCAGCGGCCGTCGCGGCCGGTTGATGCGGTCGATCTCGATATCAAAGTAATCGTTGATCGCATTGGCGCCGCTGGTGACCAGACCGCCCACCAGCATCGCCAGGAGCACATCGCGCAACCGGGTGTGCGGATTACAGATGAGCACGGCGAGCAGCACCGAGGCCATGGCGATGATCACATTCACAGGCCGGATGATCTGCAGCAGACCAAACAGCCGTCTCTTCATAAGCGGGGCGCCTTTAATGGATACAATACAAGCATAACAGTAAATATAACGGTATCACCAGATAAATGCAACAGCAAATTCTGCCTCCGGCGGCAGATTATAATTGATATTTTTTGTACAAATGACTATTATAGTCCCGACCCTAAGGAGAGGACCAACGCATGTACACTTTTCTCAACGCACCCCCCCATCCGGACGGCCGCGATTTTGTCGCCCGGCTGATGCATCCCCACCCGGGCGGCCGCGTGCCCCTGATCGAATACATCATCGACGATGTGCTGCTGCGCCCCATCGTCACCGATCTGCTCGGCCGAAATTGGACGCCCTTTGGGACGGACCGCGCCAGCCAGTCAGCCTATCTGGACAATTTTATTCAGGTCTGGTACCGCCTGGGATACGATTTCGTCCGCTTTGAAACCGGCATGAGCTTTCAACCCCATGCGCTGATCGCCGAGGATGTGGGCCCGGATCCGCAGCGTATGCGAATATGGGACGAGCAGCATCAGGGCGTTATCGCCAATTGGCAGGATTTTGAAAAGTTCAACTGGCCGGCTGTGGACCAGGTTGATTTTTACCCATTAGAGTATCTGAACCGTCACCTGCCCGACGGCATGGGCCTGATCACCTGTCACGCCGCCGGCGTCTTCGAGCATGTATCCAAGATTTTTTCCTATGAGGGATTGTGCTACGCGCTGATGGATCAGCCGGATCTGGTGAAAGCGGTCACCGACCGGGTCGGTGAACTCATCGAAACCTATTATCGCCGGTTTCTGCAACTGGACAATCTGCTGGTGATCTTTCAGGGGGATGATATGGGGTTCCGCTCCGGCACGCTCATCAGCCCGGCGGATCTGCAAACCTATTTTCTGCCCTGGCACAAACGGTTCGCCGCCCTGGCCCATGAACACCATCTGCCCTACTTTCTCCATTCCTGCGGCCAGGTGACGCCGGTCATGCAGACTCTGATCGACGACGTGCGTATCGACGGCAAGCATTCGTTTGAGGATGCGATCATGCCGGTGGAGGCGTTTCAGCAGCGCTTCGGCGAGCGGATCGCAGTGCTCGGCGGTCTGGACATCAACATCCTCTCGGCCGGCACTCCGGAACAAGTGCGCAAAAGAACGAGAGCGTTGATCGACGGGTGCGGCAGCCGCGGGCGGTATGCGATCGGCTCCGGCAATTCAGTACCCAGCTATGTGCCGGTGGAAAATTATCTGGCCATGATTGAGGAGGCTCATCAGCCGTCGCCGGGATGCTGACGCGGAGCAGAGTTGGTGGATCGTGGATCAAAAAAAAAGCGCCCTTTTTGCGGGGCGCTTTTTCATGAGCGGCTTATTTTAATAAGTGGTGCTGGTGGAGGCGTCCGAATTGGGATTGATCCAGCGTGTCCACTCTTCATCGTACAGCTCGCCGCGGGCGGTCGAGTGGACCAGTTCATAATCCCCCATCTCGCGCTTGTCGACGAAAATAAAAACCACGCCTCCCTGCACCTGGTAATAATGCCAGATTTCATAAGAGCGGTTTTCGTTGTTGAAAGGGAACCGTTCGATCTCATCGGCGCGGCCGTAGATGAGAATCACGCGCCCCCGGTCGGTGCGCCATCCATCCCGGAAGGTTCCGCGCAGCGACTGATTGGCGAACTGAACGCGTTCGAGATAATCGCGTTTGTATTCATTTTCCGGCGTGTTCGGCGTCTGGTCGCGTTTCGACCAAAATTCTTTGATGTACTTGCGTTTTCCTTCCAGATTCAGCCTTTTGTAGGTGTCGCGCTCCTCTTTGATGGCGATGTAGCGGGCATATTCAAACTCGGCGTTGATCTCCTTTTCGCTCATGGTGTCGTACCGTCCGGCATCCAACCCGGCGCTGCCGACGCCCATGATCTCTTCTCTTTTCTTGAACCGCTCGCCGCCCTCGGCGTAATCCCCTTCACGGTAGACGAAAAATTTGTGCTCCGCTTTGGTCACCGAGTTGGTTTCCAGGTCCGTCACTTCGACGCGCAACAGATAGGCGCCGGAGACCAAAGTGACCACATTGGCGCCGTTCACTTCCACCGCCGACGTGCCGGGCTTGTGCCGCTCCTTAGCTCCGAAGCTTTTAACTAAAGCGCCGTCCGTGGAACAGACTTTATATTCCACCCGGTAATTTTCGCCCGCTGCGGTGGTAGCCGGCGCCAGGTTGTAGATTTCGAGATAGCTGTACAGGATCGGCAAACCGATTCCATACAGCGCGGTGGGATTGGGACCGATGCGGAATCCGTTCTTGGTGTATACGCTGGTGGTCGTATCCCGCTCGATGGAGCCGGCCATCTGGATATCGGACAGCTGCAGAGAATCTCCGCTGAACAGGCGGGGTTGAAACGGCCATTCGACGACACCGGCGCCTTGCGGATGTTGTGGGTCCTGAATGGTGAGACGGATGCGCGACGGCAGCGGCGGGACGACGAAAGAATTCATACAGTACAGTTTTTGCCCGGGTACGATTTCCGCCAGGCTGTCCACCATGTTCACATTTCTCCACATTTTGCGGCTGACCACCGAATCCTGTTGCAGCAGTTCGGCCGTGACCAGGAACTCTCCTCTGAACCGGCCGCCGTCCGCGGCGTAGACCAGCATCTCACGGTCCACGGAGGCGGAAAATTCGACATACATCAGGCTGTCGGAATAACGGAACTGGGAAAAATCGGCGATGAAATGCAGATTTTGCGGAGGCGTCTGGCCGTTCTGTCCCAAGACCGTGAACCCGACGGTCAGCAGCATCGTCAACAGAACAACCACACTATGCATCTGACGGCTCATGTTGTTTCTCCTGAGCGCCGGCTGACAGAGATTTAGCCAGCGGCATTCCCGTTTTGATTGGAATCAAACTTGACCGATACGACCTTGGACACACCCTTTTCTTCCATGGTAATACCGTACAGCTGGTCCGCAGCCCGCATGGTCATTTTATTGTGCGTGACCACCAAAAACTGAGTGTTCAGAGAAAACTCTTTCAGCGCATTGGTGAAGCGGTGCACATTGCGATCATCCAGCGGCGCGTCCACTTCATCAAAAATGCAGAAGGGGCTGGGTTTATGCAGATAGATGGCAAACAGCAGAGAGATGGCGGTCAGGGATTTTTCCCCGCCCGAAAGCAGGGTGATGGCGGACATTTTTTTGCCGCCCGGGGTGGCGAATATCTCGATCTCCGCTTCCAGCGGATCGGCCGTCTCCTGCAGGGCCAGGCTGGCGCGCCCGCCTTCGAAAAATTTGCTGAACACCTGGGAAAAATTCTGTTGTACCTGTTCAAAGGTCTCCATGAATTTTTGCCGCGCGGTGGCATTGATGATGTCGATGGTTTCCGTCAAATTCTTGCGCGCTTTGATGAGATCGTCCCGCTGCACCTGGAGAAACTCCATCCGCTCTTTCTCCTGCTCGTACTCTTTGAGCGACAGGAGATTGACCGGCCCCACCTCTTTGATTTTTTCCCGCATCTCTTCGATGCGTTTGCCGGTCTCTTCGGCGTTAAAGGTTTCATCCACCGGACCGCGCTGCAAAGTGTATTCAAATTCATCGCGCATACGCGACTTTAAATTCTCCAGCCGCAGCTTGAGCTCGGAAACGCGCAACTCGATCTTGTGCACCGACTCGGCCAGTTCGTCGAGCTTGCCGCGCTCAGACCGGATGGCCCTCTCCTGCTCCCCCACCTGGGTGTTGGTCTGATACTGCTGTTCCTCCAGCGCGGTCAATTCCGCCTGCAGCGCTTCCCGCTTTTCTTGGAGCTCCTCGATCCGTTGATGATACTCCTCATTGACCGTAGCAAGTTCCAATATTTCTTTACGCGCCCGGTCCGTCTCCTCGGTGCGCATCCGGATCAGATCACCGGTCTCGCGGATTTGGCCGGCGATCGACTCCATCTCACGTCGCAGGGACTCGTGATCGCTCTGCCATTTTGCCACGAGCACGTTGATCTCCTGCAGACGGGTGGAGACGCCGGCGACGTTCAGCTCCTGGTTCTTGATCTCTTCGCTCAGTTGGTTCGCGGTTTGTCCGAGCTGCTGACGGCGGCTGGTCAGATCGTCCGCCCCCATGGCCTGCAGTTCCAGGTTCTGCCCCAGCTGGCTGACCTCGCCGAGCAGATGCTGACGCTCGGTGAGCTGCTTGTGGTGCGTCTCCTGCAGACTGGCTTCTTCAAAGGTCATTTTGCCCAGTTCGACCTTGAGATTGGCCAGCTCGTCTTCCATCTTTTTGATTTCAGCCGATTGCGCCTCGATGTCGATCTTGGTGCGCTGGATGTCCAGTTCCCGCTGCGCCATCTGCGTGTGGCGCAGGTCGATCCCTTGTTTTAATTTATCGATCTCCGTCACCAGCGCCTGCAATTGCTCCTGCCGGCCGACAAAATCGGATTGATTGCGGTGATTGGTGCCGCCGCGGATAAAACCGGTGTGGCCCAGCACCTCGCCGGCCAGGGTGACCACATTGATCTGAAGGGGCTTGACCTGGTTGTAGATGCGGTTGGCGGTCTGCAGATCCTGCACCACCAGATAATGGCCCAACACCGCATAGATCAGATCCTGGAACGGCTCGTCGTGGGAGACCAGCTCGTCTGCATAACCGATCACGCCCAAGTCACTGACCGCGGGCCGATGATTCACCCGCCACTTGATCTCATTGCGCGGTGCAAACGTCACCACCCCTCGGCGTTCCTCCTTCAACAGGCCGATGCCGTTGAACGCCGCCGTGGTGTCCTCCACCACCAGATAGGTGGCCGCTTCGCCGAGACTGGCTGAGATGGCCGAACGGTAATTGGGCTGAACCTGGATGATATTGGCCAGAGGCCCATAGCTGGAAAAGCCGATCTCCTTATTGGTGGCCAGAAAACGAACGCCCGAGGGATAATCTTCGTAGGTGTCGATGAGCCGCTTGATCAATTCCGCCTGATGCGTCAAGACCTCCACGCGGTTGCGGTCCTGCCCCTCCTGTTTTTGCATCTGCTCGAACGAGCGTTTCATCTCGTCCTCGCTTCGCATCAGCTCGGCGGTCTTTTTCTTCTTTTCGTCCAGGCTCTGCGTAAGGCCGCCCTCGCGGGTGCGGGTGGTTTGCAGCAGCGCCGTCACCTCCTGCAGCCGGTCGTTGGTGATCCTTTCTTCTTCAGTGATCTGGGCGATGCGCCGGGACAGATTCTCTTCCGTGGCCTTGAGCCGCTCCCCTTCGTTTTGTTTGCGGCTCAACTCTTCGGTGATAATCAGCACCTGCGATTCGATTTCACGAAAACGAACCCGTTTCTCCTCATAATCGCGACGGATGGTCTCATAGTCCTGATTGACCTGCACCTGTTCAGAGAGATGATCGTTTAAAACACGCTCCGAGCCCGCGGTGCGTTCGTTGATCACCTGCTGCTGCTCCTGCAGGGCCTGCAACTTGAGCTGCAGAGATTCCCGCTCCTGAATATAACGCAGGTTGGACTCTTCCAGAGAACGGACGCGCTCCTGGTTGACCAGAATGCGCTCTTCAAATTTTTGCGATTCCCGCAGGTGCTCGTTTAACAGACGCTGCTTTTCCGAAAGCGCACGCTCCAGGTCCAGCAGTTTAGCGCGCGCGGCTTCATAGTTTGCATCGCGTGTGGCCAATGTGGAGGAGGAGGACTCGCGCTCTCCCCGGGCTAAATCCAGATGCGTTTCCAGCGGCTCCAGCTCCAGGGTCAACCGGTTATAGTCGTGGTCCGCCAGCGCGATCTCCAACGCCTTGAGCTCTTCCGCCAATTCCTGATAGCGCTGCGCCTTGGTCACCTGCCGTTTCAGCGTGCGTACGTTTTTCTCCACCTCGGACATGATGTCCTCGATGCGGATCAAATCCTTTTCGGTGGATTCCAGCTTGCGAAACGTGGCTTTCCGGCGCATTTTGTATTTGGTGATGCCGGCGGCCTCTTCGAAAATTTTCCGCCGTTCATCCTCCTTGCCGTTCAAAATGCGCTCCACCTGCGACAGCTCGATGACCGAATAGGTGTGCGGCCCGGCGCCGGTGTCGAGAAACAGATCCAAAATATCCTTCAACCGGCAGGTGTTGCCGTTGATCAAATACTGACTTTCACCGGAACGAAACAGCCGGCGCGTGATCAAAACTTCGCTGTAATCGATGGGCAGGATGTTCTTGGTGTTCTCAATTTTGAGCGACACTTCGGCCATGCCCACGGGCTTGGCCGTGGCAGAACCATTAAAAATAACATTTTCCATGCGATCGCTACGCAGCGCCCCAGTGCGCTGCTCACCCATCACCCAGCGGATGGAATCGACAATATTGCTCTTGCCGCAACCATTGGGACCGACGATACCGGTGATGCCGTCATGAAACAAAAGATTGGTCTTTTTTGCAAACGACTTAAAGCCGACGATTGTGAGTTCAGAAAGGTACACGAATGGTTCTAATTCCTTGTTAAAGGGTAAATGGGTAAAAAAGGACAGGCGTAGAAATTACTATGCTTCCAGCTAAAAAACAAGGACATTTTCTCCCCCTGACGGGCTCCTGCAGGACCTGCGGCCCTGTCTATCGGGTCAATAACGAGCAGTAATAGGAGGCATACGCCCATAACGAACGGCCGGGCTCAAAATACAGAATGAGCACAAACACCAGCCCGGCCAGCATGGCGGCCTGGAAGAGCAGCGCCTTCAAGGCCGTAGTCTGCAGAATGACTTTCAATCCCCGGAACATGCGAACGATCCACCAGATAACCAGCACCAGCAGCGCCAGCAGCAGAAACGAGACCAGGTAATTTCGTTCCAGACCCTGATAAAGTATGATTACCAAAGGCAGGGAAAAGAGAAAAGAAGCGGGCACCCAGTGCACAAAGGACAGAATCTGGGCAAAGCGCAGATAACGGTGTTGCCAGAACACCACCCCTTTGATGAGCACCGCCTGCAGCAGCGCCAGACCTTCCAGAACGGCCGTCAGCAGCACAATCATGGCCGCCGGATGCCAGATGAGCCAGATGGCGCGGTATTTCATGCCGGCGGACGGCAGCAGCCAGGTCAGCCACTCATCCAGGTAGGTGTTGGAACGAAAATGATAGATAAAGCTGGTCAACAGGGCGGCCAGGGATATGAACGAAGCCAGTCCGACCAGACCGGTCAGGAACGGAGCGAGCTGACGATTCTCCACCAGATCGGTGTAAAAGCCATGAGGATAGATAAAGGCACGGCGGACGTAGTGGCTCATCCTCTTGTCCTGCTTGATAAAGAACAGAACAATCAGCAGCAG
>DAIQOA010000025.1:0-36851 GCA_036788095.1 bacterium | reverse complement strand
CCGCAGATCCGAGAGATCGCGCAGCAGCCATTTCCGCACCGGATAAGAATAAGAGGCCGGATTGAACACCCGCTCTTCGGCAATGGTCCCCAGGGGAGTGCTGAACCGGGTGTGGAACACCCCCTGTTCGTCGGTCCAGGCTTGAGACTGAACCGCGTCGTCCTCATAATAGACGTCGAAATGACTGCCGGTCTCACAATAGAGCGCGGCGCCGCATTGCCGGTGCAGAGCCACCAGCTGGGACTCTACACCGGTAAAACCGGTCAAATCAAAGAACAGCTGACGGTTTTTTTTGTACCAGTGTGAAAGGTCCAGCAGCAAAGGGACCTGATCCGGCGTACGGCCCTGATATACGGCTTGAATTCGTTCTTGAGGTGTCATATGATGAACCTGTGGCGGCTTTTTTCTTTTGGCCCCGGCTACCGCAGCTTGATCGTTTTGCCGCCCTGTTCCAGACTGGTCTGGCCTGCGATGAGCGTTTGAATGATGTTCTCCGTGCGGTCAAAGGCAAGGCGCGGTCTGCCCTCCTGCACCGAGCGGATGAATTCCACCAAATTGGTGCGGAACATGGCGTACCAGTTTTTGAACTCGATCAACCGCCAACCGCTGCGGCCGAACAGGGAGAGCTGAAAAGTCGGCACAATGTCTTGAAACAGATGCAGCGTGGCCACCAGTCCGCTGACAAATTCGATGTAGACAATGTCTTTATGAACCGCGCCCAGGTGTTGAACAGAGGCCGCCCGTGGATCGTCCAAAAGCGCGAACAATCCCTCCAGCATGTGGACGCCGTATTTGATCCAATCCTTTTTTGCAACCGCGGTGGCCAGTTCAATATCGCCCAGCGCCACCCGCTCGGTTTTCACCGCTCCGCTCTCCGCCGCATAGCGCATGGAGGAGCAGGACATAATAAACCTACCGTTTTGGTTTTGTTCGCTGAAATAGGCCAAATCCGCGGCCGTCGATGCCAGGGGCTTGTCGATAAACAGCGGCACGCCGGCTTGAATAAAGGGGCGGGCCATGGCCACATGGTTCTCCGGATCATCCCGAGCCAGCAGCACCGCATCGACTTGTCCGATCATGGCCTCCGGTTTTTCCACCACCCGATCGATGAGCGAAGCGGCGGCGATGTGCTCGGCGATGCTTTTCTCCTGCGCCCAGACATGGGTCACCTTTGCGCCCGGAATCCCCAGCGTAGAACGGTTGGCGGCCAGGTAAACCGGAATGCCGGCAAAGCCGCAGTCCGCCATGACCTGCTCATTGTACGCGCCGTTGATAATGGCGGACCAGGAATAAGGGTGGCCATTGCCGGGACTCATCCCGATCACTCCAAGCTTCAGCACGAAAGCAGCCTCCTTATCGATTAAATGGTTGAATGATGAATCATCTCCCGTCAGCGCAACCATCCCATCCGGTCCCAGACCCGCAGATCGATGAACTCTGGATCCGGAAAAGAGAGCGCCTGCAGCCTGGCCAACGTCGCTTCATCCAGATAACTTCCATCCGCCGTGGTGGCCGCCTGGTAAAGGTACTCCGGCCGGTCAATGCCAACGAGAACGGAAGACACCTGGTTAAAAGACAGGGCGAATTTGGTCGCCAGCACGGAAAGGGTCGGACTGGTTTCGTTGAGAAAATCGTTGTAGCGATCGCGATGCCCTGCAATCCGCTCCAACGCCGGGTGCAGGTCACGGCCCCGGTCGCTGAGCACGCCCTTGAGCAGTACGGACCGTACCACCAATCCGACTCCGCTGGCCTGCGCTTTGTCGAACAGCGCCGCATGCCGCTGATCCATCAGATTGAAAGATATTTGAATCACATCCCACACGCCCTTGTCGATGGCCAGATCGGTCTCCGCCATTGAATAGGTCGAAACCCCGGTGGCGCGAATAACGCCTTTGTCGCGCAGATCTGAAAAGGCCTCACTGATGGACTCGTCATTCAGAATGACGAGATCGGCGTTGTGCAGCATCAGCACATCGAGATAATCCGTCTGCAGGGCGGCGAGGCTCTCCTGCAGCGTACGCCGTATGGCAGAGGATGCCCCGGCCGAGACAGAGCCGCTATCCGTTAAAGCGGGCAGGCTGCATTTGGAGCAGAGGACGACCTGCTCCCTCCTGTCGGTGAAAGCCTTGCCCATGATCTCCTCGCTTTTGCCGTACGCCCTGGCGGTATCGAAAAAAGTGATGCCCAGCTCCAGCGCTTGATGCAAGAGATGGATCGATTCGGCATCGCTCGGCATATCGGCCGATGAGTGCACGCCGATGCCGTACGGCAGGCCGATCTCCACCCCGCCAAAGGAAATCTCGGAAACCGGTATGTTGGTTCGTCCAAGTCGTCTTTGTTTCATCGCACCCTTCCGTTGAGGACAGATCTCCTGCTCACAGCGGCCTGGCCTTTTCATTCTTAAAACAGAGAACACTGAGCAGCCAGCAGGCCGCTATGCCGGCGACGAATGAGCCGGGGATGATCCACAGGAAAGAGATGGTTACGGAAAACAGCTCGTGGGAATAGCTGATCAACGCCGCTGTCACGCCGCTGAACAGCGTGCCGATGAAAACAGCCGTCGGCTTGGCGCGCGGAACGAACATGGCCATGAAAAAAGGCACGAACAGCGGCGCCGTGAGCAGATTGATGGTTTTATAGGTCATCTCCAGCAGATTGCCCTTGATGTATCCGATCCCCAGACTCGTTAGCACCACCACCAGGCCGATGAGAACAGAAATCCACTTGGCCAACGTTACCTGCTTTCCTTCGTCCATCGGCTGACGGCGGAACACCAGCACAAAATCCTTTATGATCACCAGACAGGAAGAGTTGATGCCCGAGGAAAGGCTGGACATGGCGGCGGCGAACAGGGCGGCCAGCACCAATCCGGACAATCCGACCGGCAAACCGGCCACGATAAAATGAGGAAACAACTGATCCGCCGCACTGGTCAGGGTTTGGCCCAACGGAATCAATGAGGCATTCTTTTGATAGAAGGCCATAACCGACAATCCCAGAATCGCCAGCAGTACGAACACCAGAACATTAGAGACAATATGACTGAGGTACATCCTCTGCGCTGCTTTTGTATTGCGCGTCGCCAGATAGCGCTGAATGGCCATCTGGTCGGAACCGGCGGTGCACACATGCCAGCCGAACATGGAGAGGAAAGCGGTCATAAAACTGACCCGAGCTTGCGTGTCGAAGAAAATCCATCCCTGCCAGTGCTCCGGCCATTGAGTGGGAATGATCGCGGAGGCGCCGCCCAGGTCAGAGACGATCACCAGGATAGCCACAATCGAACCGCCGAACAACACAAGCGTCTGCACCACATCGGTCAACACCACGCCGCGCAATCCGCCGAACGAGGTGTAGGTAATGGTGATCAAACCCATGATGAGGCTGACCCACCGGGCGGTTTCCACCGGCCACCCCATGATCGGCACGATCACCTTGTCCGCCAACATGTAAATGATCACCGCCATCCACACCAGGCGCATGACCAGGAAATAGATCGAGGCCAGCATACGGTTTTTCGGACCCAGCCTGAGCTCCAGCAATTCGTAGGCGCTGGAAATTTTTAATTTCATGATATAGGGAATAAAGAAAATCGCTACGATCAGATAAATAAAAGGAAAGGCCGCGAGAAAAGACCACATCATCGGCCCATTTTTAACCATTTCGCCGGGCATGGATAGGTAGGAGACGGTGCTGAACATGGTGGCGAAAAAAGAGAGGCCCACGCGCCAGGAGGTCATCTTTCGGCCTCCAAGCATATAGTCCTCGGTGTTTTTATTGCGACGGGAATAATAGTATCCGATGGCCAGCATGCCGGCAAAGTAAGCGAGCAAAACAATCCAATCCCAGGTCTGCAGTGCGATTCTTTCTGTCGTCATTCGCCCTCCCGGTTACTATCACAGTGCCTGAAACCAGCGTTGATACTGATCATGACGCTCCGGATTCGGAACATACCTCTTTTTCAGCTTGATCCACTGTAAGGATGCGCTGGACAGGTCCGCAAACCAACCAGCCGCGACAGCAGCCAGCAGGGCTGCTCCCATAGCCGCGGGCGCTCCGCCTTGGCTCGTCACATATTCTAATCCAGAGAGATCCGCTTTGATCTGCAGCCACATTTCGCTCTCAGCCCCGCCGCCAGTGGCCACCACTCTCCGCGGCGCAGCGTCCGCAGAAAATCGTTCGATCAATCTTTTAGCGCTGACGGCCGTGGATTCCAACAGGGCGCGATAAAAATGACCGTGACGATGCAGGGATTTTTGATGCACAAATCCGTCCAGGCCGGGATACACGAAGGCCTGCGGGCGGGCGAGCAATCCCTCGCTGCCGATGGGAACCGTCGATGCCTGCTGCTCCAGTTCCGCCAGAGTCAGATCCGCTGCATAATTCTGCTGGTACCACTCTAACCCGGCAGCGCCGTTGCCGTCAAAGACCAGCTGAAAAAAACGACCGGGCTGAAAGCCAACACCGGTACAGGCATCCTGCAAAGGGTTAAAAGCCGTCGTGGTTCTCACACAGGCCAACACGGTTCCGCAGGACTCGCTCATATCCGCGATCACGTCCAGACCGGCGCCAAGGCCGGCCAGGTGATGATCAAGACTTCCAGCCACCAAAGGAATGCCGGCCGGAAGCCCCAGCAGGTCTGCGCCCTGGCGGCTGACTCCGCCTGCCATAGTTCCGGGCCGTAGAGGCTTGGCAAGCGCGACAGATCCCAAATCCACAATCGATCTCAACCATTGCGCCCGATGGATGTCCAACAGACCGAGCAGCGAAGCGGCGCCCATGTCGCCGACCGTCTCACCGGTTAGACTGAACGTCAAATAATCCGATAGGGTCAGCAGATGGCGGGCCCGCGACCAAAGGCCGGCATGATGCTGCTGAAACCAGAGGATTTTGGCAACGCAAAACTGGTGATTGCAGGAGACGCCCAACCCGGTCTGTTCAAGGAAACGCTCTTGGTTAAAGAGATGTTCGACACCCGGATGGTTGCGGGCGCGCTCATCGCACCACAAGATGAGGGGCGTCAACGGCTGGTGCGCCTGATCCAGCAGAATAAAAGTATTGGCCTGTGAGGCGTACGACACCGCCTTAATGCAATTGCAGGAGACGTTCGCCTGATCACAGGCTTGCTGCAGACCTTTGCGCAGCAGGCCCCAGAATCGGTCAACCGGGAGCTCAGCTCGTGTGCCATCGCCGGTGTCTTTACCCACCGCCACCCGGCTCAAGCCGCAAAGCCGGCCCTGGACGTCGAACAATCCCAGTTTGAAATAACTGGTGCCAAGATCAACACCGAGGACCAGATCCATCAGGCATCCCCCGGATAAGCAGGCTTTTAGTTTCATCCACCAGCAGCTGACCGCTGATATGGCTGAACAGCGCGTTGGACGCCTCATACCCTCCGGCCGCAGCGGCCTCGGCGGTGACGATGTATCCCTGCAACTCGCCGTTGGCCAGAGAAATGACAAAGGTGCGCGGAAAAGCCTGTTTGATCCGCAGCGCATATTCAACAAACAGCTCGCCGGGCCAGGCCACCCATGTCCAGGGTCCGATTTTGAAAATCTGAATCTCCGCCGGCAGGCAACTGCGAACCGCCGCCGCCACCTTGCCCTCCTGTTCAGCCAGAGCGAGGCTCAACGTCTCTTCCGCGCCGAACCAGTCGCACTCGGCTGTGCGTATTTCCTGTCTTTCCGCTTTTTCACTGCGCAGACGTTCCAATCTGGCGGCAGCCTGGTTCAGGCCGGCCTGGGCGGCAGCGACCAGGGGAAAAGGCTTTCTCGGCAAACCGATCTCGCTGCGCAGGCACTGCAGGCAAGGATCCGTGATAACCTCCACACCGGAGGACACCGCCCCCTCAACCGCTCGTCCGAGGAGCACACCCAGCCGCTCCGCCTCGGCAAAGGTGTTGGCCGTGGTCACATGGCGCGGACTCTGATTGCCGGCAGGTCCGGTTAAGTACAACACCGGAACCCCGGCGCCTAATAGCTGCTCTTGCAGATACTTTCTCGTCAGGCCGGGAAAATCGGCGCTGATCAGCGTCGAGTCCTCGTGCAGCACTGTGGGATGCATGGAGCAGACCAGCATGCAGGCGATAAATTTATCCTCCAGCAGCGAGCGGACCATCAACACCGGCGTTTGATGATCCGCCGGCCCGGATGGATCACGACGGTTCGTGCCGATGCCGGTGCTGTCTGCCAAAGCGACTCCCACTTGTGCCCGGACCGCATTTTTCCGCGCCTGCTCAGCCGCCCGGGTTATGCGCTCCTGCATCATGCGGACATAGTTCTCATCCACCACCGGCACGGCGTCGTCCTGTTCGTTGCTGAGATAATCGACGGTGATGGGGCCAGAGTGGGTGTGCGTGGCCGAGATGAGCACATTTTCCCGAGCTAGGCCAGTGGCCGCATGAATCTGCTCGCGGACCGAGCGGGCGATTTGCTTGCTGATAAAAATGATGTCGGTCGCCAGCATCATCAGTTCCACTTTGCCGTCGGTCAGGTAAAGAGCGGAACAGAACAAAGGATCATGAACGCCGGTGCTAAAGCGCCGGACATGCGGATACCCGTACAGGAACTGGCTATCCTGCGGCGTGATCTCTACCGCCGCTGCGCCGGCCATAAACGAATTGGCCATCTCAATACCCTTTATCCCAATGCGGTTCAATATTCTGGGCGATGGTTTCGCTGACAATGCAATCGGTTTCCAACAGCTGATGGATGGAAGAGGGCACTCGCGGCGTCACCGGGCCGTGCAGCACCAGTCGCGAAATCATGCGCTGCCAGGACGTTGCGGTGTTGTGCACCGACAGGCTGTGCATTTCCATTCTCGCCTTGGAGGCGATCACCTCAGCCGGGCCAATGGTGGCCGCCTTGGGCGGCACCAGGGCCAGGTCTCCGCTCATGCCAAAGCTGCCGTGCATGGAATTCTGCGCCAGAGTGAAAGGACTCAGGGTGACGATGCGCGGCCCCATTTTTTTCCACTCCTCCAGTGGCGCATCGAACTCTGGCGCATCGGGCTCGATAAAAGCCAAATGGCCGGTCCAGCCTGGTCCGCTGTAGCACATGTCCGCGCCGCCCATGTCGGCGATCATCTGACCATAGTGACGAATGTTTTTGTTGTTGGGCGCTTTGAAATGGGTCTTCGGCGGCCGCAGCGCTTTGTCGATCTGAAAATAAAAATGATTCATCAGCGCATAGGTAAAACCCTGGGGCCAGGACTCCGGCGCCAGACGGCCGTTCTCATCCGCGTATTCATCCATGGCGAAGACGAACAGGTTCTTGCAGTTCACCTTCCACTGATTGATCAGATAGGCCACTTTGCGGTACGACGGCACCGGGTTCGGCAGGATCAGCACTATTTTTCTCTCCTCATCCGCCGCCTGTTTGATGCGCAGAAACATGTCGCTGATGAAAATGAAATCCGCTTCATCGTCTTTGACGATGCGGATTTTAAACTTGGGATTAGGGTGCCGGGTGAGTTGCTCCCTTTTGATCTTGCGCACCCGTTCCAGCACCGCTTTATCGCGGAAAGGAACCCATTGGGAAGGACTGTAGGTAAATTTGTCAGCCATGACCACTCTCCCTTATTGTTTTTCGTACATCAGATTGCCTTCAAGATAGGTGGCGACGCATTGAAAATCCGCATTCAACACCGCCAGATCCGCGTTTTTGCCCGGTGCGATGCTCCCGGTCTCGGCATCGATTTTTACAATCCGGGCGGCATTGGTGGATGTGTATTTGGCGGCAAGAACCGGATCCACGTCGCACCGCTGTACCAGATTGGCAAAGGCCCGATTCATGGTCAGAACGCTGCCGGCCAGACCGCCGTCCCATTTTCCCCCGCACAACCGGGCCACCCCGTCGCGGATGCGATAGGGCGCTCCGTCCGGAAAGGCGTATAGGCCGTCCTCCAGACCGGCGCCATACAGGCTGTCGGTGACCGCGACAAACCGGTGAGGTCCCAGCACCCGGGCTGCGATTTTTATGATCTCCGGCGCCACATGATGCAGGTCGCAAATCAGCTCACAGGTGAGCGCATCTTCGACCAGGATCTGCTCGATCAATCCAGCCTGCAACACGCCCGGCTCTTTTTCACCGGACGGCACAAAGGCGTTAAACAGGTGCACCACGTGCGCAAGCCCGGCGTCAACGAACGCATGCAGTTGCTCCCCGTCGGCTATAGAATGGCCGAGGCCGGCCACCACTCCATGCGAGGCGAGATAGCGGATGAGCGCCAGGCCGTTTTCCAGCTCTGGAGAAAACGTCACGATCTTCAACATTCCTCCGATCCGCTCCACATAGATCGCCGCCTCAGACAGCGTGATCGGCCTGCGGGTGGACAATGCCATGGCGCCCGAGCTCTTTGGATTGATGAACGGTCCCTCCAGATGCACGCCCAGAATTCTGGCCCCACCGCCATCGGCCCTCTGCGCAGCTCTCGCCGCGTTGACGCCCAACTGCACATATTGGTCCACGGACATGGCCGCACCGGTCGGCAACAAACCCGTGGTTCCGTACCGTACCGCCCACTGCGACATGCCGGCAAGACCCTGCTCATCCTTTGGCTCGTAAGGACCGATGCCGTGGGTGTGCAGATCGATGAACCCGGGCACGATCCAATCATGGCCATAGTCGATGACGCGTACGCCATCCGGCGCTTGCGCGCAGACCTGCCGCACCCGACCGTCCTTCACCACCACACAGCCGTCGATCGTTTCATCGGGAGTGACGATATGTCCTTTAAGAGCAAACATGCACCAGGTCCTTGCCATAGAACATGCGATGGTAGTTTAGCTCCGTCCGCATGATGACCATAAGCCAGACAAAAAAAAAGTCGGCTCTTTGTGGTTTAATACAGCGTCACGGTCCTGCGCTCACGCTGCGATTCCAGCGCAGCGGTAAACAGCACGTGACTGAAGGCCGCCTCCTGCGGAGTCAGACAGGCGGCAAATTTTTTCAGTGGTTGTTGATGATGCAGTTCGTAGAGAAAAGCCGCCCACATCTGCAGTATGGCATCGGAAAAACCGAATTCAAAAATAGAGCCGGTGTGGGTGCGAAAGGCGGTTTCGTAGCCCATATCGATGTGCTGCCAGACCTGCTCGCCTCCGGCGTATTCAAGGATCTGCAGGGTTTTCGGATGTTTGGTGGAAAAACGCGCAGCCGCCCGGGTTCCAAAAATTTCCAGGGACCAGGTATTCTTTTCACCCGGCGCAATGCGTTGCATTTTCAGGGTGAGCGGAAAACAGAGATCGCCAGACTCGGCGTCCGCCGCTTCACAGAACAGCGCGGCGTTGTCCCAGGTGCGGCACGGAACCCGGTTTCCCCGGCCATCAGGCCGTTCGTTGACAATGTCGGAAAGAATCGCCCGGACGTTGTAGATCCTCCACCCGGCGCGAAACGGGACATGACACACATGCAAGCCCAGATCGCCCATACAGCCGTATTCGCCGTTCTTTTCGATTTGCCGTTTCCAGTTGATCGGCTTGTCGGGATCCAGATCGCTGGAATGCTGAAAGCCGGCGTTCACTTCTATGATCCTGCCGAAACGACCGGCTTCGAGCATGG
Organism: bacterium; assembly: GCA_036788095.1. Taxonomy (GTDB): domain Bacteria; phylum Zhuqueibacterota; class Zhuqueibacteria; order Residuimicrobiales; family Residuimicrobiaceae; genus Anaerohabitans. The sequence goes on along the minus strand of DAIQOA010000025.1, from coordinate 27,294 downwards.
AACCAATCCGTTGCACCGCGGGAAAAAAAGGGAACTGAGAGGTACAGCGGACAAAACAATCAGGGTGCTGCCGCATCACATGCGTGATCCGCTCGTTGGCTTTTTGATCCATGCCGAACGGCTTTTCACCCATCAGGTGTTTGCCGGCCTGAATGACCGCACTATAGATCTCATCGTGCAGGTGGTGGGGAACCGCGCAATAGACCGCCGCCACCTCCGGATTCTGCAGCAGGGCGCGATAGCTGGTGGTTTGCTGCCGAAGCGATGGAAAATGCTCCGCATACCAGGGAAACAGGGAGGGCTCGGCGTCACAGACCGCGACGATCTCCGGCTGCAGCGGAAAAGCCATCAGATGGCCCCAGCGGGCGACACAGCCGGCGAACTCTTTTCCCATCAGCCCCAGACCGATCAAGCCAAACTTGACTGTTTTCATACCCTAATATCCGAACTCTTTTTCAACTTCCGTGATGGATTCCTCGATGAGATCCATGCCAAGCATGGCGTATTTTTCATCGATGATCAGCGGCGGGGACATGCGCAGAATGTGCCCTGCGGGAATCCAGGCTAATCCCTTGGCAAAGGCTTTCTGGTACACCCGCTCGCCGGCCTGGACGAACGGCTCTTTGCCGGTTTTATCCTTGACCAGCTCCAACCCCAACAGCAATCCTTTGCCCTTGATGTCGCCGACGATCGGATGCTCTTCCATCATCTGCTGCATCCGCTTCATAAACAGGGCGCCCATGGCGCGCACATTGTCTAGAATGTTCTCCTCCTCCATCACCTCAATGGAGGCCAGCGCGGCTGCGCAGGCCATGGGATTGCCGCCATAGCTGGAGGAGACCGAGATTGCCTCCAGCACATCGGCATACTCTTGTTTGACGACCATGGCGGTGACCGGAAATCCATTGCCGAGCGATTTGCCCAGAGTGACGATGTCCGGACAGACGTTCCAATGATTCATGCACAACACCTCGCCGGTGCGGCCCAAGCCCGTAAGCACCTCATCGGCGAACAGCAGAATATGGTGCTGGTCGCACAGGGTTTTCAGTTTGGGGAAAAAATCGTCCGGCGGAAAGATCGAACCCGCCCACCCCTGCGCAGGCTCGAGAATAAAAGCGGCGACGTTGTTGACGGTGCCCTCTTTGATGAATTCCTGATAAAAATCGATATAGGCGTCGGTGTCGATCCGGCCGTCCGCCTTTTTGAACAGCGGACGATAGGGATCCGGCCGCGGCACCATGTAAAAACCGGCGCTGCGGCTGGGACCGTAAGAGAGCACGTCCGCCCGGGCCATACGGGCACAGCTCACCGCCCCCATGGTCTTGCCGTGAAAGTCGCGATACCCGGAGATGAACTCATGCTTGCCGGTGATGGCGCGCGCCGCCCGTTGGCCGGCTTCCACCGCCGTGGTCCCGTCGCTGTAAAACTGCACGGCGTTGAGATCGCCGGGCATGATCGCCGCCAGTTTTTCCACCAACGCCTCTTTGACCGGCGTGATGAAATCATGACAGTTCATCAAAGTGCGGGCCCAATGGGCGACGGCGTCGGAAATTTTCGGATGACAATGGCCGAACGAGGTCACATAAATGCCGGAGGAAAAATCGAGATAGGTGTTTCCGTCCACATCGGTCAGGGTGATGCCATGGCCTTTCTCAAAGCAGACGGGAAAAAGTTTCACCTGCGAACTCAGGCCCTTGATGTAGCGGCCGCCCTTGGCCGATAACGCCATCGATTTGGGCCCCGGCCGCTCGGTGACCAGATGTGGGACCTTTTGACAGGATGATTGCCACCAGATTTCTTTCATTCCATTCTCCTGTTGTATGGTTGAGCCTGCGGCCGACGACCGCCGGCCGCGGCGCCGAACAACCGGCGCCCCCTCGCTTCGACGGCTGCGAACGACGCCTCGCCGTTCGACCGCCTTGCTACGATTCCACGACCGCGGTGAATTTCCTCTGCCGTATGGTCGTGGACGATTCAGTTAATTTATCATTCTTGCCGTCAATGTCAATATGCAAAATGCCGATTGAACGTCTATTCAGCCCGACCGCCGTCCTCTCCACCGGCCGGCGCGGTTTTATTTCAAACCGGCCTTGAGTGCGATCAGGGTTTGCGCGATCTTGACGTGGCGCTTGGCGGTATAGACCACGGTCAAGCCGCAGATCCGCTTGGAACGGATGCCGGCGCGATACTGCGCCTTCATCTCATCTGGAAGCGCACTGCGTTGAATCGCCTCCGCCGCCGTACGGTTGAAATAAAACGTCGTGCGAAACGTACCGTGGGACAGAGAGAGCCAGAAAATCGTCTGCTTACGACCGGTCACCTTCATCAGCCAACTTTTTCCATCCTGATAATAGCGCCACTCTGCAGAAAAATCCGGATAATGCGTGTGGATGTGCTCAAAGAGCGTCGACCAGTGGGCCTTTTTTACGCCGATATGCGCAAAGACGATCTCATCGGTCGGATACTGCTCTTTGTCGGAAAGCACGGGTTGTTCCATGATCAACCTCCCCGTCGCTTCTATCGTAGAAGTACGCGGCATATTTACTGCCTTGTGCCGCACCAAGGTCTGTCCCGACCGGTTGGAGCGTCTTCTTATTTGGCCGGGGCCGGAGGCAGCTTTTTATACCAGAAAAAGTACATGCCTACCGAGCACAGCAGAAACACCGCCCCGGTGACGGCTGCGGCCTGAAATTCATGGATCACCAGCTGCATAGGCAGCATGAGCAGGGTGATCTGCCAGATCAGGCCAATGGGCAGTGCGATCAGATCATAGCGATGTTCGTAGCGCATGGCCTGTTGTTCGCTGACCGATAAAATAGAGAACAAAGGTTTCCACAGTCCGAACGGTCTGGTGGTGCGATAAAAGTTATCCAGCACCTGGCGGTCGGTCGGCGGCGTCAGATAGGTGCCGATGACGCATCCCGCGGTTCCGATGACTATCGTGTACACCAGTTGGTGCCACTCCGGCATGCCGGGAGCAAAAAACCTCTGCACCAGGGCCGCCACCAATCCGATTAAAGTGCCCACCGCAAAGCCGCCGGCATTGAACCGCCACCAGTACAGCCGCAACACCGTCGGCATGGTGATGCCGCCCACCAAGCCCATGGTGATCCATCCCCAGATGTCGTTGATGCTTTTGGTGGAATAGGCCATGATAAATCCCAGCACATTGACCAGGATGCCGAAAAAGTAAGTGGTATAGATCAGCTCCTTGTTGCCGGCCTGAGGTCGAATGTAGCCCTGGTAGAGATCGCGGGTGAGAAAGCCGGTGGCGCCGTTGGTCAATGCGTTGAACGTGGACATGGCCGCAGCCATCAGCGCCACCAGGATCAGGCCGCGAATGCCCGCCGGAACGCTGTGCAACAGCACGCCGGGAAGAATGCGTTCTGGATCTACGGTGCCGTAATAGCTCAATAGATTCAACTTGGAGCTCCAATTCGGTCCCAGGAGCTGACTGAGGCCGGTGATCAGCTCGGCGGGAAAAGACTGGGGATGGTTCATGATGCGGGCGATCAATTCGGGCCATTCATTCGCCGCCACAGCGCCGGCATGGCTTTTGATCAGAGTGGCAGCCTGCAGCAGCACGGTTTGATCAGGGAAAAAATCCTTTACAAGAAACAGCCCGAGAACGGCAAAGCTGATCATAAGCGGCCAGCGCAGCATCATGGTCCATTCCGCCGTAAAGCACAACAGTCCGCAATCCCGGTCGCTGCGCGCGCCGAAAAAGCGCGGGTCAGCGCCGGCGCCCAACCCCTGGATCAGAGTTTTGCCAAAGTAGAGCAGCATGAGCATAAACAACCAGCTGTACTGCTCATAGCCCGCCGGCATGGGGGTGTTGAAATCAGGCAGGGAGCTGGTCCAGTTGGGATTGCCGGTCACCGAGGTGGCCAGAGCGCTCAGGTCAGGTATGCCGCTGATTTTGGCCACAGCCACGGCGACGATCAGGCCCACGCCCAGCCAGATGCACAGGGACTGAAAGATATCGGAAAAGACGACGCCGTAGAAACCGGCCTCGATGGTATAGATGGCGGTGATCACCACCATGATCAGGCAGCATACCATGGGCGAGAACGGCAGAAACATGGAAAGGAACAGTCCGGCGCCTTTGAAGGAATAGGCCAGCATGCCGAGGTTCAAAATCACGTTGGCCACCACAGAGGTCAGACGGGCGAAATGGGCCCAGAAATCCTTGCCGAACCGATAGATCATCCATTCGGCGGCGGTGATGACCCCGGAACGGCGATGCCATTTTCCCACCCAGAGCATCATGAACACCAGCACCAGCCCGGCGCCGCCGCGAAATTCGATATAGATGCCGCGCGGGCCCAGTAGATAGAGGAAAGAGGTGATGATCATGGTGCCGGTCATGTCGAACCAGAACGACATCTGCGACAGGCCCAGCAGCCACCAGGGCATATTGCGGCCGGCGAGAAAATAGTGCTCCAGGTTGGTAGCCGCTTTTTTCCGGAAATAGCTGCCTATAGCGATCAAGACGATGAAATAAAAAATAAAGATGACGTAATCCCAAGCTCGCAGGTAATCCATCTCGCTCTCTCCTTATGGTTCAGGCACATCCACACTCTTCCATCGGATCTCAAGCGCCGCGCATCCCCGCCGCAGCGACGGCAGGCTGCGCCTGACGGACCGGCGCCGTGAAATCAGTCAGGCCCTCAGGGTAAAAGCAGTTCTCCGCTGTTGCTGTCCAGCACCACAGTGTTGGCGCCGGGCGGCAAAGTCAGGGAAATGGACCGGCCGTTTTTCAGCACAATGTTTTTGTTTCCTCCGGTCTTGCTGTGCAGCACCAGGGCGCCGCCGCCGCTGTAGAAAATATCTCCCGGCTCGGCATAAAAATGCACGCCGCAGGATTCGAACAGACTGCGCACATGGTCTTTTTCCACCAGTGGCAGGCCGATCCACCAACTGGTGGCGTCTGCCAAGGTTTTTTTAGCCACCGCGGTTTTTCCGCTTTCCACATACTCGGCCAATGGTACCGCTTTTTCGTCCGTTACCGCAAAAACCGGCGCAAACGGTTTGTCCTCCAGGAGCCACCGTGTGGGGCTGAAGGCCGTCCGAATCTCGGGGCTCTGGGTTAACTCGGTGCGGACAACGCGAATGTCGGTCAGCTGCTCGATGAACTCGACGCGGTTGGACTCTCCGTCGCTGTACCCTGCCGCATACAAGAACATCACATGACGGCCCTGTCGGAAAACATTTTCCCGAATCCACCGCCGTTGTCCGGAGGAGACGACAAAGGTGTTGACGAAAACTACCAGTTTGTACTGGTCCAGGTTGCACCTCGCCAGATCATCCTGATGGACGGCATCAAACACCACACCCGCCTGATAGGCCGCCAGCGTGGTCCAGTTGACCACCCGGTCGCCGATGGGATTCAGCTCCGGTTTGATGGCCGTGTGATAATAACAGTCGGTGCCGAACACCATCAGCACATCGGCCTCAGACCGGTAGGGTTTCTGCCACGCCTGATCGAGAAACCGTTTCAGGCCGGCGATCTCTTTCATCAGAACCGGATGATCCCACCAGCCGGTGGCGAACTCGGCCGCGGTGGAGTTCAGACGTTGTCCGGCTGCGCCGAAATCGTAAAACCATAATCCCATGCCCTTGGTGAAGGTGAACAGCGTGTTGCGGCGCACATGCGCCACGCTGTTGACGACACCGGCCTCATAGCCGGGATCCTGGACGGATTTGAGATAGGGCTGTTGATCCATCTCATCCAGCCACAGCTTGCCGTGCAGGCGGATGCTCTCCAGCAGGCCGCGGGAACGGTAGGGATCTCCCACTTCAGTGTGGGCCGGATAATAGACGTTGGGACCACAGAGGAAATCGATGTCCGCTGAGTTCAGAATCCGCTGCAAAGCCAGGTGGCCGCCGGTGGCTTCGCGGCCGAACACGGAAAAATAATAGCCATAAAAAGCGCCCAGGGCCAGCGGGCGGGGCCAGCTTTTGCGCATCAACCGGCAGAAATAGAGAATATCGTCCGCCACCAGCTCATGCTGACAGCGATAATAATCCAGCAGGTTGCGCTCGGTTCGAGGATTGCGGAAAATGCCGTCACGGGTTTGCAGCCGTTCTTCGAACAGCGGCACTTGAGCATTGTCCAGCGTGACCTGGGGACGCCCCCAGGCCTTTTGCAGCTTCAGGTCGCTGCCGTATTTGTTTCTGAGCCACCGGCGAAAATGCGCTTGCATGGGCTCGCTGAAGTCCGGTTCATTATGCAGCAAACCCCAATAATGCCACTCGCCATAGATGCCGCCGGCCACCTGCAGGCCGGCCACTCTGGCGCCCTCCTCCATGGCTGCCAGCTCACGGCAAAACTGCTCCACTTTTTCTCCAGACGCCTGCAGCCATTTTTCCGAAGCCAGACTGATCCGCACCGGCGTGGCGGCGTCTTCCTGTATGATGCGCTGCAAGCCCCACGGGTCGTCCGGTTTGGCCTTGGCGTCGGCGTAGAGCGTGGTTTCCTCCGGATGCCGCGCGGTCCACCATCGCGGCGCGTTGACATGAAAGCGGATGAACACCGCGGCCTGGGGGCAGACCTCCAACACACCACGGATCTGCTGCCGCGCCCGCGAGAGATCGAACCGGCCATCCTCAAGCCACACGTGTTCCAAAAAAAGATCCACCTGAAACAGACGCACGCCCGCTTCAGCGAACAGGCGGATGTTGCGTTGTGGTACCTCTTCCCAGGACCAGCGGCCGCCCGGCACATCGGTGAGTGAATACATCAGTGGAACCCAGGGCTCGTCGTCGATAAACAGCGTGGGCCGGCCTTCGTGCATTTGCACGCGGCTGCTCAGCGGTGCGGCGGAAACATTGTTGAAAACCATCAGGATGCCCCATACAAATAAAAAAGAAACCGTAAACTTGTTCATCAGCGATTCCCACTCTTTGGTTTGCCGCCGAACCTGCCGGCATGCGGTTCATCGACAGCGCTGGCGGACCGGCGCTTTTTCAAGGCGCCGGAAAATTGAAGGGATTGCCCAGCCGATCGATGCAGGCGACCGCCTGGATCACCGCCCGGTCATTGAGAATCGTGAACGGGTGATCGGCGGCATAATTGCGCATGCGGCAACCAAACAAACTCACCGTCAGCTTTTCCGTGCCGAGCACGCACAGGTAATCCTGTGATTGTTTCAGGGTGGTCAGAGCCGAGTTGCCGCCGGAAAAACATTCCACATTGACGAGCGAAGTGTGGCCTTGGCCGGTGATGACGATGGGATGAATCTCCGCAAGACGGCCGCCGGTGTTGGCAATGATCGAACCCTGACTGATCTGCCAGTTGCGGTTAAAGTCCTGGTCGCCGTCTTTGTAAATGCCCACGGTCACGCAATCGAAATTGAAATTGGTGAGCTGCCCGTAGCTGGCCGCACCCAGGCGGACGCCGCCGTACACGCCGAACGCGAACAGGTCCATGAGCTGGGCGTTGTCCGTGTGGTCAATGGCATAACAGTAAGAACCACGGCGCACCACGGCGTCGATCACCTGCACGCTGTAGCCCCCTTCGATCAGGCGTCGGTTGGCGGGATTGACATGACAATGAAGGATGCGGGGAATATCGTAGCAACGATCGATGCGGATGAACTGCCCGCTCAGCGGATAGCCATAACAGTGCTCGAACAGAATCTGCTCGCAGGGAAAAGATGGCGCGGCGTTGAAATCCATGGCCAGATATTCGCCGTAAAAAGTCAGGCAGGACAGGGTGACCCCCTGTGCCGAACTGTTCTGCGCAACGCGTATCGTGGCAGGATAGGGGATAATTCGGCTGGAATCCGTGACCGTCTGTTTAGGGTACCAGAATTGGACGCCGCGGATCTGCGTGGCGCTCTCCACCATGATAAAGGCCGACTCTTCATCCTCGATGACAAACACGCTGCCCACCGGCCGCTGCTGCTGCGGATGCCGGGTGCCGCGGCCCACCGGACCATGAACGCCGATCAGTCCGGCGTTTTGCCGTAACACCAGACCGCCGGCCATGGGATAGCCCTGTTCGTCGGGCTCCACCCACAGCGCGGCGCCGCAACGGCTCGCCCAATCGATGGCCTTCTGCAGGTTCATTTTGTTCGTCAGCGGATCATTGTTTGGCAGCACGCCGAACTCGCGGATGCTCTTCATGGTCATCTCTTTGGATGGCAGCGGACAGGAGAGCAACAGCAGCAGGAGAAAGCCAGTGATTCGAGCCATAGCAGCCTCATAGGATGGGTCTTGGTCTTCGCATCTCCCTGGCACTTAAGGGCGGGCGGTCTCCGCGAACACGGATAAATCCGATGCCCAGGCAGGAAACGGAGCGCACGGAATTGCAGCGCCTTTTATAGCCACCCGCAGCCGGGGGCGGCAAATCCTGAAGATCCCGGTGGTGGCTGGACGATTGCGGCTTGGCGATAAAGAAAAAGCCCGGGAAAACTTACCAGGGCTTTATCCGGCTCAGCAGGAGCCTCAAAAAACTGAAAAATTGATGTACTTACCGGGATTCTTTTGCATATCCTTGATGAGCAGGTTGAGTTCATGGACCGTGGCGTTCAGATTCTCAACCGTCTCTTTGTTCTTGACCAGCTCACCCATGGTGCCCTCGCCGCGGTTCAGACCGGCGACCAACTGAGACATCTGCACCGACAGCTCGGAGAGATTCTTCGCCGCCGACTGCACCTGCTCCATGCCGGCGCTGACCTGATGCACATCCGTTTGCGTCGAGACCGTCAGATCGCGCACGCTCCTGGCCGCCTGGCCGAGCTCGACAATCTGCCGGTTGATCAGCGGCACATCCACGCGCTCGACTTTTTGGTCCAGTTTGCTCATCAACTCTTTCATGGTCGTCAGGGTTTGAGAAAGGTCCATGGCTTTTTTGTCCAGATCGCCGTTGCTCAGTTTGGTGCGCACGGTGTTGAGAATATTGCGCGCCACCACCATGATGTCCTTGTTCTCACCCCTGAGGATGTCGCCCGGTTTCATCACCTCCCTGGATTCTCCGGGTATAATGGTCACGGCCTTTTCGCCGAGAAAGTTCAGGGTGTTGATCTCGATCTTGGAATCCATGGGGATGAGAAAGCGCTTTTTAATGTCGACACGCACCAGAACATCCTTTTCCTCAAAGATGATGTCTTTGGTCCAGCCCACGCGGTAGCCGCGCATGTACACCTGGGAACGATCGCGCAGACCGACCACATCTTCGAAACGGAAGAACACTTTATACTCGCTGGCGGACATGATGCGCGCGCCGGAGAGCCACAGCACGCTGACCAGCAGAATGATGGCGCTGAAAAAAATGATCACGCCGGAAATATAGCTCATTTTAGTATAGGTCATGATTTCCTCATCACTCGTATAAAAAGTCCAACATCTGTTCGGAAACCTCATCGCGATCGCCGACAAAAGTAATCAGGCCGTCCTTCAACAAAGCGACGCGGTCGGCGACATCCCGCATCAGCTTGATGTCGTGCGTAACGATGATGGAGGTGGCGGAGATTTCCTTTTTCAACATTTTGATCAATTCGCTGATCTTTTCCGCATTGGTCTGATCCAGACCGGTGGTCGGCTCGTCGTAAAAAAGGTACTGCGGCCGTTTGACCATGGCGCGCGCGATCGCCACGCGTTTGCGCATGCCGCCGCTCAACTCTTCGGGAAACTTGTCCAGCACGTCGTCGTCCAATCCCACAAAGTGCAGCGCCTCCAGCGTCCGCCGCTGAATGTCGTGCTGCGGCATGGCTTTGTGCATGACCAGATAGAGCTGCAGATTGTCCTGCACGCTGAGAAAATCCAGCAGGGCGCTATTCTGAAAAACAAAGGCGATACGGTCGTTGAACCGATACAGTTGTTTGTGGGAAAGAGTCAGCAACTCTTCACCGTCGTAGCGAATGCTGCCTGAATCCGGATGGATCAGGCGCACCAGCGTCTTGATGAACACCGTCTTGCCCTGGCCGCTGGGGCCGAGGATGACCAGCGTTTCGTTGTCATGAATGTCCAGGTCGATGCCTTTCAGCACCGGCATGCCGTCGAAACCTTTGTAGAGTTGACGAACCTCAATCATGGAGCGTGTCTTTCAGAGCTTACAGTAACAGCCGGCCTAGATAGTAATCCCAGATGACGATGAGAATGGCCGAGATCACCACCGCCTTGGTGGAGGATTCACCGACGCCGCGGGCGCCGCCGCTGGTCTGCAGGCCGAAATGGCTGCCCACCAGAGCGATCATCAGACCATAGACCGCGGGTTTAATCAGATTGCCGAAATACATCTCAAAGGCCTTGAAATCCATTTCCAAGCCGCTGTAGAACTCTTGCGGCGAGATCCACTCCGAGATGACCGCGGAGACAAAGAAGGAACTGAACATGGCCAGAAAATTGGCAAAGATCGTGATCACCGGCAGCATCAGCAATCCCGCCACCACGCGCGGCATGACCAGAAATCCCACCGGATCCAGGGACAGAGTCTCCAGCGCCTCGATCTGTTCAGAGATCTTCATGCTGCCGATCTCCGCCGCCAGCGAGGCGCCCAACTTGCCCGCCAGCACCAGAGACAGAACGATGGGACAAAGCTCGAGGATGGTGCTCTTGAAAATGACATTGACCGTAATGGCCCGGGAAAGCAGGTCCGAGGACTGATACGTGCCCTGCACCGTGGCGCCGAGACCGATAAATACGGCGATGATGGCCGCGATGGGCAGGGTTTTCACCGAAAAGATATAAATCTGCTCGATCAGCTGACGGCGGTAAAACCACAGACGCGGCAACGCCTTGATCGTCTGCAGCAGCAAATACGTCATGTCGTACACATGGGTGAAAAAGCTGATGGCTTTGTCGCCGAGGCCGACAAAAAATTTCTGCGATTTATTCATTCGTATCGTAATTCTTTTTTAAGGACGAAAGGATTGTTAATATACAGCATATTTGAAAAGAAATAAACATTTTTTTTAATCAGCCGGGCGAAAAAAAGAATCCCATTCATTTTTGACACACCGGACAAAAAAACGTACTGCGGCCCTGCAGCACCACGCGACAGATCGGCCGGCCACAGCGCCGGCACGGTTGCTCCTCTAGATCATACACCGCCAGATCGGTCTGAAAAAAACCCGGCTCCCCCAGCCCGTTGCGGAAATCGTTCAACGTGGTGCCGCCTTTGCGGATCGCCTGCCGCAGCACCCGAATGACAGACTCTGTCACCCGCTTCCACTCTTCGCGGGAGAGCGCCCCGGCGGGCCGCTGCGGCGCAATGCCGCAGTGAAACAGCGCTTCGTTGGCGTAGATATTGCCCACCCCCACCACGACGCGGCTGTCCATCAGTGCGGACTTGACCGATCGCCTGGATCCGTGTAGAGCGGCATAGAGATAATCGGCGGTGAAATCAGCGGATAACGGTTCAGGCCCCAGGTCCTCCAGCAGCCCGCAACGCTCGTTCGGCGCCACCGCCTGCACACAGCCGAACCGCCGCGGATCACGGTAGCGGACCTGAGCACCGTTGTCCAGGCACAGACAAACATGAGTATGCGGCTCCAACTCCTCCTGCCCAGCGCAATACCCCAGGCGGCCGCTCATGCCCAGATGGATCAACAACCGGCTGCCGTTGTCCATCTCCCAGAACAGATACTTGCCCCGCCGGCTGAGAGCCGTGATCGCATGACCCTGAATCCACCTGCGCAACCGCCGCACGTTCACCGGCCGGCGCAGCCGCGTCTCACGAACGAGAATGCTCTTAACCGCACGCCCGACCAGCAACGGCTGCAGACTGCGGCGAATCGTCTCCACTTCCGGCAATTCGGGCATCTAGGTCAACCTCTTTTGAAAACGCAAGACGGAAAAGGTAAAGATCAGGGCGCCGAACCCGCAGAGGATTAATCCCTGAACATAAAGATGGCGAAGCCCGGCGCCCTTGATAAAGAGTTCTCGGGTGATCAGAATAAAATAGCGCATGGGATTGAGATAGGTGAGCCATTGCGCAAACCGGGGCATGTTTTCAATCGGAAAAAGAAAGCCGGACATCAGCAAGACGAAAATCAGAATGAACCAGGACATGAACATCGCTTGTTGTTGCGTATGCGAAAATGTGGAAACCAGCAGCCCGAGCCCAAGAGTGGTGAATAAAAAGATGATGCTCAATAGAAAATAGAGCCCCAGGTTGCCCACGATCGGAATCTGATACCACAGCTTGGCAAAGCCGATCGCCAAACCCATTTCGAAAAGACCCAACAGGGCAAAGGGAATAATCTTGCCGATCAGCAGCTCGTGCTTTTTTATCGGCGCCACCAGCAGCTGTTCCAGCGTTCCGATCTCCCGCTCCCGCACCAGGCCCATGGCGCTGACCAGCGTGGTGATCATGGTGAGCAGAAACACCACGATGCCCGGGATCATAAAATCGCTGAGCCTGAGATTAGGATTGTACCACACCTGAACAACCGGGGTTAAAAGATGGATCTCCTCGGACAACAGAGCAGCGGCGGACTGGCTGCGCACACGGTCGGTCAAATAGGTTTCCAGGATGCCGGCGATGTGGCCCAGAGCGACGTTGGCAGTGTTGGCATCCTGGCCGTCCACCAGCAGTTGAATGCGGCTGGGCTGCAGCGTATGCAAATTTTTTTCCAAACCCTTGGGCAAAACCACCGCGATCATGGCGCGACCGGTATCCAGGTATTCGCCGATCAGGCTCTCGCGCTCTTCGTGATAGCGGACGTTGAGATAGACCGTATGGCTGAGGCGCTCGATCAACGCCCGGCTGGTGGAAGTGCGATCGAGATCGCAGATCACCGTGGACACTCGCTTGACTTCGGAGGAGATCACATAGCCCAGCACCCAGATCTGGATGATCGGCACAACCAGGATCAACGCCCGAATGGCCCGATCACGGCGGATTTGAATGAACTCCTTGCGGATGATGTGCATAATGCGCCGCATCGTTCAGCCTTCCAGATTGGTTTTAAACCGTTTGACGCTCACCGCCAGCAGCAGGGTTCCAAAGATCAGCAGAAAAACCGTGGGCAGGTACAGATAGTCGAATCCGACGCCCTTGAGCATCACCCCGCGCGCCTGTATGAGAAAATATTTCGCCGGCACGATAGTGGTGAGCCACTGCAACACCCGCGGCATGGAGGCGATGGGAAAGACAAAACCGGACAACAGCACCGAGGGCAGCAGCGTGCCCAGCATGGCGGCGAACAGCGCGGCCTGCTGGGTGCGCGCGCGCGAGGAGATGAACACGCCCAGGCTTAACGAGGCATAGATGTAGATCAGCATAAAGAACACCAGCAGCGCCAGGCTGCCGCGGATCGGCACGCCGAACACCCAATGGCTGAAGCCGAGGATCGCCATGCCGTCGAGAAACGCCAACAGAATATACGGCGCCACCTTGCCGAAAATGATCTCCACCGGCCGGATGGGCGAGACAAAGATCTGCTCCAGCGTGCCGGTCTCGCGCTCGCGCGATACCGTCAGCGACGTCAACAAGGCGCAGATCATCATCATGAGAATGGCGATCAGGCCCGGCACAACGAAATGGGTGCTCTTTAAATCCGGATTGTACCAGATGCGCGGTTCGATGTCCAGCGGCGTTGCCAGCAGCCCCTGGTTCAACTCGAGCGTGGTCCGGGTTAAAAACGATTTGAGATAGTTCATCGCGATCGTGGCGGTGTTGGCGTTGGCGCCGTCCATGATCAGCTGCACCGAGGTTTCGGGCCGGCTGGTCAGCAGGCGATCGAAATCAGCGGGAATCACCAGCACCGCGCTCATCCGGCGATGGAGAAAGCCCGGCTCAATCTCACGGCGGTCTTGCAGCCGGGCGGTGATGCGGAAATAGTTCGAACTGGTCAGTTTTTCCACCAACCGCTGCGAGGCCGGCGAGCGGTCCTGGTCCAGAATGGCGAGAGGAATATATTTGATGTCAAAGGTGATCGCATAGCCGTAGAGCAGGATCATCATCATCGGAAAAAGAAACACGATCAGCAGGCTGTAGGGATCACGCCAGATATGAATAAACTCTTTTTGCAGAACAGCGACGATTCTCGGTTTCATGAGTCATTCCCGCCCGGCATCCGCCGGTTTCACCAGATCGATAAACACCCGCTCCACCGTGGGCTGCTGATACCGCTCTTTGAGCTCCATCGGCGAACCCAGCGCAATGATGCGGCCCTCGTGCATGATCGACAGACGGTTGCAGTATTCGGCTTCATCCATATAATGAGTGGTGACAAAGATCGTGGTGCCGCTCTCCGCCAGCTGATGGATGATGTCCCAGAACGCGCGCCGGGAAATGGGATCCACGCCGCCGGTCGGCTCATCGAGAAAAAGGATTTTAGGTTGATGCAGAATCGCGCAGCTCAGGGCGAGCCGCTGCTTCCAGCCGGCGGGCAAAGAGCGGGTCATTTTTTTTACCTGGCCGCCCAGATCCATGCGCTGGATCACCGCCTCGCAGGCAAGGGACAACTCGGACGACGGCATGCCATAGATTCCACCGTAAAAAACGAGGTTCTCCTCAACGGTCAGATCGTCGTACAGGGAGAATTTCTGCGACATGTAGCCGATGTTCTGCTTGATGGCCTCGGTCTGGGTGAAAATGTCCAGCCCCTCCACCCGGCCCTGGCCCGATGTGGGCAGGATCAAGCCGCACAGCATTCGGATGGTCGTGGTTTTGCCCGCGCCATTGGCGCCGAGAAAGCCAAAGATCTCGCCGTCCTGGACATAAAAACTGATGTGATCGACTGCGACAAAATGGCCGAATTTTTTGGTCAGGTCGTTCACCTCGACCGAATAGGCGTTATCCATGCTCATCATTTCAATAAAGCGACAAAGACATCTTCAATGCCCGCAGGAATTTCCTTGATCTGCAGATGATCCTTCTCCTCCGGCGCCAGCTCCGCGACCCATGCGGTCATCACTTTTGGATCGACGCGGGCGGACGCGTGAATGCAATCGCCGAAAATCTGCACCGAGTCAAACCGGCCGGAATCGGTGAGTCGGCGGCCTATCTCCCGGTTGCGCCGGGATTTGATTTCCAGCAGCGAGCCCTGATGCAGCGCCGGTATGTCCGCCGGCCGGCTGACCGTCAGCACTCGGCCTTTATGAATAAAGGCAATGCGGTCGCATCCCGCCGCCTCGTCCATGTAGGGCGTGGTGACCAGAATGGTGACCCCTTCGCCGCGCAGCTCATTGAGAATGTCCCAGAATTCACGACGCGAAACCGGATCCACGCCCGTGGTCGGTTCATCCAGCAACAGCAGTTGCGGCGTGTGAATCAAAGTGCATGAGAGCGCCAGCTTTTGTTTCATGCCTCCGGACAACGCCCGCGCCTGACGGCCGGCGAACGGACCCAGCCGGCTGAACGCCAGCAGCCGTTTCAGCCGCTGTTCCCGCTCATCCGCGCGAACCTGAAAAAGATCGCTGAAAAAACGCAGGTTTTCCGCCACTGTGAGATCCGGATACAGGGAAAACTTTTGCGGCATGTAGCCGATCAACCTCCGAATCCGCTGCGCCTCGGTTCTCACATCATGGCCCAGCACTCTGGCCTCTCCCTCATCCGCATGCCACAGGCCGCAAAGCATGCGCAGCGTGGTGGTCTTGCCCGCGCCGTCCGGTCCGATCATGCCGAACATCTCGCCCGGCTGCACGAGCAGCTCCAGGCCGTCGACCGCGGCTGTGCCGTTAAAGGACTTTTTCAGTCCATGGATTTCAATGCAGGGATCCATCGGCCTCAGCGCAGATACACGTCCGCCGGCATGCCGATCTTTAACACGCCGTCGGGATTTTCAACTGCAATTTTCACCGCATAGACCAGATCGGAGCGGGCCTCACGGGTCTGCACATTTTTCGGCGTGAACTCGGCTTTGGGCGATATCCAGGTGACCCGGCCGGGAAACAGTTGATCAGGCCGTGAGGCGATCTGCAGATCAGCCAACTGGCCGATGCGGATTCGGCCGAGATCGCCCTCGTTGAGATAAATCTTGATCCACATGTGCTGCAGATCCGCCAGTTTGACGATGGCGCCGGTGGGGCGGACGATCTCACCCTGCTCGACATAGGTCTCTAACACCGTTCCGTCGATGGCCGCGGTGATGCGTCCATCCGCCAATTGGCTGTTCACCAGCAGCAACTGCGCGTCGAGCTGCGCCTTTTTCGCGCGCAGGGCATCGAGTGTGGTGCGCGCATTGGCATGTTGCGTCACGGCGGCTTTGTGGGCGGTTTCGATATCCTCATACTGCTGCAGCGTCGCGCTGCTGTCCTGCCACAACGAGCGGATGCGCTCGAACTTTTTGCCGACATGGTCCAGTTGATCCTGGGCCAGCTGAACGCCGCGCTGAGCATTGACCGTGGTGTAGCGCAGCTCTTCCAAGCCGGCCAGCAGTTGCTGTTTCTGCAAAAACACTTTTTCACTGTCAATGACCGCCACCGGCTGTCCAACGGTCACCACATCCCCCTCACGGACCGGCAGCCGCAGAACCGTGCCCGCGCTCTTGCTGCTGATCAGCACCTCCCTGGCCTCCAGAGTGCCGACGCCGGACACGCCGGTGTGTTCTTGATCCGCGCAGGCGAGACAGAGCAACGCCGCGGCCGTGCAACTCCAAACCAATAGATTCTTCATCTCAAACCTCAATCCTCATTGAACGCGGTAAGGGTTCTCATTCACTCCTTCGGCGCGACGCAGCGCGGCCTGGCTGACGGCGCAATCGATCTCCGCCTGCACCAGGCCCATGCGCGCTCTCATCAGTGCAGTCTGGCTGTCAAAATAACTGCTATGGCTCAGATGGCCCTGCTGATACTGGTGCTCAGCCACGCGATAGCTCTCCTCCGCCTGGTTTTGCAGAACCGCACTCAACTGCCGGCGCTGTAACGCCTCCTGCCACTGCAAAAAGGCTTTGGTCACCTCCAGACGAATGGCCTCCCTGAGCTGCCGGTCCCGGTCTTCGAGCATGGTCCCATTGAGTTTGGCCTGCTGCACCTGGCTGCGGACCTTGCCCCCGTTCCACAGTTTCCACTCCAGCCCGGCGCCCACCACCCAGTAATCCATCCACTCCTTTTTCAGCATATCCAGTCCGGGCTTGCCGTAGCCGATACTGCCGAAAGCAGCCAGAGCAGGCAAGCGGCCGGCCTGGGCTATGGCCACCACCGCACGGTTCGCCTCCTGCGTATATGAAATCGTTTTCAGCTCAGCACGGTTGGCAAAAGCGGCGTTCACCGCGCTCTGCAACTCCGCCGTTTCACCGGCGGCAGGCGGCAGGGGGCTGAAAGTGACGCCCGGCGCTATCTTTTCACCCAACAGATTCTCCAGCACCGCCAGGCTCATGGCATGGCCGTTCTCAGCCTGCACCACAGCCAGATCCGCCTCGGACAGATGCACCTGCACCTGAAGCAACTCCTCCTTTTTCAGCAGACCCTGATTCAACAGGTTTCTGGCGTCGCGCAAATGGCCGGCGATCTGTTCGCGTCCGGCCCGGGCGATGGCCAGGTACTTTTCCGTTTTCAGCACCTGGCCGTAGGCGGTCTCCACCTGATGAATCAGCTCTGCGCGCTGCCGCTGGATTTCGCTGTTGCGGGCTGCCAGATTGCTGCGCGCGGCAGACACCCGATTGCTCAGGCGAAAACCGGCAAAAATCGGTTGCGACAACGTCATGCGCAGATCATAGGTGTCGATCGTTCCCAGGGTGACCGCGCCGTTTGGAATCGGGGAATAGAGACCAGCGCCAAAGGGCAGCTCGATGGGCGTGATGCGCAACTCGGGAACCATGCTCTGATGACGATATGAGCCGCTCATCTCCAGAGCCGGCAACCGGTCGGCAGAGGCCTGCGCCACCTGTTCGGCCGCAGTCTGGGCTTCGGACCGGGCGATGGCCAGACCGGGATTGTTAGCCAGCGCTTTGTTCACCATCTCGGGCAGCGTCACCTGGCTGAACCCGGCAGAACCGGCCAGAAGCACCCATGCACCTGTTAAAAGTTTGACCATAAGGAATCCTTATACAGACCGTTGCGGCAGCAGACCGTTGAGGATCAGATCCACCACCGCTTTTTCCCGTTTCCGCATCGCTTTGTCAAAGGATATGGCTTCCTCCGGCCAAATGTTCTGCAGAACCGGCCAGAGGATAATTGAGAACACGTTCAACGAAACAATGCTCCAGATAAGCTGTTTGACATCGATTCGGCGGACGACTTTTTGCGCGACCGCCTGATCAAATAATTTCTGCAGCCGCACGATTTTACCGCGGCTGAACCCTCCCATGATGTCCTCGAGGATTTTGAACGGCAGAGGATTGTCGCTGTTCAGCTCACGCACCAGCAGCCGCGGCAGCTGCGGGTGTTCCAGCAAGAAATCGAAATGAACGTGCACCAGACGCCGGATCAACCGGCGCGGATCGCTCTCGTTTAGGTCGAACAGGGAGGATAGGTTCATCAACAGTTCTTCAAAGGCCTCGCGGATGATGGCCTCGAACAGGGCATCCTTGGAGGAAAAATAGTAATAGATCAGCGCCTTGTTGACTCCGGCCCGATCGGCGATCTCTTGCATGCGCGCCGCTGCATGGCCTTTGAGCAAAAATATTTCACCCGCCGCCGCCTTGATCTTCTCCCGCGTCGATTCACCGTCGCCGCGCACCCCTCGGGTCATCGCCTTGTTCTCCGCCTGGATTAACCATTTGGTTTAACCGATTGGTTAAATATAATCTCTTTTTTCCTATTTGTCAACAGTTTTTTCCTGCGTATATTAAACGGTTCATGAATGGAATGCGTATGTCCTTTGATCCTGATCCGATCCGTGCTGTACTGTTCGACATCGACGGCACCCTGAGCGATACCGACGATCTCTATGCGGGCAAACTGGCGCGCTGGTTCCAGCCCTGGCATCGATGGCTGGGCGGCCGGGACCCGCTCGCCGCCGCCCGCCGGCTGATCATGCGGCTGGAAACTCCGGTCAACGAACTGTACGAATGGCTGGACCGCCTGTACCTGATCAAAGGGCTGTACGCGCTGTCGCAACCGCTCCGGGAACTGGTCAAAAGCAAAGGACACTTTGTCGTCATTCCGGGGATCCATGAACTGCTGGAAAGTTTGCACGCGCACTATCCATTGGCCGTGGTCACCAGCCGCGGCGAACGTGGCACATACGCGTTTCTGCGCCAATTCGATCTGGAAAAATATTTTCAGGTGATCGTCACCGCTCAGTCCTGCCGTAAAACCAAGCCCCATCCGCAACCGCTGCTCCTCGCCGCAGCCGGTCTTCAGGTGGACATCTCCTCCTGCGTCATGGTGGGCGATACCACGGTGGACGTCCGCGCCGGCAAGGCCGCCGGCTGCCGGACCGTGGCCGTGCTCTGCGGTTTTGGTGAAAAGCCGGAGCTGCAGCAGGCCGGCGCCGATGTGATCCTGGAGCGCACTCCGGATCTGGCCACTATCCTGCGTCCGCAGTGGACCGAGAGCCGCAGGCCCTGACGTGGTTCAGCGTTGCCCCGGCCAAGCGCAAGCCTGATCGATGGCTGATCATTCTTGAACTGAAAAGGCATGTATATGTCCCAACCTCATCCACGACAATCACAAGCTGACGTCGATGCGCAATTTCTCCAGCGCTGGTCGCCGCGCGCCTTCTCGGACCAGCCGGTAAAACAACAAACGCTTCTCTCGCTTTTGGAGGCGGCGCGCTGGGCGCCGTCCGCGGCTAATGAACAGCCCTGGCTGTTTCTGGTTCCGGAAAACGAAGAGGCGCTGCAACGCTTTCGCAGCTTGCTCAATCCCGGCAATCAACGATGGGCCTGCTGCGCACCGCTGCTGCTCTACCTGCTGGGGCGAAGAAATTGGTCAAGGAGCGGACAGGCCAACTATACCTACCAGTTCGATTGCGGCTCAGCCTTCATGTCGCTGGCCCTGCAGGCGACCAAACAGGATCTCTTTGTCCATCCCATGGCGGGCTTTGACCGGGAAAAAGCCTACGAGGTGCTGCAGATCGACAAAGAAAAATACGACATCATCATCGCTGTGGCCGTGGGCTATTACGGCGATGCCGGAGAGTTGCCCCAGGATCTACAGGAACGGGAACATCCGAGCCAGCGCAAAGATCTGCCAGAGATTTATTCATGAGCATGAATTCCCGAAAGCGAACTCTGCTTTTCATCGTCATGGCCACCTCCGCTTTTGTCCCGTTCATGGCTTCCGCGGTCAACATCGCGCTCCCTTCCCTCAGCCGCGATCTGCATCTGGATGCCGTGTCCATGAGTTGGGTGGCCACTGCCTATCTGCTGGCCTCCACCGCTTTTATTCTTCCGTTCGGCCGTCTGGCGGACATTCATGGACGCCGCACTCTGTTCGTCATCGGTCTGTCGCTCTTTATGACCGCCTCTCTGCTGGCCGGCGCTGCGCCCAACTTTGTCTGGCTGCTGACCGCCCGCATTGCTCAGGGCCTGGGCACTTCGATGATGTTGCCCACCAGCATGGCCATGCTGACCGCCGCCTTTCCGCCGGGCGAACGCGGACGGGCGCTGGGTCTGAACGTATCAGCCGTGTACGTCGGCCTGTCAGTGGGACCAGTGCTCGGAGGGCTGCTCACCCAGGCGCTCGGCTGGCGCTCCCTTTTCTTTCTCATGGGTCCGCTTTCGTTGCTCATCTTGCTGCTGTTGTTAAAAAACCTGCGCCATGAGCCGGCGGAAACCCCCGGCGAACCCTTTGATGCACCGGGATCGCTGCTGTTCGCCTTTTCCATCAGCGCGCTGCTCTACGGATTCACCTCCCTGCCCGGCGCCACGGCCATCGGCGTCATCGCCCTCGGCCTGGCCGCGATGCTGGCGTTCATCTGGCGCCAGAGCCGGACCGCCCATCCCATCGTTGACCTTTCCCTTTTCCGTTTCAATCGCACTTTTGCCATGTCCAATGTGGCGACCTTTCTCAATTACGGCGCCACCACCGCCGTGGTGTTTCTGCTCAGTCTTTATCTGCAGTACGTCAAGGGACTGCCGCCGCGGGACGCCGGAATGCTGATGATGGTGCAACCCATCGTTCAGGCGCTAACCTCCCCCATGGCGGGCCGGCTGTCGGACCGCATCGAGCCGCAGCGGTTGGCCTCTGCGGGCATGATGATGACCGTCCTCGGCCTACTGCTCCTCAGTGCTCTGAACTCCACAACATCGACCGGATTCATTCTCACCTGCCTGACCCTGCTGGGTCTTGGCTTTGGCTTCTTTTCTTCTCCGAACACCAACGCCATCATGAGCTCTGTGGCAAAAAGAAACTATAACATCGCCTCCGCCACCGTGAGCGCCATGCGGCAGCTGGGGCAAATCTTTAGCATGGGCCTGGCGACTCTGGCGCTCAACAGTACTGTCGGCCACCGGATCATCACACCGGAGCTCCACGGATCGTTCATCACCACCATCCGCCTCGTGCTGCAGGCGTCGGCTGCGCTCTGTCTCATCGGTGTGTTCGCCTCCCTGGCGCGGGGCAAGTTGCGCCCCACGGCAGAGAGCGCAGAATGAAAGCCACCTTAATCACGGATCGCTCATGATTCAAAATATTTTTTTCGCTGTCAATATCGTCGCTCCGGTGTTTCTCATCGTCGCTCTGGGCGTGTGGCTCAAGCGGCGCCATCTCATCGACAGCCATTTTCTTACTCTCTCCTCCCGTCTGGTTTTTCACGTCACTCTGCCGGCTCTGCTGTTCGTCAAAATCAGTGTCACCGATCTGCACCAGGTTTTCAACGGCCGGCTGGTCCTGTTCACCTACGCTGCCATTCTTTTTGCCTTTGCCATCGCCTGGTCTGCCGGCTCGCTGTGGGCTGCCAACGGGCGCGACCGCGGTGCTTTTATTCAGGGCAGCTTTCGCGGTAATTTCGCCATCCTCGGCTTTGCCATGATCCAGAGCGCCTTTGGCCCGGAACCGCTGGCCAACGCCGCGGTACTGCTCAGCTTTATGATGCCGCCGTACAATCTGCTGGCCGTCATTGCGCTTACCGTCACCCAGCGCAGCGAACGTAAGGTAACGGTTGGCCAAACGCTCAAAGAGATCGCCACCAATCCCCTGATCCTGGCCACCGCGGCCGCCATCCCGTTCTCCTTGTTCCAAATTCCCATCCCGCGAACGATCTTTTCGGCGGCGGAGCAGCTTTCCACCATCACGCTGCCCATGGCGCTGATCGGCATCGGCGGCAGCTTGACCTTTTCCGGAATCAAGCAGGATTTCCGCCTTTCGGCCATCGCTTCCTTTCTCAAGCTGATCCTGACCCCCACTCTGGTGATGCTGGCAGCAGTGCATATGGGGTTTTCCCTTTACGAAAGGGCCAGCCTGTTTTTCTTTTTTGCCTCGCCCACTGCCATCGCCAGCTATATTATGGCAGAGGCCATGGGCAGCAACGGCCGTCTGGCCGGCAACATCATCCTGCTGTCCACCCTGGCCAGTTCGATCACTATCGCCCTGGGAATCGTGCTGCTCAAGACCTGGGGATATTTTTAGGAATCGCCGGCAGCACTTAACCCTTGCGAATGGCGCAGGGATTTAATAAACTAATTACCGAACCCGGACGCCAACCGGTCCGCCGATCTGGCCCTCCGGACAAAATCGCCTTTCACGTTACATTACAGGGGCTCTATGCAGATATCCGGACTTAAATACGGCGCCCAGCTTTTGGATCTGGTCGAATTCCCCTATGCCCCGTTTTTAACCGCCGACGCCACCAAGGAACAGATCCAGCAGATGCTCAACACCCATAAAAAACTGGTGATCAAACCGTTCTTCTCTGGCGGTGTGGGCAAAAAAGGCAAGGCCGGGCTGGTGCGCATCGTCGACAACCTGGTGGATGCCCTGCAGGCGAAAAAAGAGCTCTATTTCGCCGCGCACCAGTACGGCGCCAAAACCGTCACCGCCAACGGCGTCACCTTTGAGGCCTTTGTGCCCTCGGACATCGAGGTCTATTTCAGCATCACCGCGTCAACGATCCATCGCAAACCGGTGTTCACCATCAGCCCCTTTGGCGGCATGGACATCGAGAGTTTGTCGACGGATAAAAAGCAGGTGATCTGGATCGATCCGTTCATCGGCCTCAAATCCTTTGACATCACCAATGCGTTGACCGACACCGGCTGTCCCGAAGACTGCATCTCGCCGTTGGTGCAGAGCCTGCCCAAGCTGTGGAGCCTGTACGACAATTACGGCCTCACCACCTTGGAGATCAATCCCATCCGCATGATGAAAAGCGACAACAAATTGATCCCCGTGGCCTGCGATCTCAAGGCGCAGTTCGACCAGGACAATCCGGCGTGGAAAAGGCTGGGATTGCCGTCCACCGTGTTTCAGTCGGACATCACCCCCTTTGAGTCGGAGATCAATCAATTGCGCACCTATCAGGGCCAGAGCGACGTGCTCGAGTTGAATCCCAACGGTGCCATCATTCCGTTCATGTTCGGCGGCGGCGCCAACTCGGCGGCCACTGAAACTCTGGGCAGCTCGGCCATCTTTGCCTCTGATTTCGGCGGCAATCCGCCCTATGAAAAAATGTACGCCATCAGCCGCATTGTGTTCAAACACTGGCTGGCTCAAGCCAGCGTGCTGCTGATCATCGGCGGCAAAGCCAACAACACTGACATCTATGTGACCTTTAAGGGAATCTTTGATGCGCTGCGCGATCACATCGCCCTCTTTGGCAAAACGCCGATCTACACGGTCGTCGGCCGCGGCGGTCCGCAGCTGATCAAGGGCATGTTCTACGGTAAAGATATCCTCGACACCTGCAAACTGCCGTACAAGATGTTCGGCTATGACACCTCCATGATCCAGGTGCTCGAGTATGCCAAGGCGATCGACCGCTGGTGGCGGGAACAGGGTCGCCGGGAATATGAAAATAAAAGGTTCGATGCATGAGGCAACAGCAGACTAAACCGTTCCCCTATTTCATCGGCATCCACTCTCTGGAAGAGCTGGTGACGCGGGATTCGCGCGTATGCGTCATCAACATTCTCGGCAACGAAAGCCGCAAGGTCACGCCGGTCTCGCACGAGTACAGCGGCGGCAATGTGGTCGCCGGCGTGCAGTACGGCCGCAAAGGAGAGTTGGAAACTCCGGTGGGCCCGATCCCGGTCTACAGCAGCATTCGCGACGTGATCCAGCAAAAAATCTTTTTCGACATCGGCGTGATCTATCTGCCGCCGCCGGCGGTGAGCCAGGCGGTGGCGGAACTGGTCTATTACAACCAGGACCTGAAACGGGTGGTGATCGTCACTGAAAAAGTGCCTGCCCGCGATTCGCGCAACTGCCGCTTCGTCTGCCAGGAGGCGGGGGTGGACATTATCGGCGCCAATTGCCTGGGCATGGCCAACGCCTGGGACCATGTGCGCGTCGGCGGCGCGCTGGGCGGCGACCGGCCGGCCGAGGCGCTGACCAAAGGGTCGGTGGCCATCCACTCCAATTCCGGCAACTTTACCACCACCATCGCCGAATATCTGCGCTCCGCCGGCTTTGGCATCAGCACTGTGGTGAGCTCGGGCAAAGACATCTACATCCATTTCGCTCTGCCCGAGTTTCTCTACGCCGCGCAGAACGACCCGCGCACCAAAGCGGTGGCGTTGTACGTGGAGCCCGGCGGCTACTATGAGAAACAGGCGCTTGATTGGATCAGCGAACGCCGCTTCGGCTTTGACAAGCCCATCGTGGTCTGCGTCACCGGCCGTTGGAAAAAAGACATTCAGCGATCCTGTGGCCACGCCGGCGCTCTGGCCGGCAGCGGCGACGACGCCGAATCCAAAGAACAATGGTTCGACGACTATTTCGGCGTGCCGGTGTTCGATCCGGCCGCACCCGTGGTCGGCAAACGGGGCGTGCGCATCGCCTCCATACAACACTTTCCCGAGGCCATGAAAGCGGTCTTTGCCAGCCGCGGTGAAACGAGCGATTTCGCCGCCACCAGCGACCTGTCGCTGAAACTGTGGATCAGCGACTCGCTGATGCCGCTGCCGCCGGAATTGGACGTGCCGGTGGTGCGCGCCATGCCGCCCTACGACCAGCAGATCAAAGAGATCAACAAACAGGTGGGCGCCCATTTTTTGCGCCAGAACATGGCGGACAAGTCCGGGGCCTCGCGCATGGATCCGCGAACCCAGGTCTCCGAGCTGCACGGCCGTTCGATTCTCGAGCTGTCGCGCTACACCATGGAGGAGAACATCTATTTCAGCCTGGCCAAGGTCATGCCCGAACCTCAGGATATCCCCACCATCAACCTGCTGCTCAACCTGTTTCTGAAAATGGATGAACGGCGGATGGACCTGGTGGATGTGGCACGAAACAACGGCTGTACGCCCAACGCCTACATCGGCTCGCAGATCGCGCTCATCGGCAACCGTTCCTTCCTCGCCAAAGCGACCATTTACACACGCTTTCTCATCGATATGATCCGCGAATTCGAAATCAGCGATCTAACGGAAGAATTTCCCGTCGCCATGGATGTCTATCTGACCTCCGAGCTGCTCACCTCCGAGCCGGTGCGCAAAACCGATGTGCTGGAATTGCTGCTGACCGAGATCAAAGGGGCGACCAAGACCACTTTTCCCGTGCGCGTGCTGCAGCACATCATCCGCCTGGCGGAAAAAAAGCAGCTGAACATACGCGATGAATACGAATTTTTGCTCGGCGGCATCGGCGTGGCCCTGTTCTGGAAACCGATGCTGGAAAAACGCATCAGCCGGAAGGTCGTGGAAGACGCGGTCACTTACATCTATATCCTCAGCCGTGTGGTCGCCTATTCGGTCATCGATCGCAGTCGTAATCCGTACTGGCATGAACTGATCGATGCCAAGATCTCTAACCTGCACAACAGCTTTACCGAAAACGCCTTTGCCGTGCTGTTCAATCGCCAGCCCAACGAGTCCGAGCTGTTCGAATTCAAAGCCCTCATCGGCCTGACCTTGACCAACGGTCCCGGCACGCTCTCCGCCAAAGGGGCCAAGGAATCGGTCAGCGCGCGCAACCACATCGCCACCTCTATACTCGGCTTTCTCACCAACACCGGCCTGGCGCACGGCGGCAACGGCTTTGAGGCCATCGCCTTTCTCATGGAAAATTTTCACGACGCAAATCTTGATCCGGGACAGCTGGTGCCGGAAGAAAAGCTGGCGCTTCAAGCCCGCGAGGCGGCGCGCCGTTATCGCGAATACAAAAAGAGCGAACGCGAGACCGCGGAGCGACCGGTCCGGCGCATCCCCTGCATCAACCACCCGATCTTCAAGGGCAACAGCGTCAACATCGACCCGCGCGAGGCGTTCATCCGCGGCGAGCTGGCGCAACGCGGCATCTATAACGTCTTTCACGAGTTCTATCATCATCTGGTGCAGGAGCTGTTCAACGAAGGCGTGACTAAAAACGTGTTCTGCGTCAACATCGACGCAGTGCTGGCGGTGATCATCCTCAAGCTGGTGTGGAAGGATCTGCAGGCGGGCCGCATCACGACCAAGATGGTCCAGGATCTGTCGTTCACTCAGTTTCTCTACGGCCGCAGCATCGGCGTGGCCGCCGAGATCGCCGATCATCGCGATCGTGGTCTGGATATGGACTGCCGGACGCCGCAGAACCAGATCGGCTTTGTGATGTAATGAAAACGGCCGAGGCGTGTGGCCTTGGCCGTGAAATTTGAAAGTCAGCAGTTCTAGCGCGTCCGCTTCCGGTCAACAGGAAGCTTGTGAACCGGAGGGCAGAGCTGGTTAATGCCGGGCTATTCCCTCTCGGTTTTTTTATAGCCTGCCGGCACTTCAAACACAGCCGCCGGCGCCTTGCCCTCTTTGACCTCCAACAACTCTTCACTGGATTTCACCTCTGCGCCCATCATCTTCATCGTGGTGGTGGTCAGCACCGGTACGCCCTTGATCTTTTTCATCTCCTTGATAATATCCTCCATGGCCGCGCCCATGCCCGGCATGCGTGCGTACATGGCTGCGGCGGATTTGGCGTACAGCTCGTAATCCACCTTGATGTCCGGACTGGCCCAAACCTCGCTGGCCACCGGCCCGGCCATGGGGATGGTCATCACCTGATTGTACTTGCGGCAGTTCCATTGGTTGATCTTTTTCGTCTCCGCCGTTTCGGTGATGCTCACCTTCATCTGGCCGGCCATGGTTTTCATCATCTCCTGCATCTGTGGATCATCCACCATGGCGGTCATGGCGCTCAGGGGCATTTCGATATAGGTCTTCGTCTTTTTGTCGATGGTGTAGAGCCTATCCTTGTCCAGGCGAAGGATCACCATACTCTCCGGGCTGTCGGTGCTCATTTTGCCTTCCGCGATCCAGGTAGTGACCACCTCCTCTTTGGCTGGAGTGGTCATGCCCATCATCTTTACCGGATCGGTGTGGCTTT
>DAIQOA010000024.1:0-37209 GCA_036788095.1 bacterium | reverse complement strand
AGAGGATGGAGCTGTTCAATTCTGGATGACCCTGGAGTCCCGCCAGATCCCCGTCTCCACCATCGCCGCCAAAGACGCTGCCCAGACCGCTCAACAACAGCCCGCTGACGCCGTTAAAGCTGAACAGCAGGGATCTATCGCCTTTTTTGCATTTGGGACGAATGTCATCGGCCGCCTGAACCAGAGAGGCTGCCAAAACGATGATAAACAGTACCAATAAAACCTTTTTCATAATGTCCTCCTGTTGATTGTTTTTTGTTCGGCTGTTTGTTTTTTCACTAAAACGGGGTACCTTAGACAGTGCAAAATCCCTCAGCCCCTCTGGGGTCGCGAATTCTGAAGAATGGCAGAAAGGCTGGTTTCAGCTCTCTTTACCCACTCCAATTTCTGTGATGTTTTTTCCTCCTTTAAGCTGATGACAGTCGAAATGATGGGTGACTCGTTCAATTATGCCGAAGGCGTTTCACGGCAGATCCCTTTGCTTTAGTGAAACATGAATGACGGCATCGGCATAATATACTCCTCTGCGATGGTAGAATGGGAGCCTTCTACCGGAATTCGGCTTGCTGCCAAATACATGAGGAGAAATGATAAGGAAGGAGGTTCATGAATTGTCTGGAGCGTGTACCAACTAGGCTGCCGGATCCGGGGATGATGGAAAGTCATGATGATCTGGTCAGGGAGCTCATCTTCCCGCCTACAGCCGATCAGGGGATTGTTCCGCGGTCGTTAAAAAAGCCGCCGGAACATGATGGACGCTCTCTTCACTTCCGCCCTCTCTTCCACCCTGATACAAAATAGCCAATCAACATCTGAAAATCAAGATAAAAGTGCACGATCGTATTTAGTTCTGGCCGAGCCGTCCTGCCTTAAAGTCCTCAATCGCTTTATGAATGGCCGGAATGGCCGCCTGTCCGGCCTTGATGCCGGCCAGCATGAGTTCTTTTTTCTTGGAAAAATCCATGGTGCCGACGTTGCCCACTTCCGGCTCGATCAGAACGTCGGCGTCTTGGTTCTTATATTGGTCGATTCGATGGCCCATGATATCGATGGCCTGAAGCGTAATCTGGACGATGTTGCCAGTCTCATAATTGGTGATGCTCTTGCCGATGTTCACTACGATGACGATATCCGCGCCCTTTTGTCTGGCGGTCTCGGGCGAGACGCTGCCGATCACCCCTCCATCCACCACGATTCGTTCCTTGATGTTCAAAGGGGTAAACACGCCGGGGATGGAGGAGGAGGCACGTACGGCGATTTCCGCAGGGCCTTTGTCGAAAACCACCGGTTCGCCGGTGTTGAGGTCACAGGCCACGGCGTAGAACGGGATCTTCATGTTTTCAATATTTCTGGCTTTGACGTGCTTGACGACGAATTTTTCCAGCTTGTCGCCTTTGATCGGACCGGTACGGGACGAAAGCAGGGAGAAATCAAAGATATCGTCCTTCTCCAGCTCAAAGGCCATCCACTCCAGCTCAAAGCTGTTGGGATTAGCGGCGTAAATCGCGCCGATCAAGCTGCCCACCGATGTGCCGACGATCAGGTCGATCGGAATCTTTTCCTGCTCCAGGGCCCTGAGCACGCCGACATGGGCAAAGCCCCGGGAGGCGCCGCCGCCCAGAACCAGCCCTATCTTTGGCTGCCTGAGGCTGGCCGGCAGGATCTGCTTCTTGGCAGCGCCGCAGCCCTGCAGGAACAGGATGGCGGCAAGAAAAACAACAGAAATCGGTTTGACAAATTTGACTGAGTGCATGATCAAATCCCATAATATGGATCGGTTGTTCCATTCGCCGTCAAGGTAGGCGTTCAAAAGGTGAAATTCAAGCATAAAAAAATCGATCGCATCGAGCTCGGGGCGAGCACGGTTCACTGTTGCACCACCTTTTCGCCTTTCCTGCGATCCCGCCGGCAACAGCTGTGGACGCCTTGTTTCCCGTCGTCGCCGGCGCTCGGGGTCCCTGATGGAAGAGGCGTCGTTTTACTGACTTTTGATCAGATGGCCGGCCTTATGATCAACGGTCGAGTTGTCGAGCAGATTGTTGCCAAGGAGGATAGGCTTGTTCTCACCGCTGAGATCGTTGATTTCGATCGTGATGTTTTGAAGCACATTGGCGCTGATGAGCGCATCCCCGCCGCTGACCGTCAAGCGGGTGCGAGGGATCATGTTGGTGGATTGAAAACAGTTGCCCGTGATCACCGTGTGCGAGCCGCGTGCATCGATAGCCTGGGTGCAGACACCGGCGGAATCCACGGTCACGAGGTTGTTGGCGATCACATGGCGTTGCGAACCCTTCCAGGAGCGAAAGGCGATGTCCAGACGGCCGCCCGGTTTAATGTGCACGATATTGTCGCTCATCAGGATGGTATTGGCGCAGTCGCTGCCGATGGCTACATGGGTTGGGCCGGTGATCTCGACCAGGTTGCCGCGGATCTCTCCCGGCCCGGTGAGTATTTCCACCACATCCGATCCTGCATTTCCCAGCGTGTTGCCGATGACCTTCATGTTCGGTCCTTCCAGCATGATGCCCAACCGCTGGGCGTTGCGCACCGTGGTGTTCTCAACCGTGATGTCGTGTGTGGGTGATTCTCCGGATTCCCCGGGCCAGCCGCAGAACGCCTTGATGCCGCAGAACTCGAAACGGTCGTGAGATTTTTTCGGATCGCCTTTGCCCTCTGCGTTTTGCTCGCGGTTGGCGTCCACCTGCAGATCGCGGATGGTGATGCAGCCCACGTCGCGGCCGAGAATGCGAATCACGTTGGTGTTTTGATGCGGCGCCAGCACCAACTGCGTAGCCGGGCCGGTCCCGGCCAGGGTGACGTGGCTTCTTTGGATCAGGATGCCTCCCAGGGTTCCCCGCACCTTGCGAATATCATACGTGCCTTCCGTGAGGAACACCATGCCTCCTGCCGGCGGCAGGCTCGTCAGCGCGGCGTTGATCTCCTCCTGATCCCCTTCGCCGTCACAGACATAATCTGCCGTCGATCGGGCGGAGGGCGAAGAGTCGTGCGCCGCCACAATGACCGTGGCGATGGGCTGAGCGACAGCAGCGTCGGCGGGCCCTGCTGACAGTGCAAGGAGGAACAGCAGTACAGCAACCATAAGAAGCTCCTTTTTCCAGAATCGTATTTTCCGCGGCCGTCGGGATTATCGTTCAAAGGTCACGTCATGCCTTTTCACATCCGTGCCATTGTCGCAGCCGAGCACGCTGAAATGGTTTTCGACCACATTGTGCGGCCCGCTGGCGGCGGTGGACACAACGGTGAAATAGTGGCGATGGAACTCGTCCCCGTTGCCGGCCGGCTCAAATGGCTCGCTCCAATGGATCAGGTCGCGGCTGGTGCGCATCTCCAGAGTTCTGCGTCGATTGTTTTTCACATCGAACACTACGCCGGCCAGGATATAGGCGTCGAGGCTTTTGCTGTAGAGCACCTGGGGATGCCATACGTTCTCCACGACCTGGCTCGCTTTGCCGAGGTTGCCCGGTTCGCAGAAACTGCCGTTAAAATATTTGACCATATCGCCCATGCAGCCGTCCGTCCGTTTGCGGGTGCGGGCGACATAGGCGCTGCAGTCGCTCCAGTCTTTTTTAAAGGAATCGTAATAGAGCAAATTGTAAAACAGATAGATATAATCCCCTTCCGGCTCGATAAAGATGGAGAAATCACCGGCGCCGCAGCAGATCTCTCCGGCCGGTTGGCCGCCGCGCTCAATGCCGTCAGGGTGATAGAGTTCGCTGTAACCCACCTGTTCCGCGGTCAGCACCCAGCGGTCGAAATCCCAGGTTCTGCCGCTGTCGTCCGAGTGCATCAAGCCGATGTGACGGAAATCCGGCTCACCATCCTTCAGCCCGTAGATGGTGTAGCCGGTCCCCTTGCCGTTCCAGCCCGTCTCATTGTGGAAAAAGCAGAAAAAGCGGTTGGTGACCGGACAGATGTACAGGCCGAACGGCCAGATGGATCCGCGCGACATCACCCCCTCGGGATAGCGCACGCCGTCGAACGCCTCGCCCGCAGCGCCGGTTTTAAAATTGGTTTTGATCGGATAGGCCTCTTTCAGGTCGTCCAGGCAACTGCCTTTGAACATGCCGATGTGTCCCAGGTGGGTGTGCCCGCTCATGGCCCAGAGCGTACCGTTCTTATCGCGGTACATCGGCGACGAACCATCTTGATAGATGTCGTTGGCATTGATAAAGGGGGTGGCTTTTTCTTCGCTGACCGTCCATTTGGCCTTGGACAACAGGTTTACACTGGCCGGATTGCGGCTCTGGCCACGGGGAGCGGCGGTGCCGGGCCTGGATTTTGCACAACTCAACATCAGTACCGTTATCAGCAGTGTGGCAAATGCTTTCATCGTTTCCTCCAAAGTTTCCCACCGCAATGTCATAATGTTTTAATGCTTCATTCAGCAAATGGGGGGCTGATCAACCGCCAAGGCGCCAGGAGCGCTGAGAGGCAATAGGCTCAAATTTTTTATTCCCTTGGTGTTGCTGAGTGTATTCTCGGCGGTTAAATTAGGCAAACAGACCGCCATATTCAAGCATAAATTGCCTTCAAAAGCTTCCCATCGAGCCCTGGGGATAATGGTGAGCAAAGGGAAAAGGAGGCAGGGCGGGCCGGCGCTCGGGCTTTATGGGCAGAATTTCAAGGCCGGCAAGGCAACGGATGCGGCAACTCGCCTCATCCGGCTTTGGTCAAAATCCCCGTGCCGCAACAATATCTTTGACTTTTAGTTAAAATTTTTTAATTTAGCTAACTAATCATCCTGGAGGTCTTCCATGAGAAAAAGTATCGTCCTGTTGTTGCTTATAATGACTACAATCGCTCTGCCGCTTTTTGCCCGCGATCCGCTGATCTATTTTTCGATCGTGTTTCGCAAGCAGATCACCGTGGTGGGTCAGGATGTTCAGGTCTTTGGCCTGTATTACGGCGAAAAGGATAATCAGACCTGGGAACGCTGCGGGTGGAAAAACAACTCTATTTTCGGCGTGGCGGTCGACACCCGTACCGACGGCAGGAACATCTTTTTAGCGGCGGGCAACGGCGTGTTGCGCAGCCTCGATGCGGGCAAAACGTGGAAAATCGTCACCGACTGGACCATCACCGAAGTGACCAAGGTGTATCTGGATCCGCTCCGCCCCAAAACCGTCTACGCCACTTCCAGCTCTTTTGTCTGGAAGAGCGACGATTACGGCGATACCTGGAGAAAGATCAGCCGTGGGCTAAAACCCACCAGCCAGACCTATTGCAATGGTCTAGCCCTGTTGCCCTCGGACACACGGGTGTTGTTCCTGGCCACTGCCGACGGCATCATGAAGAGCGAGGATGGCGGCGAAAATTGGCAGCCCTGCGGATTGTCCGGCCGGGAGGTGCACGAGATACAAATCGCGCCGTACGATGAGACTCTGCTGGCAGCTGCCACCGACGACGCCGGCGTCTATGTCAGCCGCGACGGCGGCAAAGTCTGGCGGCAGCGCAGCATGGGTATGCGCGGCCGAACGATCTATACGCTGGTTTTTGATCCGGTAGAAAAGGGCGTGCTTTACTGCGGCGGCTATCTCTGCGGCATCAACAAGTCCACCAACTATGGCGAGAAATGGACCCATTTGGATAACGAGATCAGCGACCGCACCGTACGCAGTCTGGCGATCTATCCCACGGACAACCGGATGATCTTTGCCGGCCTGTTGAATTACGGTTTATGGCGCAGCGCGGACGGCGGCGGCCATTTCACCTGCGCCGCCGAACCCGACGGACGGGTGTATTGCATGGCTATCTATTAAAGTCCGCCGGAGCTGAACGAACCTGCCACTCGGCACAGGAGTGGGTTCTGAAATGTAGCGTTATTGATGAGGGAGCTGGATTATGAAACCATTTCGCATCCTTTTTCTACTTGCCGTGCTTTTCTCCGTCACCGTTCAGGCGGCGGATTACAATAAATTATACAAACAGCGCTGCGACAGCGTACTCTCTTATTACAAAAAGCTGCCCTATGGCCCGGACGCGTATCGCGCCATGGTCAAGCTGAACCAGAACTATGATGTCCCGACTGCGCTGCAAATCATCGACAGCGTCACCAGCCGGCCGCGCGGCGACATGTTCTGGCTGTACCCGGTGATGTCCATGTATCTGTACGGGCAGAAGAACATGCCGGCGGCCTATAAAGCCAAGGTGCGGCAATCCCTGAAGGACTATACGCCGTATCGCGGCGACACGGAGAACCATTGGGTCATGTATTACACCTCGCTGTATTTGGCGTCGCAATGCTGGCCCAACGAACCGGGTCCTTCCTGGTTCAACGGCAAAAGCTCGGATGAGAACCGGCTGGATGCCGAGGGCTGGCTGAATTACTGGATGACCACCACTGCCACCATCGGCCAGGGTGAGTTCGACTCGCCCGCCTATCTCTCTTTCTTTCTCACCCCCATGTTCATGTTGAATCAATTCAGCCGTGATCCGGTGATGAAAAAACGGGCCGAGATCATGATCAACTGGCTGCTGGCGGATTTTTTTATCGATTATCTCGATGGCCAATATTGCGGTCCGCACAGCCGGATCTACGAGCCGGATATCTTTGACAAACGGCAGAGCATGATGAGCAAAACCGCCGCCTTTTTTCTCGGCGACCGGCCGCTGTTCAACCGCAAGGGGGAACCGGTCAATTTCCTCGGCAACTGCCTGGTATGCGCCATGAGCGATTACCGCTTGCCGGACCTCCTCTATCAAATCGCCACGGACCGCAGTCAACCGTATGTCAGCTACGAACGCAAACGATCGCGCAACCGGCTGCGCTATTATGACGAGCGCAACCCCACGGTGAACAAGGTCATGTACATGACGCCGACGACCGCGCTGGGCAGCATTCAATGGGGCCACACCGAACAGATCCTGCAGCACACCTGGGCGTTGACCTGGAAGGCGGTCAAGCCGGGCGAGGTGACCACACTGTTCACCCTGCATCCCTATTATGCCGCCCGGGACATGGGTTCCCTGTTCACCTCTTTGCTCGGTTCCATCGTGGCGGATGTGGTGGATTCCAAAACCACCTACGACAAAGAGGACAAACTAGTGGGCTCTTCGCCCTATGAAAAACTCTTGCAATACAAGAACACCCTGATCGGGCTTTATGATCTGAGCGGGCCGGATGTGGTCTATCGGCACTATGATGGCTTTTTCTCCAAAGACCTGCAGGAGCGCATCGAGGATGCCTCCGGGTGGATTTTCGGCCGCACGCCGACGGTCTATATCGCCTTCCGGCCGTTGAAGAAATACGAGTGGATCGAAGAAAAACAGGTCTGGCGGTTGCGCAGCCATGACGTCAAAAACGGTTTTATCCTGGAGGTCAAACGGCCGGAGGAATGCAAGTCCTTTTCCGATTTTCAGGCGGCGATCAAGGCCAATCCGGTGGAACCCATCGACTTTGAGAGCACCCTGTGTGTGCGCTATCGCACGCTGGACGGCGATGTGCTCGAGTTCGATTACAGCGGCCGGCGTCTGGTGAACGGCCGGAACGATGATCCGACCGATTATCCGCTGTTTGATTCGCCGTACCTCCAGTCCGCCACCGGCAGTCAAAAGATGGAGATCAAACACCAGAACAAAAAGATGGTGCTGGATTTGGCCAAGGCGACGATCACGAATTAAGAATGGCGCAGGAACTCTAACTCTATCGCAAAGCGATCCATGATCAAGAGAATCATCGTTGTTCTAACTTTCGTGCTGTTATTGCAGGCGGCCATGGGCCAAACCCTGCGGCCTTCCCACTGGTCCGATGACTATATCCGTTTTCTGCAAACACGGGGATACCTTTGGCGGCTTTCTCCTTTGAGCCGGCCGTTGACAGCAGAGGATTTGCAAAAGGCGTTAAGCAATGACTTGACCAGCCCCACGCAGGCGTCTGCTGTGGCCTATGAACGCAGTCTCTATC
The DNA here is from genome assembly GCA_036788095.1 of bacterium. Lineage (GTDB taxonomy): Bacteria > Zhuqueibacterota > Zhuqueibacteria > Residuimicrobiales > Residuimicrobiaceae > Anaerohabitans. The sequence goes on along the minus strand of DAIQOA010000024.1, from coordinate 29,285 downwards.
TGCATGACTGTCTGCAGCACGAAGGGTTGCAGACCGGATCCCTGCTGATCGGCGCCCAGATGGACGAGCGCTATGTGGATGATCAACAGGACAAGTATTACGCGGGAGTGCATCGGCTGCATCTGGGCGTTCAGCTCAGGCCGTGGCTGCAGCTGTACAACGTAATGGTCGCTGATTCGCGGCTGGACAATCAGCCCGATTATCTCGGCATTCAGCAGAACGGTTTCGCCGGCTACACCGAACAGGCCTTTCTGCGCCTGTATCGAGATGGATTAGAGTTCAAGATCGGCCGGGATTTTCTCCGCCTGGGGCCGGGGCGGGATGCCGCGCTGTTCGTCTCCGATCGCTCGCGGCCGCTGGATCAGGTGATGCTGTCCTACCATAATCGGCTGTTTCACTACCAGTTCTTCGCCGCCACTCTGGATCCGGGCCGCTATGCGGTGGCTGGAGCGGCCGGCCGGCAAAACCGCTATCTGTCCGGCCATCGCCTGGAGGTGCAGCCGTGGCGGTTTCTCTCTGTGGCGGTGCAGGAGGCGGTGATCTATGGCGGGGCTGAGACCGGGGTGAATTTGGCCTACTGCAATCCCTTTGCCTTTTTTCATGCCGAGCAGATGAACGGCCCTGATCCCGCCAACACCCTGGGCAGCCTACAGATGGCGGTCAAGCCGGCGCGGGACTGGCTCTTTTATGCCGACCTGCTTATCGATGATCTGCAGGTGGAAAATTCCGGCCCTGGCGACAAGGAGCCGGCTGAATGGGGCTATCTGCTGGGCGTCGACTGGGCGGACCCGTTTTGGCTAAGGGGATTGGATCTGTTCGCCGAGTACACTGCCGTCGCCAATCGTACCTACAACACCGTGAACCCGTGGGAAAAATGGCTGCATCGTCGTCTGCCTCTGGGCCATTTCCTGGGCAACGACTTTACCCGGCTGTCCGCTGGGCTGTCCTATTGGCCGGTCTCTGCCTGGCGGGCTTTTATCACCTATGAACACCGGCAAAAGGGGGAGGGGCGCATTGAGATGGAATTCGATGAACCTTGGCTCGATGTGCCGAAGGGTGAAAATTATCATGAACCATTTCCCTTCGGCGTCGTTGAATCCCTGGATCTGCTGGCCCTTGGCCCGCGCTGGCAGCCCCGGTGGGGCGTCTGTGTGTTCGGACAGGCCTGTCACACCAGCGCGTCCAACTGGAACCACCAGTCCGGGGCCGGGCGATCGTTCTGGCAAGGCCAGGCCGGCGTTTCTCTGGATCTTTTTAAATCGGTCCGGTTGCCGTAACAGCAACCTCTTTATTCAGAAACAGGAGGATTTATGATCAATGTGGGCGTGATCGGTGTAGGTTATTGGGGTCCCAACATCATCCGTAATTTCGACGGTTTTGAAGGGGCTAACATGATGATGTGTTCTGATCTGCGGCCCGAGCGGCTGGCCTTTATTCGAAAAAAGTTCCCCACCATTCAGACTACGCCCGACTATAGCGAGATCATCCATTCTTCGTCTATCGATGCGGTAGCCATCTGCACCCCGGTGTTCACGCACTATGAAATCGCCAAAGCCGCGCTGAAAGCGGGCAAGCACGTGTTGCTGGAAAAGCCGATGACCTCCACCTCGGCGCAGGCCGAAGAACTGGTGGAACTGGCCGAGAAGAAAAAAGTGACGCTGATGCTGGATCACACCTTCATCTACACTGGCGCCGTGCGATTGATCAAAAAATATCTGGATGCGGGTGAGATCGGCGACGTCTATTATTTCGACTCTGTGCGCATCAACCTCGGCCTGTTCCAACACGACGTCAACGTCATCTGGGATCTGGCGCCGCACGACATCGCCATTATGGATTTTCTCCTCAACCGCAAACCGCAAGCGGTCGTGGCCACCGGTTCGGACCACGTCGGCCAGGGCCTGGAGGATGTGGCCTATCTGACCGTCTACTTTTCCGACAACCTGATCGCCCACATTCACGTGAACTGGCTGTCGCCGGTTAAGCTCCGCCAGACCATCATCGCCGGCGCCAAAAAGATGATTGTATGGGACGATAATCTGCCCCAGGACAAGATTAAAATCTATGACGCCGGCATCACCGTCAACCGATCCAAAGATGAGATCTATGACACACTGATTCAGTACCGCACCGGCGATATGTTTGCCCCCAAGGTGCCGTTGACCGAAGCCTTGTCCGCCGAGGTGGCTCATTTTGTCGAGTGCATCGAAAAGGGCGTAAAACCGTTGACCAACGGTCAGGCCGGCGTGACCATGGTGCGCATCCTCGAGGCATCGGAGAAATCCATCAAAGCGCGCGGCAAAGAGATCAAACTGTAGCCTTTGGTATTCTTCGTTTTTTAACAATCACGTTTTTCCGCAATTCTTTTAAGGAGTCTTTTGTGAAAGGCATCATTTTGGCCGGCGGCGCCGGCACTCGGTTGTATCCCATCACCCGGGTGGTCAGCAAGCAGCTGCTGCCGATCTATGACAAGCCGATGATCTATTATCCGCTCTCGGTGCTCATGCTGGCCGGCATCCGGGAGGTATTGATCATTTCGACGCCGGAGGACCTTCCCCGCTTTGAGCAACTGCTGGGCGATGGATCGCAGTTCGGCCTGAGCCTCAGCTATCAGGTGCAAGAGGCGCCGAACGGGCTGGCTGAGGCGTTCATCCTCGGCGAATCTTTTATCGGAAAAGAGCCGGTCTGCCTGATCCTGGGCGATAATATTTTTTACGGCCAGCACTTTCGTGGTCTGTTGGAGGAATCGGTCCGGCATATCGAAGCGAAAGGGGGAGGGCTGGTCTTCGGTTATCTGGTGCGCGATCCGGAGCGCTATGGCGTGGTTGAGTTTGACGACGCCGGCCGTGTGCTCAGCATCGAAGAAAAACCCAAGACGCCGAAAAGCAATTACGCGGTGGTGGGCTTGTACTTTTTCGACAACCGGGTGATCGAGGTGGCCAAAACGATCAAACCGTCTGCACGCGGCGAACTGGAGATAACCGATGTCAACCGGATCTATCTGCAGAACCAGCAATTGGCGGTGCGTTTGCTCGGCCGTGGTTTCGCCTGGCTGGACACCGGAACCTATGAAAGCCTTTTGGACGCCGCCAGTTTTGTCAAAACCATTCAGGACCGGCAGGGATTCAAGATCGCCTGTCTGGAAGAGATCGCCTTTGGCAAAGGATGGATCACCGCAGGCCAGCTGCAGGAACAGGCGCGGCTCAACCGCAAAAACGAATACGGTCAATATCTCTCCGGCTTGGCCAAAGAAAAAATGACCCCCTTTCCGGGCGGCAGATGAACGGCGCGATTTTCGGACGCCGGAGATCGCTAGAGTGAATCTTGCGCTTCACGGCTGCCCTGCACCCCTTTCTGAGCCCGGCCCATTTAATCCAGGAGAACGAGTATGCAATTCGTCAGCATTGCGGATTCGGTAAAATTGGGCAAAGACGTCAAGATTTTCAACTTTGTCAATTTATACGGCTGCGAAATCGGCGACGGAACCAAGATCGGCACTTTTGTCGAGATTCAAAAGGGCGCCACCATCGGCAAGAACTGCAAAATTTCCAGCCACACTTTTATCTGTGAAGGCGTGCACATCGAAGATCATTGTTTCATCGGTCATAACGTCACCTTCATCAATGACAAATACCCGCGCGCCACGACCGGCGACGGCTCGCTGCAGACAGAGGCGGACTGGACCTGTGAGCCCACTTTTGTCAAACAGGGCGCCTCCATCGGTTCGAGCGTCACGATCCTCTGTGGTCTGACCATCGGTGAAAACGCCATCGTCGGCGCCGGCAGCGTGGTTACCAAAGATGTTCCGGCCAACTCGGTGGTGGCCGGCAATCCCGCTCGGGTACTACGTAAACTAGAGGACAAGAAATGATAATCAGACTGGCCAGAATGGGGATGGGGATCGTGATGGTGATGGTGATGCTGTTCGCCGGCCTGCTTTCCGCGCAATCCGTGCCATCCATGACGCTTCCCGCTCTCACCGTGCCGGCCTGGCATGAACGGGTGGAACAGGTTCGCACGGTCTACCATCTGGATTGCCGGTTTTCCAGCCGTGACACCGTGCTGTTCAGCAGAAAAAGCCGCGGCCTGAGCATCGTTGCGGTGGATTCGCTGGGACCCGCTGAACTGGCCTGCGCGATCGCCATCGACTCGACCTTTGGCGATTATGGCGCGCATGAACTGTTGGTGGTGGATCAGAGCGGCGAAAAAAAACTGGCGCTGCAGCTGGAAATCCGGCTGACGCAAATGCCCACCGTCGATTACCTCACCGTATATCAGAGCGGCCAGATACGCCGCGATACCCTACGGCTGGCGTCCGGCGGACGCACCATGGCCTCCATGACGGTCTGCGGAAGCGCCCTGCTGTCGTTCAGCACCATCGATTTTGACGATTCGGCGATCAGAGTGATGAACGATCCAGCCCGGCGAGCGAGCTACAGCCCCGACAGTCTGCGCTTCGCCCTGGAGGTGGAAGGCCGCAACGTCGATCTGGGACCGCATACCTTTCGGCTGCAAAGCCCCTATGGTCCGGATGGATTCGGCACTCTGGTTTTCACCAGCGATCAGGGGCCCAAAATAACCGGCGTGATGCCGACGATCAATGCGGACAGCCGGGAGCGCAAGGTGCGGCTCAATGGACAGAATTTTTATAAAGGACTGCGCGCCGGTTTGAGGCCGGATGAAGGCAATGTGTCGGTTGACGCCATCACCGCCAACTATCTCGATCTCACGGTCTCTCTGCCGGCCCTGGATAAGAACCAACCCTATCGTCTGGTCGTCGTCAATGCCGACGGTCAGACGGACACTTCCAATTTCTTTATCGGTCAGGCCATGCCCCTGTCCGCGGCACGGGTGCAGCGCATCGATGACGGGCTTTTGTTCCTCGACCGCAAGACCCGGTTGGTGATCACGGTGGATGCCACCGGCAACCGACGTTTGCAACGGCAACGCTTCTACGAGTTGAACATCGAATCCAACCGTTTCCCGGTGACCCAGGTTATCGATGACAGCACCTGTGAGGTGGAACTGCTTTTGCACGACAAGCCGGAAAAGACTTTTCTTGATCGCCGGACCTTCACCCTTAGTGAAGCCGGCAGCGCTCCATCCTGGAAAGGCGTGATTCAGGTGCAGCAGCCGCCGGTGATCACCTTTGTCTCCCCTCAGCGAGTGCTGCATCCATTGGACACCTTGAATCTAGTGATCAAAGGCAGCCGGCTGGCTCAAGCTGATTTGAATCTGGATGAGGCAGAGGTTGTGTTCAAAGTGATGGAGAAACGCGACGATCTCATTCGGGCGCAGGCCATCAGCAGCCGGCTGGCAACCCCAGGGGTGTATCCGATTGAGGCGCGCATATCCGGCATTCCTTTCCGCTTTGAGGATTTCAGCTTGACTGTGCAGCCCTGGCAGCCCTTTGCCTCCTTTGCCCGTCTGGAAGTTTATTCCCACCGCGGCGACCTTATTCACACCGACTGGACCCGCACGGTGCGGCCGGTTAACACAGATGATGGGATCCGTGTAACTCTGATGCCCGATTCTTTGCCTGCGAATTCCGGTGTGCAGAAAGTGGAGATCGTGGCGATGCTGCTGGATTCAGCCAACATCGTCCGTTCAGAATCCATGGATAAGCGATTTTTCAGCCTGGAGCCGGGCCAGGAGAGAACGACCTGGCAATGGCGGCCGCGGATTCGCGCGCGATCCGGAGAAAGCATAGAGCTGATCATCCGAAATCCCGGCGATCAGAACCGGCTGATGCAATCCTTTATCGTCAAGCGGCGCTGGTACGAGGCTTTTCAACCGTCCACCTCGTTCATCCTGTTCAAGATTCCGTTCGAGGGAGAGGCGACCACGACGATCCTGAGTTCCATCGGCATCGGCATGTCCTATCAACCATTGTGGATGCAAAAGTTCATGAGCGTGGACTTTTCCTTCATCCTGGGCAATGTGAATTCTGGGGACGACGACGATTACTCTCTGCAGACCGGCTTGGGTACGAGTCTGATCTTCTGGAATTACCTGCAGGTGGGATTGGGCGTGGATTTTAACGGCCACAAGAGCAATCCGACATTTTTGTTCATCGGCTCTCGATTCAAATTGCCGACTTTGTGGAAGTAGGATCAGCGGCAGCGTTGTTTTACGCTGCCGCCGTAGAGGTCGGGGATCGCCGGGCTCAACGGGCCCGGCGGAATGCGAACAAACCGTACATCGAGTCAAACTCACAAGCGCTTGCAGCCGGGCTGCGCTATTTTTTCAGGATCAGCCCGAAACTTTTACCAGCCATGTCGGCAATGCTTTCGCCGATCGAGATCGACGCGGTGGCTGCGGGCGAGGGCGCGTTCAACACGTGGACCTGATGTTCTGTCTCGACGATGCGAAAATCGTCCACCAATGCGCCATTGGGTTCCAGCGCCTGCGCGCGCACGCCGGCGCCGCCGGGTTTCACGTCGTCATAGCCGATGGCCGGCACCAGTCGTTGCAACGCCTGCACAAAAGCCTTTTTATTGAAAGAGCGGTAAAATTCTCCCAGCCCCATTCTCCAGAATTTGAGCGCCATCAGCCAGAATCCGCCATACAAACCGAACTGCAACGTGTCCGCCAGGGAAAAGCTGGTCTTGTGGTAGCCCTCCCGTTTGAAGGACAGCACCGCATTGGGCCCGGCCTCTCTGCCGCCTTTGATCATACGCGTGAAATGAACCCCGAGAAAAGGAAAGCGCGGATCCGGAACCGGGTAGATGAGATGGTTGACCAGATAGTGCTTCTCCTCAATCACCTCATAATACTCGCCGCGGAAGGGAATGATCTGCAGCCCGGGTTTGACGCCGCAGCGCCGGGCGATGCGGTCGGATTGCAAACCGCCGCAGTTGATCAGATTTCGGCAGGCGATATCCCCCTGGCTGGTGTTGAGGATCAACTGGTTTTGCTCTCGTTTCAGGGTTAGAAATCGGGTGTCGGTTCTGACCTCGCCATGCTGCTGAATGATACGGCTAAAGGTTTCGCTGACCACCAGATAATCGACAATGCCGGTCTCCTCCACATGCAGCCCGGCGATGCCGGCGACATGGGGCTCGTACTCGAGCAGTTCTTCCCGGTTCAACCGCCGCAGGTTCTGCAGTCCGTTGGCGAGGCCCCTGCGCTCGAGTTCCTGCAGCGCCGGCAGTTCGCTCTCCTGTGTGGCGACCACCACTTTGCCGCATTGGTCCACAGGGATTTGGTGCTCGTGGCAAAAGGCGTACATGGCCTCGCGGCCGGCTACGCAATTGAGCGCCTTGAGAGAGCCCGGTTTGTAGTACAGCCCGGAGTGAATGACCCCGCTGTTGTTGCCGGTCTGGTGAGCGGACAGCTTTTTCTCCGCCTCGATGACCAGCACGGATGCCGTGAATTTTTTGCTCAGGGCCATGGCCGTGGCTAATCCGACGATGCCTCCGCCGATCACGACCACATCATAGGTTTTCGGGCTCATCTTTTCGCTCCTTGAAAGAATCCATATCCAATGGCGATGAACGTCATCGACCGCTGTCGCTCATCAGTTCAAATATTTTTTTCGATAAGGCGCTGTATTTTGGCAACGCCTCTTGGGACGGCAGGGGCAGAAAACAAGCGACCACGTAGCGTACCGGGCCGGCATCGACAATGCCCACGTCGTGGGTCCATTCGGCATACCATCCGGTCTTGTGATAGAACATGGCATCCGGCGGCAGACCGCCCGCCAGTTTGGATTTGTCCAACTGCCTGCCCAAGAGCGTCAGCATCTGCTGGCTGACCCAGGGATTGATCAGTTGACGGGTGTAAATTTTGTAGAGAAAGTCGGCCGCATGCAGGGCGCAGGTCTCTGTCCCGCGGATCGCCGCATAGTCGGGGTCCTCGAACCTTCTGCTTAAAAACTTGCGGGTCACCTCGCTGCCGCGCCAACCGTACGCCTGCATCATTGCATTGATGCTTTCACGCTGCGCCATATCGATGAGGCAGTTCGCCGCCGTGTTGTCGCTGCGCGTGATCATCAGGTCGAGCAGGTAATTGACCGTCACCGTGTCGCCCGGCTGCAGAACCGGCCGCGGATCCCAGCGGATCTCTCGGACCACATCCACGCAATTGGGCAAGGCGATGACGTGGCTGTCGATCAGGGTCAGGCCGCCCCGGGCTATCTTCTCCAACACGGCGGCCGCAACGTACATCTTGTAAACCGACGCCGGGTAGATAAAGTTGTCCATGTACACGCCGGCCAGCCGCGGCCTGCGCGAGGTCAGGTCGATGACCGCCAGGGAGATTTGCTCTTTTCCGTCCTCCGCGGTATCGAAATCGCCTTGCCATCCGAGCTCTTGAACGATTTGCAAGAGTTGTCGGCCAAGTCGGTCATCGAGGCGGTAATAAGAGGGGATGTCCGTTTCCCCGCTTCGCGCACCGTTACAGAGCAGGACGATCAGCAAGCCGATCTTTTTTAGCATGGCGTTTGGCCTTTAATCAGCCGATCCGATGGGTTGAATTTATTCGGTGAAGGTAGAAAAGAAAATGTTAAGGTACAACAGAAAAATGAAACCCAGTGTGTTTTTACCCGGCCGGCGAAATCCTCGGGCGATCCATGCCTCTCGGAGGCCTGAACCCGACCAGTGGATCGGCCACCGGGCTGTCATTGGCTGGAGCTGGCGTCGGTGCGCTTGGTTGGATGGATTCCTTTTCTGTTTGAATTGATACGAGTTTTTTGTACCTTAATAAAATGGCATAAATCGGGAAAAAAATGCAACCGGAATCCAACACCATCCTTACCAAGACGCTCATCGCTCCCAAAGTGACGCGCTTTGATGTCTATGCCCCGGAGATCGCCCGCAAACGTCGAGCCGGTCAGTTCGTCATCATCCGCGTATGGGAGGGCGGAGAGCGCATCCCGCTGACCATCGCGGACGCAGACCCGCAGGCCGGAACCATCACTCTGATCTCTCAGAGCGTGGGCAAAACCACCCGTCTGCTGGCGGAGAAACAGGTCGGAGATAAATTGCAGGATGTGGTCGGTCCTTTGGGAACCGCCACGCATATTGAAAAGTGGGGCGTCGTGGTCTGCATCGGCGGCGGCATCGGCGCCGCGCCGCTGTATCCCATCGCCCAGGCGGTCAAACGGGCGGGCAACTATCTGATCACCATCCTCGGCGCCCGCACCCGGGAACTGATCATTCTGGAAAAAGAGATCCGCGCCATCAGCGATGAGCTGATCATCACCACCGACGACGGCAGCTATGGGGACAAGGGGCTGGTGACCGCGTCCCTGCAAAAACTGATCGATAGCGGGCGCACTCTGGACAAAATCATCACCATCGGTCCGGCCATCATGATGAAGATGGTGGCTGAGACCAGCCGGCCGCATCAGATCCCCACTCTCGCCAGTCTCAATTCCATCATGGTGGATGGCACCGGCATGTGCGGTGGCTGCCGCGTCACCGTGGCTGGCCAGGTCAAATTCGTCTGCGTGGACGGACCCGAGTTCGACGCCCACCAGGTCGAATGGTCTGAGATGGTGCTGCGGTTGAACACCTTTAAGGAATACGAGTGTCGCCTTACCGTGAATGGGAAGGAGGGAAGGGAATGAACGCCAAGGAACGCCTTGCCATTCCGCCGCAGCACATGCCGGAACAGGATCCCACGGTTCGCATCCATAACCAGAACGAAGTGCCCATGGGCTTTCAGCCGGAACAGGCGATACAGGAGGCCAACCGCTGTCTGCAGTGCAAAAAAGCCACCTGCGTCGTCAACTGCCCGGTGGGGATCGACATCCCTGCTTTTCTTGCCCTGGTGGCTCAGGGCGACTACCGGGCTGCGTTGGCCAAGATTAAAGAGAAGAATATGCTGCCGGCTATTTGCGGCCGGGTCTGTCCGCAGGAGGAGCAGTGCCAGCTGCAGTGCTCTGTGGCCAAGGTGCTGAAATCCACAGAGGCGGCGGTGAGCGTCGGCAAGTTGGAGCGGTTTGTCGCGGACTGGGAACGCAGTACCGGCGTTATGGATTTGCCGCCGTTGCCGGCCAAAACCGGCAAGCGCGCCGCTGTGGTGGGCTCTGGACCGGCCGGCCTGACCGTGGCCGGCGATCTGATTCGTCTGGGCCATGAGGTTACGGTGTTCGAGGCTCTGCACAAACCGGGCGGCGTATTGACCTACGGCATTCCAGAGTTCCGCCTGCCCAAGGAGATCGTTGACTATGAGGTGCGCTATCTGGAAAAGCTGGGTGTGGAGTTCAAATACAACTATGTGATCGGCAAGATCAAATCCATCGATGAACTGTTGCAGGAATATGACGCTGTGTTCATCGGCACCGGCGCCGGTCTGCCTAATTTTATGAACATCCCGGGAGAAAACCGGATCGGTGTTTTTTCCGCCAATGAATTCCTGACGCGCGCCAATCTGATGCGCGGTTACGACTTTCCAGCCGTGGACACGCCCATCATTCGCGCTGATCGAGTGGCCACGGTGGGTGGCGGCAATGTGGCCATGGACTCAGCGCGCACGGCGTTGCGCCTGGGAGCGGGCAAATCCATCGTCGTGTATCGCCGCTCCCGTCAAGAGATGCCCGCACGAGTGGAAGAGGTCGAGCATGCGGAGCAGGAGGGGGTTGAATTTCATTTTCTGGTCAACCCCAAACGCATCCTTAGCGACGCAAACGGCCGGGTCACCGGCATCGAACTGATCAAAATGGAACTGGGCGAGCCGGATGCCTCCGGAAGACGCCGGCCGATTCCACAGCCGGGCTCTGAATTTATCCTCGAAGTGGATGCGGTGATCATCGCCATCGGCAACAGCCCGAACCCGCTGATCCCGCGTGAGACGCCGGACATTCAGACTAATAAATGGGGCGGCATCATTGCCGATGCTGCGGGCGGTCGCACCTCGAAAAAGGGGGTGTTCGCCGGCGGCGATATCGTGCTGGGCGCTGCCACGGTGATCCTGGCCATGGGCGAGGGCCGGCGCGCGGCCAAAGCCATGCACGAATACATGATGAACGGTGTTTGGTGATCGGTCCACATTCCCGAATCCTGCACAGCGATGCGGGAAAAATAGCCCAGGCGTCTATTCCGCTTTTTCCGATTTAGACAGCAGATTCCGCAGATCTTGGAACCCGTAAAAGATGACTATAATCGCGATGGCGAAATACAGCGACGAGAAGGCGTAAAACAGAATCTGCCAAAACCATCCCATATTCAAATATTCTCCGCAGGCACTACCAGGATTTTCGCTGGACAGGATTTTTGCGTGCACAGCGACACCACGATCATGCTCGCCAAAGGCAGCAGCATTCCAATAAAGCCGGACATGTTTATGTTGGTTAAAAAAGAGAGACTGTTCGGCAGGGCGGATTTGAATTTCGTTAAAACCAGAAACAGGAGCGGCATTACGATGCCGATGCTCAGGGCGGCCATTGCGCCATAACGGTTGGCTTTTTTCCAGTACAGTCCGCCGGCGACCGCTGCAAAGGCGCCTGACGCATACATGGTGCCGGTGATATACAGATATTGATAGGCTGTCTCTGGTATCTCATACAGCAGGCCGAACACCAGCAGAAAAAGGCCAATAAGAAAAGAAAATATCCGGCTGACAGCGATAGTGGCTGCCTCGGACAGCGGCTTTCTTTTCAGCGGTATCAGGATATCCCGGGTGGCCACAGAGCTCCAGGAAAGCAGATAGGCGGAGTAGGTGGACATGGAAGCGGCCAGCATGCCGGCAAGGATGATGCCGAGCAGGCCGGTGGGCGCTACCGTGGCGATCAATCGCGGCATGCCCAGCACCGGGCTGATGTTTGGGCCGAAATAGGCCAACGCGGCGATGCCCCAGATCATCGGGATCATGGACCGGCCAGCCAGCGTCAGGCCGAAGAAGAAAAAGACCCTGCGCGCCACCTTGGGGCTTTTGGCGCTGAACGCTTTCGCGGCTATGGGCTGATGCAATCCCCCGGTGGCCAGATTGGCAAAGAGATTCCAGCCGATGAAAAACCATCCCAGCCGGGCATGTTTGAATGGATTGAATCCGCCCTGACCATAATTCGCTGCCACCGCGTGGGTCATCTCGGCAAAACTTATCCTGTGCAGAATCAGGATCGTGATCACCAGCATACTCGCGGTGATCACGATGAACTGCATAAAGTCGGTTACGATCACGGACAGCATGCCGCCGAGAATGGTGTAGCCGATGACCACAATCAGCATGACGATCATGATGAGCAGCAGGGCGTCCTGCCCCAACCCCATGGTCTCTGAAAGAAACAGGGCGTCGAATTTCAAAAAGATGCCCATGTTCAACATGCCGGAAATGAACAGAATGACGCCGCCGAGGAGACGAACCTTTTTATCATATTTGATTTCGTAGAACTCGGGCACGGTCATGATCTTGAATTTTCTCAGACCGTTGACAATGAAACCACTGTAGCCGATAAAGACAAAACCGATCATGCCCAGCAGGCCGACGACAAAGCTGGAATAGCCCATGGTAAAGCCGAACTCGGCCATATACATAAAGGTCACGATGCCGATCTCGCTGGCCACCAGGGTGGCCACGCCCAGGGATAATCCGACTTTGCGGCCGGCGACGAAATACCCCTCAGAGTTTTCTCCGATTTTTTTAACCCGCAGCCCGGTATAGATGGTCGCTGCCAGATAGATCATTATGATGACGGCATCGATGGCGGCCAAGTTCGTCGTCTTTTCTGGTTTGATTCAGGATTCAGCTTGGTGACGCAGACTGTGCAGAGGAAACGGCTTGCGTCTGTAGCGGCCCGGCATTTCTCTTCGGCCCGTCGTCTGCCTCAATATAAAAAAATTCCATTTGCAAATAAAGCATAATCTGTCCTCTGTGAACGAAAAGATGTTTCCATTGCTTTAATGGATAGAAATATTAAATTAGAGCAGGCGGCTGCTCTTTTGCTCTTGCGCTGCCGTTCCTTGTTTTAGCGTCCTGTGCAAGTATGGAAAGGAAAGAGGATGAAACGTGCATTGTGTGCAAAGAAACTGCTCCTGGCGTTGCTCATCACTCTATGGTTCATCGCTACGGCGCCGGCGCAGGATCCCAGCCGGTTGCTCGTCGGCCCGCAGGCCGACGGCAGTTATGTTGTGCCCACTCATCAGATCATCCGGCCAGCAGGATTTCAGGTGCAATTCTACGGCCGTCCCAACGATCTGGCTCTGAGCCCGGATGAAAAACTGCTGGCGGTGAAAAACTGGCGGTCATTGGATTTGATTAAAGTGCGGGAACGGACTGTGCTGCAATCCCTGCCTTTCCCCAAGAGCGGCGCTGCGGTGAGCGGATTGCTCTGGGCCGCTGACGGCAAACGGATTTATGTGTCCGAGGCCGAGGATCGCATCCGTGTGGCTGAATTGGATGAGAAGAACATCCTGCGCTGGGGCGAGTCGCTGGTTCTGCCGAGGCTGAGTGAAGAATCGGTGGTCAAATTCCGCGCCGATATCGGTGAGACGATCAGCGGAGATCCGGCGCCCAGCGGCATGGCGTTGCAGCCGGACGGCAAACGGCTCTGGGTGGCGCTGAGCCGATACAACAGCCTGGCGGCGGTGGATCTGCCCGCCGGACAGGTCAAAACCGTGGCGGTGGGTATGGCGCCCTATGGCGTCGTGCTCTCCGGCAACCGCGCCTATGTCAGCAACTATGGCGGCCGCAGGCCGCAAAAAGGGGAGGCCACTGCCAACAGCTCTGGATCGCAGGTTCTGGTGGATCCGCGGACCGGCATTGCCAACAACGGCTCAGTGTCCGTGGTGGATCTGATCGCCATGCGGGAGATCAAAAACATCGAGGTCGGATTGCATCCCTCAGCCATGATTCTCAGTGCCGACGGCTCCCGGCTGTTCGTCGCCTGCACCAACAGCGATGTAATCTCTGTCATCGACACCCGCACCGACGAGGTGGTGGAAACCATTGTGGTGAAACAGTCGGCAGACCTGCCTTTCGGCAGCTCGCCCACAGCTCTGGCGCTCTCTCCCGACGGCAATGTGCTCTATGTCGCCAATGCTACGGAAAACGCCATCTGTCAGGTGCGGTTGGGCCTTCGATCTGGCGGCCCGTTGGCTGAAACGCGCATAGATGGATATATCCCCACCGGTTGGTACCCGGGCGCGGTCAAGATCGACGCCAAAGGCGATTTCATATTTGTCGCCAACGTCAAAGGCTGTGGCTCGCGCAACATGCCCACGGAGCGTGAAGGATTCAATTCGCACGACCATTCTGGTTCTCTTTCCATTATCAGGCTGCCGGATGAAAAGAAACTGGCCGAGTACAGCCGGCAGGTCAAGGCCAACAATCAACTGGCTGGGCAGTACGCTGCGGTCACGACCAGCGTAAGCGCTGCGACGGTCAAAGTGCCGATCCCTGTAGAACCCGGTCAGACCTCCCATTTCAAGCATGTGATTTACATCATTAAGGAAAACCGCACCTATGATCAGGTTTTCGGCGATCTCGCGCAGGGCAACGGCGATTCGAGCCTGGTGCTGTTCGGACGTGAGGTCTCACCCAACCACCACGCCCTGGCCGAGACCTTTGTGTTGTTGGATAATTTCTACTGCAGCGGCGTTCTCAGCGCCGATGGTCACCAGTGGACCGATGAGGCCTATGTCACGGATTATCTGGAAAAATCCTTCGGTGATTTTGTCCGCAGTTACCCCTATGACGGCGATGATGCGCTCGCCTATGCGAGTTCAGGATTCATCTGGGATCATGTGCTGCGCAAGGGTCTGACTTTCCGCGATTACGGCGAGTTCGTCAAGGCCGAGATCACGCCGGCTGACGCGAAATTCATGGATGTCTACGGTGATTATTTAAACAACACCAACAGAGTGAAAATTCGCGCCAGGGCGAATTTGGCCACGTTGGAGCCCTATCTGTGTCCGACCTTTGTCGGGTTTCCCACCACCGTGCCGGATGTCTATCGCGCACGCGAGTTCATCAAAGAACTCGTGCAGTTTGAAAAGAAAAACAATCTGCCCAACTTTATCATCATGCTGCTGCCCAATGACCACACCTCGGGAACGCGGCCGGATCGGCCCACACCGCGATCCGCAGTGGCGGACAATGATCTGGCGCTGGGGCGAATCGTCGAGGCGGTCTCTAAAAGCCGGTTCTGGCCCGAGACCTGCATTCTGGTTACAGAGGATGATCCGCAGAACGGCTTTGACCATGTGGACGGCCACCGGACCGTCGGTCTGGTCATCAGCCCTTATACAAAACGGGGAGAGGTGATCTCGACCTTGTACAGCCAGATCTCCATGGTGCGCACTATCGAGAGCATTTTCGGCCTGCAGCCGATGAATCAGCTCGATCAAGCGGTTCAGCCCATGGCGGATTGTTTTACGCCGACGCCGGATTTCACGCCGTACAACGCGTTGCCGAACAACATTCCTCTGGATGAGATCAATCCACCGCTGCAAAGCCTGAACGGCGATGCGCTGTTTTGGGCGGAAAAGTCTTTGGCGCAGGATTTGTCGGATGTGGATCGCATCGATGACGACACGTTCAATCGCATCATCTGGCATGCTGTCAAGGGATATCAGACGCCGTATCCCGGCGACGCCCGGTAAAAGACGGTCATTCTCAGGCGATTGATCGGTGGAGCTTTAAGACGGTGCCGGTTTGATGCACTCCCCTACTTTTAGATTGCAGCTGCCGCCTGTTCAGGTTTGCAAGCAAACAGAGGCTTTCAGCTTTTCAACGGATTCTGGACAGCGCAGGGTAGAACAGGATGGCCCCGAGGATGCAGCAAAGACCGCCGAGGATGACGGTCCAGGGTGCGCCTATCCAGGACGCCATGCCGCCGGACAGCAGGGCGCCGAGCGGAACCATTCCTTGAAAGGCCATGCTGTAAAACGACATCACCCGGCCCCGTTTGTCATCCGCCGTGAGGGTTTGCAGCATGGTGTTGCTGGCCGCCATCTGGGTCATCATTCCGTTGCCGATGATCACCATGAACGGCAGAGACAGCCACAGAGATCGTGATACGCCGATGCCGATCAGGCCGGCGCCCATGATCAGCGGCCCCAGAGCGATCAAACGGCCCAATCCGCGAACGGTTGTGCGCACAGCCAGATGCACAGCGGCTGCCAGGGCGCCGAGCCCTGCAGCCGACATCAACATGCCCTGAGTGAACGAGGTGCCCTTAAGAATCTGGTCGGCGAAAATGGGCAGCAGGTTTACATACGATTGCCCCACCAGACTGGCGAGGGCGAGCAGTAACAAGATCGAGCGGATGGAGGTGGAGCCAAAGGCATAGCGAAATCCCTCGTTCAGCGTGCGTTTGAGCGACACGCTGCGGTCGACGACTGCATGGGACTTGACGTGCATGGCCAACAGACCGCCGATCACTGCCACATAGCTCAAACCGTTGACGAGAAAGCACGCGCCCTCACCCAGCCAGCCCACCAGGATGCCGGCGATGGCAGGACCGACCAGCCGCGCAGCGTTCACCATAGACGAGTTGAGCGCAATGGCGTTGTTGAGATCCTTACGGTCATCGATCATCTGAATCATGAAGGATTGCCGGCTGGGCATATCCACGGTGTTGATCACTCCCAGCAACAGCTGCAGGCCGATGAGCATGCCGATGGTCATCCAACCGGTGAACATGAACAGCGCCAGTGCTAACGCCTGAAGCATGGACAGCACCTGGGTGGCGATCACCAGGCGGTGACGATCCCAGCGGTCCACCAGAGCGCCTACCAGAGGAGCCAGAAAGAGGGTGGGCAGCCGGCCGATGAACGGCACCAGCCCGAGAAGAAAGGGATCATGGCTCATTCTCCACACCAGCCAACTAACCGCCAGCAGCTGCATCCATGTGCCGATGAGCGAGATGGACTGGCCGATGAAGAACAGACGAAAGTTGCGATGCCGCAATGATCTGAAAAGAAGATACAATTTTGAATCAGTGTTCAACCGCATGGGAGAAATTCTGCTTTGAATGATCTAAAAATCCTGCCCTGGTAAGAATGAGCGCGAAAACTAAATTACGCGGTTGTTCCATCAATTGCAAACGTTAAAAAAACGCCAGCGGATAACGCTTGTTTTGCAGGATTTATTCCTTTACCTTTTATTGGCACGGATCGCAGCGCTCCTGAGCATCAGGTTATGGACTGAAAAGGTAGGATTCCTTCTCGGTGAGGATGGATACTGCCTTTTTGCGTTTGTCCCCGGCCCCGGTCGAGATGATTCATCAGGCGTCCTTCATCTCAGCCGCAATGGACCGGTGTTAAAGCATCGTGGAGGCTTGCATCGTTATGAACTCTTTCATCCTGTTCGGCGGATTTCTGGTTTTAGCAGCATCCATCGTGAACGCGCAACAGATCGACTCGGTGAGATTCGAGAAACGCGGGGAACGGGTGTATTTGACCGGTCAGAAGAAACCGTACAGCGGAAAAGCGGACAACTTTTTTGCCGATGGCCGAAAACAGATTGCCGGATATTATCAGAATGGAATACGGGAGGGTGTGTGGACGGTCTGGCATGCAAGCGGCCATAAACAGTCTGAAACCATCTACCGGAACGGCAGCCGGTCCGGTGTGTGGACCGTCTGGTATGAGAACGGCCAAAAACAGATTGAAGGCCGTTACAAAAAAGACCGGCAGGAAGGGGTGTGTACCGAGTGGTATGAAAATGGACGAAAAAAAAGCGAAATCACCTATCGCAACGGCATAGAGAGCGGACCGTTCGCCGCCTGGCATGAAGACGGCCGTAAACGGGCCGAAGGCAGGTTTAAGAACGGCAAGCCGGAAGGCCTGTGGTTGCGCTGGGATGAGAGGAGCGGACAGCACAGCGATCGCACCATTCCGTACAGCCGGCAAAATCGTTGATAGCTCCAGGAGGACTCTGTTCACTCGGGAATGTGCTGGAACCGGGCCCGAACAATTGATGAGGAATGGAATGAAGAGATATAGGTTTTATACCCGGTTTTGCATCCCCGGCCGTGTTCTATCCGCCAACCAGCGAAAAGGGCTGCTGGCCCTTTTCGCTCTTCTGCTCTCCTGCGGCCAGAATCAGGTGACGGTGTGGGTCGCATCGCCCTGGCAGCGGGTTCTGCGCGACACGGCTCCGGGTCCAAGCAGGACGGTAAACATTCAGGCCGCTGCCAACGAGTACGAGCCCTTTCGTCTGATCATCCGCGCCGGCGCACGTCCGCTGAAGAATGTGAACGTGACCGTAGGCCCACTGGCCTCGGGCCGGGCTGGTATCTCGGCAGAGCACATTAATCTCTTCCGCGCCTATTACCTGCATATTACACAGCCAAGCCCCGGCGCCAAGAATCCCGCCGGCTGGTATCCGGATGCCTTGATCCCCTTTCAACCTGTTCAAAAAATCAGTGATGCGAGCTTTATTGCTGCACCATTCACCGTGGAGCCGGGACAGAACGCAGAGGTGTGGTGCGATGTGTACGTGCCGCCAGGAACAGCGCCGGGCGTCTATACAGGTACAGCGGTTGTCTGGTCAAACGGTATTCAACTGGAGACCGTGCCGATAAAAATGACGGTGTGGAATTTTACTCTGCCTCAGGACATCGCCCTGCGCTCCCACTTTGGTCCTCTTTACCGCGAGGCGGCTGAACTGATGGGCCTGCAACCGGACACGCAATCGTTTTATGCGATGGAGCATTTGTACCATCAGACGCTGCTGAAACACCGGGCCGTACCTGCCACCCCTGCTTCGGTCTGGCCGCCATGGGATGCACAACGCGGGCTCGTCGATCAGGGTGAGAGCGAACGGATTCAGCGGCTGGTGAAGCAAGAACATTTCAACGCGCTGGATGTGCCCTTGCGTTACGAGGAGGAACCTGAAAAGTGCCGGGCATATCTGGCAGCCGTGGCCGCCTGGTTGCGCGATCTGGGTTATCTGGAAAAGGCGTATGTTTACCTCGAGGATGAACCCAATGATGCCGGCGAGTACGAACACGTGCGCAGGCAAGGGGCGCTGATCCGCTCCGCTGATTCAGGGCTCGCGCGATTGTGCACGGAACAGACCATTCCTAGTCAGGCTGACTGGGGTAACCTGTACGGCGCGGTGGATATCTGGTGCCCGCTGTGGGGACTGTGGGATGATGTCACTGCCCAGCAGCGGCTGGCCAAAGGCGAAGAACTGTGGAGTTACACTGCTCTATGTCAAGGACCTGAGGCTACGCCGTGGTGGCAGATCGACATGGAGCCGGTTCATTTTCGCGCGCCCCTTTGGATCAGTTGGAATTTGCACATCAGCGGTTTTTTATACTGGTCCAGCGTGGCCTACAAAGGCCACCGGTCTTTGCAGGAGGTGTGGGAAGCGCCGACGTATCGCGGCTATTTCTGGGGAGAGGGAGTGATGCTCTATCCTGGTGCGCCCGCAGGCGTTGATGGTTTTGTGCCGTCCATCCGGCTCAAGCTGTTCAGGGAGGCGGCCGAGGATTACGAGTACATGGCGTTGGCGGCCGCAAAAGGCAAGCGTGAAGAGGCGGATCTCATTGTCGCCGGGGTGGCCGTTTCGTTTCAGCAATGGAGCCACGATCCGGCCGCCTATGAGCAGGCCCGCGCTCGTCTGGCAAAACTGGTTCTGGAGCAGCGATAAATTTGCTGTTGGACATTCACGGATAATTTTGTACATTGACAAGCCTGCGTTGACAAAGGATCGAGAGCTCCTTGTGCGCCGTCAGTCTCAATGCCCCTATAGCTCAGCTGGATAGAGCAGCGGTTTCCTAAACCGTTGGTCGCAAGTTCAAATCTTGCTAGGGGTACTAAAAGCCCTTGACCATTTTGTCAGGGGCTTTTCGGTTTTTACCATGGGAAATCGGCGGTATCCTTTATAGGCGGAGCGCCGTATTATGACTTTTTCTCCATTTTATCCTACTGCATTACCTTTAATAAAAAATAATTGAAATATTCCTTGCGTTTTTTCAAATGGATATATATATTCCATGAACAAATTGTTCAAATTTAATGAATAAAATATTCAAAAGCTTACTGCCCATGCGACCTTCCGCACGACAGAACTATATCCTCAACTTGCTGTCCATTTTTTATAAGGAATGGACGGTAAAAGAGTTAGCAGAAGGATTTCAGGTGTCGGAATTGACGATCAGGCGCGATCTGGACGAGTTGGCCAGAAGCGGTGATGTGATTCGAACGCTGGGCGGTTGTATTACGGCAGGCGAGAAATCGGTCGGGACTATCTTTAACCATGAGTTTGAAATGAATCTGGATCTAAAGGCGGCGATCGGCAAAGAGGCTTCTCGTCTGGTAAATCCGGGAGACACCATTCTACTCGGAGACGGCTCCACCATCCTTCAGTTCGCCGCCTGTCTCGGCGAAATCGGTTCCCTCAACATTTACACCAACAATATCGCAGCGATTCAGCAGCTGAAAAAATATCCCAGCATCACTCTCAATATCCTCGGCGGCAGTTATGACTACCAGCACAATATGCTGTTGTTGAAGGGGAGTCTAACCGACCGCATTTTGGAGACGCTCAAATTCGATTCGATATTCATCGGCGTCGATTCCATCGATCTAAAAGGCCGGTGTCTGGCAAAAGAGGAGGAAGTGGCGCGAACCAACCAGATCATTTTGCGCAGGGGAATGCGCAAAATCCTTCTGGCCGATCACACCAAGCTCGAGCGGCCCGCCAATGTCATCTACGGTCAGTTGAGCGATTTTGATTTATGGATCACCACCGGGGGAATCGACGATACACAGATGAAGCTGTTTAAGAATCAGACCAAGGTGGTGGTAGTACCGCCCAGACATCTGTTCAGTGATTTCAAACTCATGGATGCCGCCAGTTCCCACCGTGGGGATAACAGAAGAATGCTCATTTCTTCTTGAGCCCTTGCGCGGCTATTCAGGCCGTCCGTCCCTTGACCCTGTTTGGGATCAGCGGTGCGCCAGGCTGTTTTTTTTTACGACGTTTTTGTTCTATCAACTATGAACCCTCATCCGGCTCGGCCTTCCTCGAGATAACGGGAAGAGTCGGCCGTTCGAGCTTTCCGATCCCGGTTTTTCGACCGGGCGGTCCGGTAACAACGTGCAGTGCGATTAGGGATATTATTCTTCATGGAGGAAAGTTCCGATGCGTAACAGTTCACCGACCGTTCTTTCCATAATCCTCTTGCTTATTGGAATCACCTGCTGCTCTGTCTCCTTTGCGGAGGTCACCGGCAAGATTGCCGGCACGGTCAAAGACACTCAGAGCGGGGAGGGGTTGCCCGGGGTCAATGTCCTGATCGAAGGAACAGCCCTGGGTGCGGTCACCAATGTGGAGGGGTATTATTCAATCATCAACGTCCCTCCGGGCACCGTCACCTTAAAGTTTTCCTGTTTGGGCTATCAGGTCCGCACCATGTCCGGGATCCGTGTCTCCGTCGGATTGACCAGCAAGGTGGATGCCAAACTGTCGTCCAAGGCGCTGGAGATCGACGATGTGGTGGTGGTGGCGGACCGGCCGGTGATCGAGGTGGATCGCACCAACACCGCGGCGTACATGGCCTCTGAAGAGATCGCCGAGCTGCCGGTGACCGAGGTGGCCGAGCTGATCCAGCTGCAGGCCGGCGTTACCCAGGATGCCGAAGGCCAGCTGCATTTCCGCGGCGGCCGCAGCGGCGAGGTGGCTTACCTGGTGGACGGCGTTCCGGTGACCAACCGATTTGACGGCGGCAGCGCCATCGAAATCGAGAATGAGGTGATTCAGGAACTGCAGGTCATCAGCGGCACATTCAACGCCGAGTACGGGCAAGCGCAGTCCGGCATCGTCAACATCGTTTCCAAAACGCCGGACAGCCACTACTCGGGCCGTCTCTCCACCTATGCCGGCTCGCATCTAAGCCGGCAGACCGATGCCTTCCTCGGCATCGACGATCCGATGAACAACATGGAGTACAACCTCCAAGCCAATTTGACCGGCCCGGTCCCGCTGTCGAAAAAGCTCTCTTTCTATGCCTTTGCCCGTTACAATCAGGACGACGGCTGGCTGAACGGCGAACGGCGCTACAATCCGGAGGACAGCTGGAAGATCCGCGTGTTCGAACAATGGTATAACCTGAATTTTCCCGAACGAACGTTCGGCCAATTTCTGCCCTATGCCCGCTACGCCGATTCTCTGGGCTTGTTCAGCGGCGACCGCTCGTTTGTATCTATGAATGCGTCGGAAAAAATTTCCGTCAATGCCAAGCTCTATTATCAGATGGCGCAAAACATTCGGGTGTTTTACAACTTTTTTGCCGACAAGGGGGAAAGCATCATTTACGACAATGCGTATCGCTACAGCCCCGACGGCTTGCCCACGGAACATAAAAAGGCTTTCAATCACACGGTCAATCTGACCCATACGCTTAAATCGAATTTGTTCTACGAACTCAACCTCTCTTATTTCGGCGAGAATCGTAAAACCTATCTCTACGAATCCGCCGCGGATCCAGGATATCAGGATCAGGTGCCCTCGCTGATGGGGTATCGATTCGGCGGTACGGCGAATGACCGCGAGTACATCGATTTTCAGAATTATCTCGCCCAATGGGACATGACCTGGCAGATCGACAAAGTCAACCTGACCAAGTTCGGCTTTTCGCTGAAAAAATTCAACCTGGACTATGAGGAGATGACCACCACGTCCATCCCCAACAGCCACTATCTGCCCACGGTCAAATGGACGACCTTTGCCGACTACTATGCGCTCTCCCGGCCGCCGCAGCTGCTGGTTCCGGAAAGAAACACGCTGCTCAACAATGTGTACACGCACAAACCGCTCGAGTTCGCGGTCTATGCCCAGGACAAGCTGGAACTGGGCGAGCTGATCGCCAACGTCGGTCTTCGCTTTGATTATTTCGAACCCGACGGCGTTGTGCCGGTTAATCCGCGGGCGGCCTACAACGCGGTGACCGGCGGTCTGCAGACCGATTTTGTCAAAGCCTCGAAAAAGTATCAGCTGAGTCCGCGACTGGGTCTTGCCTTCCCCATCTCCGATCGCGGCGTGATTCACGTTAGCTACGGCCATTTTCTGCAAATCCCGCAGTTCCAGTACCTGTATTACAACTCGGAATTTGAGCTCTCCTCCGGCTACAAGGAGACGATCATGGGCAACGCGGATCTGGAGCCAGAGAGAACCGTGGCCTATGAGATCGGCCTTCAGCAGCAGCTGGCAGCCAATTTCGGCATGGAGTTGACGGTCTATTCCAAGGATATCCGCAATCTGCTCGGCCAGGAAATTTTCGACACGCTCGATGAGCGGGTCTATTTCCGTTACGCCAACCGCGACTATGGCAATGTCAAAGGCATCACCGTCTCGGTGGAAAAAAAGCCGTCGGGATTTGTCTCCGGGCGGTTGGACTATACCTATCAGGTGGCCCGCGGCAACGCCTCGGATCCCAACGCCATCTTTCAGGCGAACCAGAGCACTCGGCCGGCGGAGCTGCAAAAGCAGGTCATCCCTCTGAACTGGGACCAGACCCATACGATCAACGGCACGCTGCGAGTGGGGGATTTAAAAAACTGGACCGTCAGCCTGATCGGCCGCTTGGGGACCGGCTTGCCGTACACGGCGGATACGCCGCAGGAGCGTCAGCTGGAAACCGTGTTCGCGAACAACGAGCGCAAACCCATGAACTATAACGTCGACCTGTATGCGCAAAAATATTTCAAGCTGGGAGCGCGGAGTCTGGTCTTTTTCGCCAGATGTTTCAATCTTTTCGACACCGCGAACCATCTGCAGGTTTTCGCCAGCACCGGATTCGCCGATCGGACCTTTCGCTATCCTGAACAGGAACGCATCGACTCTTTGAACGGCGTCTATCAATTGAGCGAAGTCGATGCCAGACCGCATTGGTTTTCTGAACCGCGCAAAGTGCAGTTGGGCGTATCGCTGGAATTTTAACGTTGGCCAATCGGAGGATTTCGATAATGGTACGGAAAGTAACAACCTTGATCTGGACAGGGATGATCTGTTTTGCGGCCGCTTCCCTTTTAGGCGCTCCTCAGGAAGCGAGAGCGCAGGTGCGGCCCGTTCTGGATGACAAAACCGTGATCTCCGTCGCGCCCTTGAGCAAGACCGCGGAAGATTTCAGCTCCTTCCGCCGATCGGGCATTCATGACGGCAATCTCATCCGCACCGCCTATGGCAATTACGGCAACCTCGGCAGCCGGACGCTGGACATTCGCCTGGAATGGCCAAAGGGCAGCGGCACCAACTATGGATTTGAATTTATCTACTTTGTCGGATCCGAGGTCATCGACACCCGCGGTGACACCATCCATATTTTTTCCGACAATTACACCGGCGGACCCCGCGACCGGGCTCTGGATGACTCGCATACCTACGGTTGGGAACCTGTACCCGGTTATTATAACGATGGCTTTTATGTCTCCGGCATCTCCGAGGACTTGAACGGCAACGGCGTCCTGGACATCGGCGAAGACATCGACGGCAACGGCAAACTGACCGAGCGTCTTTACAATGAGATCGAGTATCCGGCCATGAGCCACCTATCTGAAACCTGGCCCACCGATTGGCCGGCCGGCAGTTATCCCGGCGACGCCGGCAGCCGCAAGGGAAAATGGAACGGCGAATATGGCGCCTACGTCCGCGGGGATCAGGAGAGCTATTATCTGATGGACGACCGCAACAACGACGAGTTCCTCTATTATCCGTTTACCGCCAATCCGCAGGATACGCTGCCCTGGCCCAACGGCCGCCGCGGTGTGGGGCTGGAAGTGGAGGTGCGCAACTATCAGTGGTCGGACGTGATGGCTGAAGATATCATCATCTCCATCTACCAGGTGAAAAATATCAGCGAAAAACGTTTAGATAAAAACCTCGTCGGCATGTACATTGATGCGGATATCGGCACCTCCGGCGCCAGCAGCGATGCGGGCGACGACGACTCCAGCTTTGACACGGTGGACGACATCACCTACCAATGGGATCTCGACGGCTTGTCCGCCAAGGGCAAGAGAACCGGGTATTTCGGTTTCGCCTTTTTGCAGAGCCCCGGCATCGGCAACGACGGCCGGGATAACGATGAGGACGGCCGTGTGGATGAGAGCCAGGAGAACGGCATTGACGACGACGGCGACTGGCGCACCTTTACCGACACCAACGGGAACGGCGTCTGGGATTGGGAGGACCTGAACAACAACGGCCGCCTGGATAACGGCGAAGATCTCAACGATAACGGCGTGCTCGATTGTGAAGACCTCAACGACGATGTGGGCCAGGACGGCTTGGGACCGCTGGATATGGATTGGCCCGGTCTAGGCAAAGATTCCTATGAGGGCAACGGCGTGCCTGATATGCCGGAGCCCAACTTTGAAGGCACGGATAACGACGAGATCGATCAGATCGGCCTCACCAGCTTTTACGGCACCTCGGCCGGCGACGTGCTCTCCGTCGATGAAGAGGCCTGGTATGTAAAAGACTACCCGGGCGTATTTACGCCGCCCACCGGCGGCCTGGACGTTGCCTTTCATTACGGCTGCGGGTTCTATCATCTGGATCGCGGCTTTTCGGAACGATTCGCCATCGCCTGTCTGGTGGGCAATGATTTCGACGACATCATTCGCAACAAGCGCACCATGCAAGAGATCTATGACCACGATTACAATTTCAAGAAACCGCCGCTGGAACCGACCCTCATCGCCGCCATTCCAGGAGACCGAAGGGTGACTTTGATATGGGACACCCGGGCGGAAAAGTCCCGCGATCCGGTGTATGAAGAGGACTTTGGTCTGTACAATATCTACCGGTCCACGGACCCTGCCTTCAACGACATTAAGACGATCACCGATGCGTTCGCCAATCCGCTGCTCTGGGAACCACTAGCGCAATTCGATCTGGCGGATGGATTGGTTGGTGCGCATCCCATCGCCATTGGCGAAACCGGCGCGCATTATAATATGGGCAAGGATACCGGCCTGCGCCACAGCTACGTCGACACCACGGTGCAGAACGGCAGAACCTACTACTATGCCGTGGTTTCGGTGGATAAGGGCTATGATACCTATTTTTACGACAAAGGCATCCATCACGTCCCCAACCTGCTGCCGACCTGGCCCAGCGAATGCCAAAAGGTGATCCAAACCGATATGGCCGGCAATGTGACCAGCCATGGACGCAACACGGCGGTCATCGTACCGCGTGCTCCGGCGGCGGGATACAACTATCCGACCGTGAAAGGCAACGTGGAACATGTGTCGGGCATCGGCGCCGGCAAGGTGAGCGTCACCATCCTGAATCCGGATTCCGTGCGCCATGAGCATCGCTACGCGATCACCTTTACCGATACCACAGATGAGCGGCTGACCAAGAACTTTACGGTCAGCGACATTACCACTTCTCCCCATCGTCTGCTGTACAGTGGAGCGGCTGAATTCGATCCCAGTGAGATGGATCAGCGGATCATGGATGGCTTTATCCTCACGATCGAGAACGACAGTGTCGCAGCGCCCGATCAGATGGACTGGAAACGGGGCAGCAGCACGCTGGTGGGAGATGTATCGGAAGATCCCGGCGCCAGTTTTCTGGCGTTGCCCAATGATTTTGAGATCCGCATTCTCGGACCGCGTGCCGACACCACCTATTCCCCGGTGCCGCGGTTTGCGGTTCCGGTCAACTTTCAGGTGTGGAATATCACCAAGAACAAGCAGGAGGAGTTCGTCTTCACCGAATTCGGCATAGCCGACAGTTCCATCACGCCGGAGGATTACATCACCATCATTACCAATCGGGTGGGACGCAGGTACAACACCTCATGGAAAATCAAATTCCTGCTGCCCGCTCTGGCCGATACGGTTCTGCCCAAGCAGGGCGATGTGTTCTATTTTACCACCAAAAAGCCTTTCAACTCCGACGATGTGTTCGAGTTCACCACTTCCGGTTGGGGGTACACCGGCGAGCGCGCCAAGCAGGACATGATGGAAAAAATCTGCGTGGTGCCCGATCCCTATGTCGCGGTCAATACCGTGGAACCGCCGATTTTTAACGTCATGGGACGCGGCGAACGGCGCATCGATTTCATCCATCTGCCGACGGAATGCACGATTCGCATCTTTACCATCAACGGCAAACTGGTGCGAACCCTGGAGCACCGGACCGCACTCGATGACGGCGTGGAATCCTGGAATCTGATCACCAAGGACGGCATGGACGTGGCGTGGGGGACTTACTTTTATCATGTCGAGGCCCCGGGGGTGGGGCAAAAAACCGGCAAGTTTGCGATTATTCGCTGAGTCACCATGCTCTTGGCTTATAGGTAAGCGGTATTCGAACCGAAACGGATGAATGATTCCACTTCTGGTTACGCGAGCAGCGCATTCGCTTGAGTAAGACAGGCTTTTTATCAAGTTTAGATTTTATCCTTTTCTTGGAGGACAAAAATCTTGAAAAAATGCACTTTGATCTGGCAAGCGATTTTATATCCGCTGGCAATCGTATGGCTGGGTGTCGCGCGAGCCGATAACGGCAATCATTTCGAAAAAAGCTGGTCCGCTGACCTGAGCGTTTATAATGGCAATCAGGGCAAAGGACTTGTCGCATTTGCCGGAACCGATTTGGATAAAGATGGGAAAAAAGAATTTTTCGTTTTTGATAAAGTGGTTGTGGGTTTTACTACCTGGGACGCGGTGCTCTGCTTTGAGGCGGTGGGCGACAATGACTTTAAAAAAGTCTGGGAGCAGAAATTCAACAGGGAACCTGATGATGAAGGTCATGGCATGGCTGTGGCTGACCTCGATGAGGATGGTCTGCAGGAATTGCTCGTCTGCGCTGAAGACCGGATTTACATTTACGAATGCGATGGCGCCACGTTCGAATCGGGTGGCGGTCTCGTGAAGCAGAAAACGCAAGAATTTTTTCCGATTATGGATGGAGCTGGCAAGGCCCGTATACGGCAACTTGCGGTGGTGAATCTGGACAATGATCCTGAAGTCGAAATGTTTATGGGCTATTATGGTGAGTCAGGTATGTATTGTGCTATTGCTTCACTTCCGAATAAAGACCTGGTGGCTCCATCCTGGAAAGATGAATTTATGGATCCTTTTGAACCCTGGCGAATGGGTGGGTTCGCGATAGGCGATTTCGACGGCGATGGCCACATGGAGATGTTTACGAGCAATTTCCAGGACGGGCCTATAACCCGGCTCTATGAAAGCAACGGCGCTGATACCTATATTGAAAAATTCACCACCTTGTCCGATAATTTGATCCTGACTCCGACTTTCGACGATGCTTTTGCGAATCCGGTGTTTCATGATTTTGATGGCGATGGAGATCCTGAATTCGTCATCACCGACACCCATGGTAAGGTCTTTGTGATCACCAAAGCCGCTTCGAATAATTTTGAGAATTTTGGTTCCGCTGCATGGAAATACCTGTTTACCATGCCGGATGTACAAATGGGTGGATTTGTTCGCAGTGGATTTTTAGGTGATTTGGATCAGGATGGCAAGGATGATATCTATTATAACGATTTCACCGCCAAGGCTGTACTTGACTTGGAATATCAGGGTGGTCCGGTGGATCAATCCAGCAGTTGGGTGGGATACAAAATTTACACAGGTCATAGTATGTTGTACGGACATATCTGCCCGGGCGGTGATTTGGACGGCGATGGCAAGGGTGAAATCGTTATTGCCGGCAACGGGAATGCGACGGCCAATCTTCAGATTATTGAAAATCAAGATGCTACCTCTGTTCAGGATAAGATCCATTGGCCCTCTGATTTTGCTTTAGATCAAAACTATCCGAATCCTTTCAATCCCACCACTGAGATCAGCTATGTTCTTTCGAAATCATGCACCGTTCGGCTCGAAGTGATTTCATTACTGGGACAACGAATAGAGTTATTGATCGATGAAATGCAGTCAGCGGGAAAGCATCTCGTTCGCTTCAATGGGAATTCCCTTTCTGCGGGAGTTTATTTTTATCGATTGACCGCCGGCGAATTCGTTGATCAGAAAAAAATGATCTTGGTGAAATAAGAAAAAAGGAAGTAAGGATTCTTGCTTTGCATACGGATCTCTGCCGGCTTGAAAAAGGAATGCGTTGGTAAAAGGAGGTTCTCATGAAACGCTGGTTAAATACTGTCTTGCTCATCGGCAGCCTGACAACAGCAAGCTGGGCTCAGGATGTGCCGCTGTTTGTCCGGACCAATTCCGAATCGATCGGCTTGCCCAAGGTGCTGGTGGACCGATGGGGCTGCAGCGCCGCGGATATCGACCGCAACGGTTGGCCCGATCTGTTCAACAACAAATGGCGCGGCCGGCTGGACAGCGAGATCTATATGAACTATAACGGCGTGTTCACCGATATCTATGGCAACTCTCCGG
>DAIQOA010000023.1:0-37506 GCA_036788095.1 bacterium | reverse complement strand
CAAAATGGTTAAAGTATCCGGATCAAGACCATAAACCAAACCCGTCGCAACAAGAATTAAAAACATACCGTTTTTAAATGCAGCCGCGTGGCGCTTACCACTTCTCTCATGTTTCATAGCCGCTATCCTGCAAGGGGCGTATTACTTTGTATCAGTGATCGTGACCGTCTCCCGGGCATTCGCTTTGACCGGAACCCGCACATCGACGATGGTGGCTTTATCCGTGTGAATAACCTGTTCGATGCAACCCCGATCGATGGTGTACGTGCCTTTTTTCATGATGAAACGAATCCGGCAGTGAGGCAGATCGACCCCGAGGTTGTTGACTAAAAGGCCTTTGTTTTGCCAGCTGGAGCCGTCGTTAGGCCGGAAAAAATCCAGCGTCAAATTCAGCTTTAACTCATTAACAGGAGCAGTCGGATTCTGACAAAACCGCAGCGGGGGCGTAAAGGTGAATGAATCTTCGCTCACATAAAACACTCGAAAAAATCCCAACGTTGTTTCCCATCTCCCGATCTCACCGCTTCTGCAGACGGTTCCGGGCCTGGTGCTGAGGGTCGGCGTGGCGCCCACCCATTCCGCGGCCGGATCATGTTGATGGCCATTCAGCAAAATGTTTATTTTATGCTGGTCGATAAACACCGTATCGATGCGATCCGGCCGGTGCTGCGCCATGATGCGCAGGTAACCCGCCCCGTTTTCCTTGAAAAAGTTTTTGAGCGTCTGGCCCTGCAGCCCGGACATGGGATGCCGGTCCGGAATGTCCGTCTTCGGGTCCCCTAAATAATCATCTGCCACAACAACCCGGGTACCGGCATAGGAAAAGCCATAGACCCGCAAGCCGCAAAGGGCGTTCCATTGTCTGGCCTTGGCCATATGGTCCGTTGACGCCACACCATAAAAATCGTGGTTTCCAGTGGTTAAAAAGAAAGGAACCTCCAGTTCGTACAGGCCAGCGAACCCTGCAGCGCCCTCAAACAGATTGCGATACTTCTCCTCCACCAACGGCGGCTGATCCGCGGCATAGACCTTTTCGCCGCCCCACCCGGTAGAGTCAGCGCTCAGCCGGGTATAGTGATGGATATTATCTCCGGTGATAAGGATAAAATCCGGGGCGATGATATTGGCAACGCGGATGAAACGATCGAGCAACTCTAGTTCTTTGGCATACCCCTGGACCGCACTTCCCTGCCATTGCCGCGAAACATGCAGGTCGGAGATATGAAGGAAGCTATGCGCTGGCTTGACGTGATCAATCACCTGCACAGATTTCAACGAAACGTGCGTCTCTTCTCCGCAGTGCACAGCCAGATGATACAAACCCATGTGCGCGAACGTGGGCACATGCACCCAGATTCTGTTGTTGACCGAAGCGTGCGTGAAGGAGTCGTATTCATACCGGGCTGCACTGATGGAGTCAATGCCGGCTTTGATGATGGTAAAAGGTCCGATGAGACGTACAGAATCTATGATCGCGTTCTCGGGATTATAAAGCCAGAGGCAAAATCCGTCTCCAGCCTGGACGATGGCGGAAGTGGCCCGCCAGGGATAGACAATGTCGGCCGCAACGCTGTCATTCGACCGGCCGGCCGTGATAAACAACGAAGCGTAGAGCATAAAAACAAAGGGCCAGCGCCCGGATGCATTAAAAAAAGGCGTTCGAAAAATCCCTGAAAAAGATAAGGAGCTTTTGTTCATTTCTGTCGCAGCAATTTTTCGAGTTCTTTGTTTCTCATGATGTTTGCTTTTGCATCCATGGCTGCAAAATGAGCCGTCTCGTAAAGTACAAAGCCATCCAAATCCGGATTCTGCCTGACCATTTCCAGCTCTGCGGCCGTAATATCCAGCGGCCAATCGTATTTGATCTCTTTCATATTACCCTGATAATAAAACGGCTTGCCGGCAGCGTGGACGACCGAGCAGATCGTTTCTAAAACCTGGCGCAGGTTCCAAGGGCGCAGAGCCCAGGCTCCGCGAAACTCGAGATCATCGGCAATTTCTTCAATCCAAGTTTCCCATTGCCATTCGAAATTGGGCGGGATATAGCTCAGATAATCGGGCCGGTCGTCGGGCATCAGCATCTGCCCATAGATGTGGATCGTGAGCGATTTACCGCGACCCTTGATCAGGTCCCTTGCTTCTCGTAAAAACCGAGTATACGCCTCACCGTTGATTCGACGGATGGTTGGATAATCGGTCCGTCCGCCGGCCGCTTGAATGACTGCTTCGTTGAATCCGTACTCCCAGGCCTCCGGCGAACGCGTGTGATTGGAGGTCCTGATATTGACGCCATCGACCCCCCGATCCAGACAAAAGCGGATCATATCCAGCCAATGGGCGCGCACCTCCGGATAAATGGGATGAAGATTGCCGATCATGAACTCGGGTTTGCCGCAGGCGACGGCGATATACCCCTCTCTATCCAATGCATAAGACGCGGTCCAATTGTGGCGTTCGTTGAATCCATAAAAGTCACGGTAATGCGTTTTTCCCGCCTCCGGCGAATGATAAAGCTCCGACACTTCTGGCCATTGCAGGTAACGCACGATGCGGCAAAACGGATCGCGGGAAAAATTGTCGCGATGCTCTTCAAAGGCGATGGGGCCGGTGCTGACAATAAAAGGAACCTCTTCCCCCTGTTTGTTTTGCAGTTCAAGGATTTTTCCTCGTTCGTTGGCAAATCCGGCCTCTAGGCCCCGCAGGGAACAGCAAATCAGCACATAAGAATGATCTTCAGGTATTTGCAGTCCTTCCAGATGAAGGATGCGGCAGTGTCGACTTTTGGGAAAACAGGGGCGCCACTCAACCGATTCACGAAAGGAAAGGGGACCCTCATATTTTTGAAATCCGCAGTTTTGCCGGCTGGTCCAGAGGGTCAAGTGTTCCGGCCGGATTCGAGTCCGGCGGTCATCTCCCTTGACCAAACGGATGGTCGTAACCGGTCCATGAAAGGCAAAGGTTCCGGGGCGGCGCTGCAAACAGAGATGCGGATATTCGGCCACAAACGGGCGCACCAGATAATGGATGCCGCGCATATCCCTGACCGCACTGTGCCGATCCGGTATCGGCAATGAATGGGGCAACACATCGGTAAAACCACCGCCTTCGAAGGGTTTGATCTCGGCATAGAATTCCAGGCCGTGGCGATGCGCGGATTGGACCGCTTCCGCCAGGAGATCAAACGGCCCTTCATACAGATTCCAAATGGTGTCCACGATCCATTGATGGCGGGTGACGCCGATGGATTTTAAATATCTATGCAGGCTGTCCAGATGCGCCCGGATAAATAAACCGTTGGCGATGTTGTCCGTATAATCGGTTGTCGCAAACAGTTTTTTACCGTTACCAGACGGTGGCCTGCTGCCTGCCGAGAGCTCATGGCTTAGTGCGAGTGTGCCCAGGCCGGTGGCGGCGCAGGCCAAAAACGACCGTCGATTGATAGGATCACTCATCTGCAGCTCTCATTCCATTTTTCTTTCAGCAGGGAGGCTAAATCCGCACTCCCGAGGATTCCTTCTTTTTCCATTTGGGTGAAATTGGCCGTTTCATAAAGCACCAGACCATCCAAGGCCGGATTGCGTTTGACCATCTCGATCTCAGCGGCGGTGAACCGATAGGGGCCGGCAAAGCCGAGCTCCTTCATATTGCATTGAAAGTAAAACGGTTTGTTGCCGGCTTGCGTGATGCTGCTAAAAGTTTCCACAACCTGACGCAAATTCCATGGCCGCAAGGTCCAGGCGCCGCGGAATTCCAGGTCATCGGCGATCTCGCGCACCCAGGTTTCCCATTGCCAGTCAAAATTCGGCGGAATATAGCTCAATTGCGTGCTGCGATCATCCGGCATCAGCATTTGCGAATACAAATGGATGGTTATCGATTTCCCATAGCTTTTGACCAGATCCCTGGCCTCGCGCAGAAAAAGAGTGTAAGCGTCGCCGTTGATGCGCCGGATGGTTGGATAGTCGGTTCTGCCGCCGGCCGCTTTGAGGACCGGTTCATTGAATCCATACTCCCAGGCTTCCGGCGAGCGGCTGTGGTTGGAGGTACGGATGTTAATGCCGTCCACACCGCGATCCAGACAGAAACGGAGCATGTCTAGCCAATGCCGGCGCACCTCAGGGTAGATGGGGTGAAGGTTGCCGGTCAAATACTCCGGCTTTCCGCAAGCCACGGCCACATATCCCACTTTGTCAAGAACGTGCACTTCAGTCACTTTTTGCCGTTCCTCGAACGCATAGAAATCCCGGTAAAGACCTGCGCCGCCGTCCTCCTGCAACCTTTTTTTTACTTCCGGCGATTGAAAGTAGGGGAGGATGGAATCCCAGATCTCTGGATACTGATCCCGCATGTTTTTAAAACCAGTCCGTCCCGAACTCAAGATAAACGGAATTTCAACGTGCTGGTTGTTGATCAGTTCGACCAATTTCCCACGTTCATTGGCAAAGTCGCCGTCTCCATCAGCCAGGGAACAGCGTATGAGGAGGTATGGATGCTCGGCGTTCAGCTGCAGTTCTTCCAAATGAAAAACGCGGCAGAATCTGCTTTTGGGAAAACCGCTTCGCCACTCGACGGTTTCGCGGAACGAGACCGGGCCGTCATAGCGTTGAAAGCCGTTGTTCTTGTCGCTGGTCCACAGGGAAAGATGTTCCGGTTTGATGCGCGTGGGTTTGTCGTCCTGTTTTACCAATCGAATGGCCGCTACGGGTCCGACGGCACGGAAAGCGCCGGGCCGGCGTTGCAGGCACCAATGCGGCTGTTCGGCAACCAGAGAACGCACCACCGGGTGGATGCCGCGCATATCCTTAACGAAGCGAACGCCTTTGGGTGTGGGCGAGGAAAGCGGCAACGCGTTGCCGCTGCCGCCGCCTTCAAAGGGTTTCAGCACTGCGAAAAATTCAAGTCCGTGAGCGTGCGCCGACGCAATCGCTTCGCGAATCAGGTCAAAGCCGCTGGGGATGGGATCATAAAAGGTGTATACGGGATTGAACATCCATTGATGGCGGTCAACGCCGATGGCGCGGAGATAATGGTGCAGACTATCAAGATGCTTTCTGGTGAACAACTGGCTGCGACCGAGGATATTGTCGAAATAATCCGTCGTCGCCAGCAGCATTTTAGTTTTTTTCATCATTACTTGAACAGCTGAATGCCCAGGGTAACGACGAACAGGGAGATGGATCGTTCTTCTCCTAAAATGACGATGTCTCTGCTCACGATCTCGGGAAAAATCGTCTCTGATATTTTTTTTCTGCCCTCATAGCGCGGATGGCGCAAATCCAGATAACGAAAACCAAGATTGTAGCGCTGATTATAGAGAACGCCGATGCCCCATTCAAAGCCAAAATCCCGTGCAAAATCGAAATGAGCGTCCTCGACAATCAAGCCGTCAACGCTCGCCTTCCGGGAAGCCATTTTGGAAAAATTGATGCCAGCCTGCAAAAGGCTGTACAGGGTGAATTCGGCGGTAAACTGGTAATCATAGCGAAAGCCGGTCATCACCGGCAGGTTCAACCACTGCCCGTAGTCAAGCGTCAAAGCGACGGAATCACCCAATTCTTTGCGAAAATCAGCCTGCAGCGCCTCTGTGTTTGAGCCGTTACACAGCCCCTTGACGCTGAACAGCCACTGTAAGCCGCGAAAGCCGACCGGCGAGACCAATTCAGCGCCCATGCCAAATCCGGTGGCCGCCAGCCCGATATGACTGCCGATGGAAAAACCGGATCGCCTCGTCAATTGGCTGTCGTCTGCCAGGTCCCTGCTGTAATCCCCGGCCGGCAGGGCGCCCATGCCGTACAGATGCACGGCCAGTTCGCTGCCCTGACCGAAAGCGCAGTGAGTGATGAACCCAAGCATGATAAGCATCCAATAACTCTTCATGCTGTTTTTCCTTTCCTGCATCGATAATCGCCCTTGACTTGACTCATGGACTGGACCAGCTGGTCGGATGCGTTCTGCAACAGTGATAACAGCCGGAGTGGCCGCAAAAAATGCGGTCACTCCGGGGTTGAAACTCGTCTCATTCGACCTTCAGTCCAACTTATTTCATCATAACCATTTTTCTGGTTTGTACCTGTCCATCCGCCTGGAGACGGCAGATATACAGACCGTTGCTCGCCTGCTGTCCGGCGTCGTTCAAACCGTTCCAAGCTACCTGATAAGCGCCCGCGGCTTGCCGTTTTTGGTCGATCAAGGTCGTTACCCGCTGTCCCAGAGCATTGTAGATGGCCAAATGGACCGTTGCGGCGGTCCGCAATTGATAAGATAGAGTCGTACTCGGATTGAACGGATTCGGATAATTCTGCTGAAGCGTAAAGACCGCGGGGGCATGCACCGCATGGGATTCGGTCACACCGGTCGTGAGCCACGCCTGCCACTGGGCCTTTTTATCCGGAAACCAGTTCAAATCGCCGGCAGGAAAACCACCTTCGGCATGCGTGTAGGCGGCGGCCGTCGATGGATAATCAAAATCGAACTCATCCGGCGCTGGTCCCATGCTGGCCGGATTATCCGCCAAAGCGGCCATGCCGTTTCGATCCGCACGCGGATCGGGATTGCCTTCGTTGCTATAGTTGGTGGTAATGCGGTGCAGAGCATAAGCGGCAATTACCGAAGGATCAGGTGAATCGGAAAAATCGGGATATTCTGCAATGTTGTTCTCTGCCGTCATATTGGGAAAACGGTCGATGAAGGCCTGGGTTCTCAGATTGAAAAAAACCGAAGTGGTTTTGACGGTGGTCTGCAACATGGCGGTCACTTCGGGAGAGTAGCCGTACACGTTGTTGGCAATGCGGATCACACGTTCCTCTTCCGTGGCCAGAGTGGATTTGAGTGAGTCAATGGTAACGCATTCATCTCTTGTACTGTCCGCATTAGTCAGCGTCGAATCATAACCCGATCCTTCGAAATCAAAGTCGACAAAAATATTATTGGTGATGGTCCCTTTGATCATTTTTTCCGTCCGCAGACGGCCGCCGGTTTCATAAAAGGTGTTATGATCAATGATCAGGTTTTTGATAACGCCGCTGCCTTCCAGGGGATAATGGCTGCAGAGATACGCCGTGCAGTTTTGAATGAATATGGAATCCTGCGTGTTGCTGCGGGTATCGATCATTCGTCCATTGCTGGGATTGGCCAGCAGTATGGAATTACGAAGAGTCGAATTGGTGAGCAAAAGTTTCTGGCCTTCGGCGTTCATGCGGATGATGGTTTGGGCATCATGATCTAAAAAGCAGTCGTCGATGATGATGCGCGCTTTTTTACCGTCGCAGCGGAACATGTTTTTGCCGGCCTGATTGCCAAGGTTATCGATGCCCGACACGTACAATCCCCGCACTTCGATGTCGCCGCCGGGCTGGAAGGCGTTGCCGGCAGATCCGGATTCAGTCACAGCCGGAATGAGCATCGGCCTGGGGCCGCTGCCTTTGGCCGCCACAACTCGAAGCGGAGCGGCCTGAATGCCTTTGAGGATGCCGTTCAGCAGATAGTAGCCGCCGCGTTCCAGCCGGTACACCCGGTTCAGGTTTTTCGGTCCGCCCGTGGCCGAGGTGTCGCCCTGAATCGCCCGATTGAGCGTTTCATATCCTTGCGGCACATCCAAGGTATCGGGTTCCTGGCTGTAAACGTTCAGTGCAGTCAACGACAGGAGGAACCATCCCGTCAACACCATGGCGGTAACAACTTTTCGTCTCATCGCACGTCTCCTTTAATTTGATAAAGTGGCTTTAGAATGCATACCCGATCCCGAAATCGGTGGTCCAGCCATAGTACTCCTGATGGGTGAGAAAGCGTGTGGCCTGTTGGTAGGATTCATCCGGCTCATTAGCGATGTTGTTCCAATTGAAAAAGAGTTTGAGATGTTTGCTCAGGCGATAGTTGGCCGAGAGATCCCAACGCAGCAAATCAGCGGTAAATCCGTCCAGTTCCGGCCGCTCGCCCACCTGGGAGAGCGTTTTCCCCTGATGCAGCATGGATATTCTTGCGGATAACGGCCCTTTGTCGTAGCCTATGGAAACATTCATAATGTCATTGGCCTGATCCGGCATTCTTCCGATGCGAAAGCTATCGACCACCGTAGTCCTGACAAACGGGAATACGTTGATCTTCTGCTGCCGTACAAAAGAACGTGGGAACTTGGTTTCAGACCACAGATGGGTGAAATTAATATTCAAAACCAGCCCGTTCAACGGGTTGGGCAACCAGTCGAACCGGGTCTGCCATTCCGCCTCCCATCCTTTGACCTTGGTCAGGTTGGGATTGTTTTCCGGCTGAATCAGGGTCAACCCCTGCAGATCTGATGTGTAACCCTCTTTTTGTGCGTTCAGAATCTTGTGACCGGTCCTCATGAAAATCAGATCAGATATCTCTTTGTAAAAACCACCGCAGGTGAGCAACCCCAGCTGGTTGCCGTAAAAAGATAAAAACAGATCATAGTTGCTGGAGATCTGCGGTTTCAGATCCGGCCTGCCGAATTCGACGGTCTGTGCCGAACCGTCCACCGCTTTCAACGGCATGAGATAATCCAGCCTTGGCCGGGAAAGCGTTTTGGTGTAGGCCAATCGCAGATCGAACCAGTTGGTTGGTCTGACGCGGACATGCATCATGGGAAACCAGCGAGCGTATGCGTTGGTGGCCGTGGTGTCGTAAACAACCGGATCGTCCAGTCCGGGTTCTGTTTCCGAATCGGCGATCCAGCCTTTGCGACCGGTCATATCGGTGTGCGTGTGTTCATAGCGCACACCGGGCAAAATCATCAAAAGACGACCCAGGTTCCATTCGGACATGACATAGCCGGCGGCGACGGCCTCGGTGGTTTCATAATCGTCCAAATCCTCAATCGACGAGCCTATGAGCAAAGAGTCGAGCACATAGCCCTGCATCAGATGGTTTAACTCGTCGGCATCCAGCCGGTAACCAAAGTCATACCGACCATTCAGATAATCCGTCGCCTTGAATGTGGCGTCCAAATAATTGGCTACGGACGGGAATCCTCCGGTGACGGTTTTATAGTCAAATCCCGATGTGCCGAATTGCGTATGGTGCCTGACGAATTGCGGCAGCGGAGAATTCAGGAATCTGCGCAGATGGTTTTTATCCCTTTCCTTGCGCTTATCCGTGTATTTGCCACCCATCTTTAGATTGCCCGCTATTTTCCTCGACAGGGTGATCGGCACTTCCAGATTGAGTTGCGAGGTATAGTCTCTTTCGAAAGAACGATCAGTGGTGAACGAGGCCGTCTGCGATCCCATATCCGCATAATTGTTAAAAGCCGCATTAATGAGTGCGTCTGGACCGAAATTTTCGGCGGGAATCAAACTCTGATCAAAAGCGCTGCGCTCACGGAATCGAAAATAACTGTTGTACGGAGATCGGGTCAGGGAGGAGGATCGGCTCATTCGCCAGTCCAATTTGGCAGAATGGAAATGATGTTCTCCGGAAAACGAATTGGTCAGCACGTCGATCTGACTGATGCGGTTTCGCAAACCCAGGTCCCGCCAGTTGTTGCTGAGCTGGTAGCTGTTCCAGTTGATGAGTTCGTTCCGGTCCAGTCGGCTCATGAAATTGCTAAGCATCAATTTTCCGGCCGGCAGTCGATAATCGATCACGACGCTGAATCCGGACCGTTCGCGTATTTCGTCGATATAGTCCAGCTCCGTCTGGGAGACGGATATCGGCGCCAGGTCCTCACCCTCTCTTTTTTCACGCGTGACGAAATATCCGGCGGACAACTGATCCGAACCCCTCTGCGCTTTTTCGCGACCGCCGGTGATCATAATGCCTAACCGGTTCTCCCAAAACCGATTGCTCAACATCAGGCTGCCTTTAAATTGCCCGGTCTCGTCGCGCTGATCGTTATAACCCTGCTGAAAACGGAGGTTATAGCGAAAACCCTCCAAGGCATCCGCTATTTGAAAGTTGACCACACCGCCGAAGGCGTCCGCATCCTGATCGGGCGTCAAAGCCTTGGTCAATTCGATCCCCTTGAGCATTTCCGGCGAGATCATGTTTAGATCCACGCTGCGGTCGCCCAGGTCGGTTGCCGGAATCTTGTCGCCGTTGATGGTGATGGCGTTATAGGTGGGCGACAATCCGCGGATCACCACCCGGTTGCCTTCCCCGCCGCTGCGCTGAATGGAAACGCCCGACAGGCGGCCGATGGATTCCGCAGCATTGGCATCCGGCAACTCCATGATGCGCTCCGAGGCCACCACGTTCTTGATGGTGTTGGAGCGCAACTGTTTGTTGATGGCCGCGACCTGCCCTTCCGCCTGCGCTGTAATCACCATCGTCCCACCTCTCACGACATCGAAATCGAGCGCCAGGTCCAGCTTTTTCGCCTCTCCGGGCCTGATCTGTATGGACACCTCTTTCCGTTTATAGCCGATAAACGAAATTTTCAACAAATAGGATCCGGCGGGGATCTGTTTGATTTGATAGAAGCCGCTCAGATCCGAAACGCCGCCGATGGCGGTGCCATCCAAATAGATGTTGGCGCCCGGCAAGGGCTCTCCGGATTGGGAATCTCTCACCGTGCCGTTGAGGCTGCCTTTATCGTCCACTGGCTTGGCCGGTACCGATTCCGCTTGTGGCACAATGGCTAACTGCCCCTCCTGGGTGATTTTCAACACCGTGCCGGTACGATTCAGAACCGTCAGCAGCGCTTCCATAGCGTAGACATTGTCCTCATGCAAAGAGACCTCTGCATCCAAAGGCATCTGCGAAGGACGGTAATTCAATTTGACATGACTCTTGGCCGAGATGGTTGCCAGAGCTACCTCGAACGGCGCCCGGTCCAGGTGAATCGAAATTTTGT
Organism: bacterium; assembly: GCA_036788095.1. Lineage (GTDB taxonomy): Bacteria > Zhuqueibacterota > Zhuqueibacteria > Residuimicrobiales > Residuimicrobiaceae > Anaerohabitans. The sequence continues at coordinate 26,696 of DAIQOA010000023.1, read as the reverse complement.
TCAACAAAGACAGTGGAATCACCCTGCCATGCATCTCGGCTTGACTCAGATCGATCAGTCTTTCCTGCGAAAACAGAACCGTGGAGGTACTCAGCAGGGTCCAAAACACGATCAGTCGTTTCATGGGCGACCCTATTCCTTTCACTCTTTTGCTCTGATCTTGATTGTTTTTCCATCCTTGGTGATCTTGGTGTCGGTGAGGATGGACATCAATTCAAGCACATCATCGATATTGGTCATTTGAATGTGAACGGTCATCCTTTGCTTAAGAACAGAGAGGTCATCCACATCAAACTGATAGTCGTACCAGCGCTGCAATTGCGCCATGACTTCCTCTACGCTGGCATCCTTGAATCGTATCTCATTGTACCGCCAACGGAGATTGGATTCCACATCGACCGGTACGGGCGTCGTCGGCGGCCCTTCCTCGGTCAAAGAACTGAAATAGCCCTTTGGGATGACAACAGTTTTCTGAGCCGATTCATCCAGAGAACTCAGGGCAACCCGGCCTTCGGTTACGGTGACCGCCACAGCAGGATTTTCCTTCCAGGCGCGTATGTTGAACCGCGTGCCCAACACTCGGATGGTCGCATGATTGGCATGAACGCAAAAGGGTTTGTGCTGATTATGCGTTACCTCAAAATAGGCCTCCCCCTGTAAAAACACCTCTCTCGAATTGTAAAACCGTAGCGGATATCTCAAGGTACTTCCGGCATCCAAAACGATATGAGTGCCGTCGGACAGGTTCAAATGGGTGCGTTGTCCATTTTCAACGGTCACGACCTGATAATCCGCCTGCGGCGCAATCAGGCGGTGGTACAAAAGCTTGAAGGACCAGGCCGCAACAGCCAAAACAAGAAAAATCGAAGCGAATTGCAGAGTGCGACGAACCGGAACGGCATGCCAGGGTCGCAAAAACGACCAAAAAGAAATCCCCGCAGACCTGGTTTTGTTTTCTGCCGCAACTTTTTCCAGGCCTCTTTTCAACCTTTGCCAAGCCGGACCTATATCTTCAGTAAAAACAATTTTTTCTTTCGCCTGCAAAGCTTTGAGCAGCCGGTAAAACTGCGGATCGGTTTGAATCGATTGGAAAATCGTCTCTTTTTCCTCTTCGCTGCACTCCCCGGAGAGATAGCGGACGACCAGTTTCAAACGGTCATTTTCATCCATGGACTTTCCTATAAAAATAGGTTTATTTGTGGTGCATCGAGCACCCACATCGCTCGTTTCAAGATCACTCTCAACGCTATTATACCCTTAACAGGACGATTACCCTGACACGAGCAGAGATTCTTACAGATTTTTTTGCCAAAACTAGAAAAGGAGGAGAAAGGCTTGCAGTTGTTTTTTCAGAAGCTTTAACGCGCGACCCATCTGAGTCTCCACCGTTTTGATGGAAATATCGAGTATTTCAGCGATCTCGCGATATTTTAAACCATCAAATCGGTTCATGCAAAAAATGGTTCGGCATTTAACCGGCAGGGTTTGAATCGATCTTTCAAGGGCTTTGTGGAATTCCGCATCCGCCGCTTGTTGTTCTGGAGAATCAGCGGTTGCGTTGGAAGCGATATGATGGATACGGTAGTGCTCGCGCACGCGAAGATGCCGCGCATATTTAAAGGCTCGGTTGCGAACGGCCGTATAGAGATATGTTTTAATGTTTCGCCCGGGATCGAGTTGTTCACGATGAGACCATACATGAATAAAAACATCCTGAACCAGGTCCTCAGCGGCCTCATGATCGTTTACATAATGGCACGCAAAGGCGACCAGGGGATAGAAGAACCAGCGGAACAGCTGCTCAAAAGCCTCCGCATCGCCGCTGCGGAGCTTTTCTATCTCCACAGAAGGGATATCGGCAACAAAGGAGGTGATAACGTTTTGAGTCATATGATTCCTGAAAACGATCCAATCCAGCCCTGCACACCGGCGGACAATTACACCTGTCTCCGTTTGCCGGCGGGCCAGCCGATCAACCTGAATACGCTCCTTGGTCGCTGCAATATAACTTGCAAAAAAATTGATATCAAGTCATTTGTCGTGAAGGGCTGCTACATCCGGAAGTATGAAAGGTTGAGAATGAAAGAGGTTCACTGGATAGGTTTGTGGGCGCCGGCTCTCATCGAGCCAGCGCAATGAAGATCAGCGGATATAATCGTTGAGGATGTTTTCCAGCATCTCGAGGCGGCCGCTCTTCATCGTCGGCATGCCCTGCTCGAGGATGTATTTTTCCAGTTCGACAAACCCCACCTTGCCGGCCATGATTTTTACGCCGATCCCCGAACGATAGCTCTCATACCGTTTATCGATAAAAGCGCTCAGGGCTTTATCCTGAATGAGTCGGTGGGCGATCAACAGGCCGCGGGCAAAGGCATCCATGCCGCCGATATGGGCGTGAAACAGATCCACCGGGTCGATAGAGCTGCGCCGCACATGGGCGTCGAAGTTGAGTCCACCGCTGCCCAGTCCGTTCTGCTTGAGGATGATCATCATGGCCAACGTAGTGCTGTAGAGATCGGTGGGGAACTGATCCGTGTCCCATCCCAGCAACAGGTCGCCGCGATTGGCGTCCACGCTGCCCAGTTTGCCGGCCGCGGAGGCCACAGTCAACTCGTGCTCAAAGGTGTGTTTGGCCAGAGTGGCGTGATTGGCCTCGACGTTGATCTTGAAATAATCGATGAGATCGTACTGGCGTAGAAACGCCAGCGCCGTGGTGGTATCGAAATCGTACTGGTGCTTGGTCGGCTCGCAGGGCTTGGGTTCGATGAGAAACTGGCCCCTGAAGCCGATCTTTTTCGCGTAATCCACCGCCATGTGAAAAAAGCGCGCCAGCTGCTCCTGCTCGTGCTTGAGATCAGTGTTGAGCAGTGATTCATAACCCTCGCGGCCTCCCCAGAACACATAGTTTTCGCCGCCCAGAGCCTTGGTGGCGTCCAGCGCGTTCTTGACCTGCGCCGCGGCCAGGGCGAAGACATGCGCATCCGGATTGGTGGACGCCCCGGAGGTGTAGATGCGATGACCGAACAGATTGGCCGTGCCCCAGAGCAGTTTCACGCCCGTCTGCTTTTGCAGAAGCTTGGCATGGTCCACCATGATCCACAGGTTCTTGCACGATTGGGCAAAGGTCTCGCCTGCTGGAGCGATGTCACGGTCGTGAAAACAGTAATAGTCAACGCCCAGTTTCTGGAAAAATTCAAAAGCAGCGTCCATGGTGTGTTTGGCACGATCGATGGGATCGCCGGCAGCATCCCAGGGCCGGTCATAGCTCGATCCGCCGAACATGTCCGTGCCGTCGGCCATCATGGTGTGCCAATAGGCCACGGCGAAACGCAGATGCGCGGCCATGGTCTTGCGGCCGACCCGGGCGTTTTTATCATAATACTTGAACGCCAGCGGATTCTTGGAATCCTTGCCCTCAAAAGGAATGGGAGCGGTGATCTTGGGAAAATAGGTTTTTCTCATGGCCTGGTCCTTGCGTCAATAAATGTTCAGAAACCGGACAGATCATTGGAGAGCATGGTTGAAATGTAAATAAAATAGTTCAATTATATTTGAACCGTTTTAGAATACTAAATAAAAACTAAAAAGTCAAGGGAAAATGGACCGTGACGCAGCCCGAACGCTTTTCTACTCAGAAAATCAGATGGTCCGTTCGCATCCTCTCATTTCTGATCCAGGGCCTGCTCCGCCTTATGCCTTTCCACATACTGCAGCAGTTCGACTGGTGCGCCGGATTCTTTTATAAAGGCCACCACGACGCCGGCGGATGGACTGTTGGGTGCGATCAATATTTCCTGTCCAGCGAGTTCGGCTTCGAGATCGTCTACGACAAAAGCCACGTGAGGCACTGTCTTGACCAGCTCGGGCAAACGGCACAAAGGCCCGTAGCGCATCCATTGAATGCCGAAAGTGCTTTTCTCATCGTCGGTGCAGTGAATGTCGAATGGTTCAAGATAGATCTCTCCGGGCTGCGGCACGATCGTCGGAATTCCGATATGATGATATCTCCTCAAGTCGCTCTCCTTTCAGGATCACGCACGCTTGTAAAACAAAACATGAAAGTAGCAAAGACCCGCAAGACGTTAATCTGCTCTTGTCGCCGAGGTCCCTGAGCTCAAGACCGCGTAAAAAAACGCCCCGTACTTTTACCGCACAGGGCGTTTCGAATTCGTAAAAAATTACTTTTCAAACATCGCCGGGTCCACCGGACCGTTCATCACCACTGAGACGATGGCGCTCTCCGACGCCTTGGCGCCTTTGTCGAATCCCAACGTCCTCCACGCCACTTGAATCCCGTTGACATCACGGTAATCTTCATAGCGCTCTTCGACCTCGGTCGGACCCTGCTGGCTGATAGTGGTGTATTTGATCGCCAGCGGTAGAGAGGTGGCCTTGTCGATTAACAGGCGATAATTCAACGCACCCTTGGAGACGATCACCTCCTGAGCCGGCTTGTCCTGGTAAAGGCTTTCGCCCACCCATTGGGTCTGGATCTCGTCGACCTGCCTGGCCAGCATCAGGGGATCGCGAAAAAGATTTTCAATCATGTTTTGTTTGATCGGCTCTGGGGCAGGCATGCTGCCCTGCGGCGCCACCAGCAGCGCCTTGTCGCCGTTGAGGATCATTTTGATCTGACCCTGCGGCATGACAAGAACGCTGCAGCTTTTATCCGGAAAGACCATGGTGGTCTTGGCATCCAGCGTCATATCGCCCATTGGCGTTGTCTGTATCAGCTTGGCCGTATACTCGATGTTCTGTACCGCAGCCATTTTATCCGCTCCCCCCATGGCCGACAGCATTCGCCGAATCGCCGCACGACCTTGATCCCTGGCTTCTGCGCTGGCCTCGGGCAAAGCCGTGGCGCCGGGCACCGGGATGGCGATGTCGATCTCGTTGACCGGCCCGAGTGTGCTTAACGGCTCGCCGAATTCGGCTGGATTGCCCACCACCAGGATCTGCACCTCGTCAGGCTTTAGATATTTCTGTGCGACCCGCTGCACATCCGCCACGGTAACCTGCTCGATCTGCCCGCGCAGCTTTTGCAGATAGTCCAGCGGTAAACCGGTGAAGGCATAGCTCGCCATCCGGCGCACGACCTCATCCTTGCTGTCAAAATTAAAAACATAAGCATTGAGCCAGCTCTCGCGAGCAATGTTCAGCTCTGCTTCGCTAACCGGCTCTGTGGCCATCAATCGCATTTCACGCACCATCGAGTTGATCGCCTCGACCGTGCGTCCCGACTGGGTCTGTAGCACCATGTAAAAGACGCCGGGGTAGAGAGCGTTAGTGCCGTAGGCCCCGCTGACGTGGTAGGCCAGCCCCTCGGTGGCGCGCAACCGGTTCATCAGCCGGCTGGCAAAACCGCCGCTAAGGATTTCGTTCATCATTACCAGCGCCGCCTCGTCCGGCGTGTTCTTCAGACCGCCGATGTGACCGAGGTAAACGTTGCTTTGGTTGACGTCGCTTCGCTGGACCAGGTTAACCGTTTTGCGGAATGCGTATTCCACCTGTGGGGCCTTGGGCAAAGGCCCTGCTGTGGCCTTCCAGCCCTCAAAGGTTTTGCGCAGTTTGCCGAGCATATCCGCAGTCTTGAAATCGCCCCAAACCGCCAGCACCATGCCTTTGGGCTGAACATACTGCCGGTGAAAAGCAATCAGGTCGTCGCGGGTGATGGCGTCGATGGTGGCGTACTCTTCATCGCGGGCATAGGGTGAATCAGCGCCATAGATGAGCTGGGTGTATTCGCGCTGAGCGATTTCTCCGACATTGTCGTTGCGGCGCGAGATGGCGCTTTTATACTCGATTTTTGCCAATTCGATCTTTTCCGGAGGGAAGGCGGGATTGCGCAGGATGTCGTTGTAGATGGCCAGCACCTTGTCGAAATGCTCCTTGAGGGTCGAGAGGCTGGCGCTGCCATCGAGGGCGCCGATGCCGGTCTCCACCGAGGCGGCGATCTTTTCCAGCTCTTCATCCACCTGATCGCCCGCCATGATCTGGCTGCCGCCGGTGCGCATCACCATGCCGGTGATGCCGGCCAGTCCGGCCTTGTCCGCCGGCTCCCAGGCTGATCCGGCGACGAACCGTGCCTGCATCTTGATAAAGGGGAGTTCATGATCCTCGAGCAGAAAGAGGCGGATACCGTTCTTGAGGGTCACCTGCTTGGGCTGCGGAATCGCGACGTCGTTGAGCTTGTTGTACTGCAGTTCCTTGTAATGCTTCTGGCCTGAGGCGAGCGGGGCCAGGCTGAAAATCAAGGCGAAAAGGATCAGCCCTGTCGTCATAATGGTCGTCTTTTTCATTCCTGTTCCCTTTCTTCAGTCGGCTTTGGCCGGGGGTACGATGACCGCCACGGTGCTGTTGCGTTTGACAAAAATTTCTGAGGCCACGCGCTGGATGTCCGCGGCTTGAATGGCTTCGATTTTAGCAGTGCGGGTGAACATCTGCCGAAAGTCATGATAGCGCACCTCAGCGTCGGCGAGCTGCTGCGCCAGACCGCTGTTGGAGTCGAGTCCCTCGAGAAAAGCGGCCTTGGCGCGGGTCTTGACCGCAGTCAGCTCTTCGGCGGTCAGCGGCTCCTTTTTCATCTTTTCCAATTCCTCGAGGATCGCCGCCTCGCACTCGGCGGTGGTGTGGCCCTGCGAGGGCACTGCCAGAAAAACATACAGGCTGGGATACTTTTCAGTGATGTTGGCGATGGCAGCCACTTGTATGGCGATCTTTTTCTCTTTCACCAGACTTTTATACAAGCGGCTGGTGCGGCCGCTACCCAACACATCGCTGATGGCATCGAGAACCGCCGAGTCTTTGCTGAAAACGCTGGGCCGATGATAACCGAGGATGAGGATCGGCTGCATCGCGTCCTCCATCTCGATCCTCTTTTGCCCGAGTTGCGGCGGTTCTTCGGTAAAAACCGGTCGGCGTTCCAGACCTTTGGGCAGACGGCCCCAATAGGTCTCAGCCAGCCGGATCACCTCAGCGGCCTTGACGTCGCCGACCACGGCAAGCACCAGGTTGGCAGGCGTGTAATTGATTTTGAAATAATCGATGGCGTCTTGACGGCTCAGGGTCTTGAGATCCGACATGTGGCCGACAACCGGTTCGCCGTAGGGATGAGCTTTGTAGGATACCGCTAAAAACTCTTCTAACAGTCTGCCGATCGGTTGGCTCTCAGTGCGAAGACGCCGCTCCTCCATCACCACCTGCTTTTCGGTGTAGAACTCGCGCAGCACCGGGTTGAGGAAACGGTCCGATTCCAGCGACATCCACAGCTCCACCTTGTTGGAAGGAAGGTTGTAAAAATAGACGGTCTGATCATAGCCGGTGCCGGCGTTCATGCCAGTGCCCCCGGCTCTTTCAACCGCCTGGCCGAGCTCGTTGGTGACGACATAGTTCTTGGCCTCAGCTACGGCCGCCTTGTGGGCCTTGTCCAGCTCCTCCAGTTTGGCCGGATCGGCCATAGATCCTTTAGAGAACTCTTCGCGCCAAGCGAAAAAAGTCTCGTCCTCTTTGGCCATGGCCTTGACTTCAGCGTTGAGATCCTTGGTGCCGACCGTAGCCGTACCCTTGAAAGCCATGTGCTCAAAGATGTGCGAGATGCCGGTGATGCCCTCGGATTCGTTGACCGCACCGACGTCGGCATAGGTGACGAACGATACCACCGGCGCTTCATGACGCTCCAGAACGAGGATGCGCAGGCCGTTGTCAAGGGTATGTTTGACCACCTGGTTCTGCAGCTCCAGGTAGCCCTGAGCCCGGGGACCGGCCGCGGCGAGCAGCAGCATCAACGCCAGGCAAAGGATCGATTTGGTTTTCTGCATCTTTTTTTCTCCATGAAGAAAAAGTGAGTGAATGAATGAAAAGGGAGGACGCTATCATTCGTAACATAAAAAAATGTTCCTGCACACCCCCGCTGCAGATATGAACCTCCATCTTTCATTGCTGCACCAGCCATGCTCTATTTAAAACGCTCAGACCCGATGCGGCTGAAATCATTCGCCCCGCGCAGGCACTCATCAGATGCCCAACGAAGTGCCCACTGCTTTGGCCACGTCCAACAGCGGATGATCGACCGGTACGGTGCGCGTTCTGCCGCCGATCTCGGTAATGGGAACCAGACCGACGGAATCGCCTCGCAACGCCACCATCTGATTGATATTGCCGGCTGCCACGGCATCCGCTGCCGCTACGCCGAACCGGGTGGCCAGCAACCGGTCGTTGGCGGACGGTGATCCGCCGCGCTGCAGATGGCCCAGCACCGTGGCCCGGGTCTCCAGGCCCGTGCACTTTTCAATTTCATCGCCCAGCTTGAAGGCAATGCCGCCGAGACGGATGGCGTCCGGGCTGTCGGCCACCACGCGGCTCACGGACATCTGTCCGCCCTTGGGCTTGGCGCCTTCCGAGATGGCAATGATGCTGAAATTGCGGCCGTGATCACGCCGCTCCCGTACTTTGGCGCAGATGGCTTCAATATCATACTCAATCTCTGGAATCAGGATAATATCCGCGCCGCCGGCAATACCGGCGGACAGCGTCAGCCAACCGGCATAGCGCCCCATGATCTCCACCAGCATAATGCGATGATGCGACTGTGCCGTAGTATGAATGTAGTCAATGGCCATGGCCGCGGTGGTCATGGCGGTATCAAAGCCAAAAGTCACGTCGGTGCCATACAGATCGTTGTCAATGGTTTTAGGCACGCCCACCACCGGCACGCCTTTTTCGATCAACTGGCGGGAGATGGTCATGGTGCCGTCGCCGCCGATGCACACCAAAGCATCCAGGCGATGCCGGCTGATGTTTTCCAGGGTCTGCGCTGAGACATCCTTTTTGACGATCTGGCCGTCCTGCTTGATCGCTTGATTGAACGGGTTGGCCTTGTTCGAGGTACCGAGGATGGTGCCGCCCAACTGCAAAATGCCGGAGGCATCATCGTAGCTCAGAGGCCGGCTGCGGTTTTCGATCAATCCCTCAAAGCCATCCTCAAAGCCGATCACCTGAATCGCGTGTTTGAGGCTCAGCGTCTTGACCACCGCTCGAATCACCGCATTGAGGCCAGGGCAATCACCGCCTCCGGTCAACAGACCGACGCGCTTGATATCTTTCATGATGTTATCCCTTTTATGAATTAGATCCAGATATCCTATCCTAAAAATGTATGAAATGTAATCAAGAAAAACCAGCATTTTCAGGGCAACGGCATCAGGCCAAGTGTCCGGCGATGTCCTTTGTTGCGGCAAAAGGCGTCGCGTACCGGTTCATCACCAAGCCCGGTTTCAACCGGCCGAACGCTGCCACACCCGTCGGCTGAAAAAAATTAACGATTGATATTTAGCCTAACAATCTCTATTATAAGACGGTGCGGGGTACCCATCGGCGCCAATAAAAATCATCGGGGTTACCCCTACCTAGCAAGCGATGACCGATCCGATCCATCAGAAGAACAGGCTGCGTAAAATGCGCAACCAGGTAGACTATTAGCCAAATGGCACCAAGAACTAACTCATAGCCATTCATTTAATCAAGGAGACCGCCATGAGCATCGCCAAAGTAACGGAGATCATCTCGTCCTCCCCCAAGAGCTTTAAGGATGCCGTCGAGCAGGGCATCGCCCGGGCGAGCAAAACCCTGGAAAACGTCACCGGCGCCTGGATCAAAGATCAAAAAGTGGAAGTGGTGAAAGGCAAGATCACGCAGTATCGCGTTGTCATGCGGGTTACTTTTGTCTTGAAGGACTTGAAATCGAACGAAAAATAAGCGGGAATAACGCAGACCAAAAACATCGCAATTATCTCAAGGAACAGTCCCAACCAAAGTCAAATATAGTTGGGACTGTTCCGTTTAAACTGCGACTTTGTTGACAAAAATTCTTTTCCCAGCCGGGCGCCTCACCGCCGGGTGTTCGGCCTTATCATCGGACCTTGACTCCCAGTGCTGATCGCCTCTGCGCGTGGCTCACACAGACGTCTATACGCACGCGTTGTACTGCGCCGGATGTGACCGGAACCGCGCCTATTTGAACACCATCCGGCTCTGCGGAGACTCGACGTAATCGATGGTGTGTCCGTGCACCCATTGACCGTTCTGTTTGAATTCTGCGACCGTGTGCATCCGGCCGTCCGGCAGAAACTGACTGGTGCTGCGCACCTCGGTGATGCCATTGGCGTTGTTGCTCACCATTTCATGGCTCACCCACTTGTCGCCCTCCAGGATCATGGTGCCGTTGGTAAAAAAACCCGCGGTGGTAAAGTAGTAATAGACCAGACTTCGCCGCGCCTTGTCCCAGAAGAGAATGGTCTCTCCGCCGTATTCACCGTCATTGACCGAATGCAGCATACGGATCGCCTGACCGTTGAGAATGCGCTCCCAGCGGGCGATATCCGTGGTGGCCGGCTGGCCCGGTTCCTGAATGAAATGACCGATATAGGTTTTGTTCAGGTAGGGTTTTAACGGCCGCAGATGCTCGTTCAAGCTATCAGGTTCTGCGGTCACTTGTCCGACCGCCAGACCCGCTGCCATCAACAAAGCTGCAAGCAATGGTTTCATCTTCACTCCATGGTTTTTGTTTTTATCGCCCCTGTCAGTTAACAACACATCCGGAGCACGTTTTATTCACAGCTGCCGATCCAATGGACGCATCCGGTCAGGGTTAAAAGACAGCCGTGCAAACCTGACCTGAACCACGATCAATTAATCCTTGCACAATTGTTCATATATTACTAAATTTTTTTATATTACCGGAGGATGTATTCTTTGAAAAAAATCAGCTGGAACCAGGCTTTTACCTTTTTCCTTCTGCTCTTTGCGGCAGCCACCTCTTTTTCCATCGCTCTGACCCAGATCGCGCTGACGCTGGCAGTGATCCTGTGGATCGGCCTGTGCCTGAAAGAGAAGAGAAAACCGTTTCCCCGCACTTCCCTGGACTGGTTTTTCGTCGCCTGGCTGGCCATGGAGGTCCTCTCCACCCTGTTTTCTCCGGGCCGCTATCTGGCGCTGGAGCATTTTGTCAAACGGGCCCTGCTGGTCCCCATCGTCTACCTGATCGCCGGCTCGGTGCAGACCAAAAAGCAGCTGCGTTGGCTGTTGCTGAGCCTGCTCGGCGTGATGACCATCGTCGCGGTCATCGGCATCGTTAAATATCACCTCGGCCCCGGAGGACTGGAAGGGCGGTTAAAGCTGTTCAATCATTACATGACCTCCGGCGGCCTTTTGATGATCAACGGACTTTTAGCCCTGGCTTTTGTCTTTTCCCGCGCTCCACGCCGTGTTCGGCTCATCGCCCTGGCAGCCGCGGTGCTGATGTTTTTTCCCCTGATCTACACCTACACCCGCAGTTCATGGCTGGGCTATCTGGCCGGATTTACCTTCATCATTCTGTTTACCCGCTGGAAATTAATATTCGCTCTGATCCCGGCTGTGCTGTTGGCCTTTTGGTCGGCGCCCTCCTCGCTGCAGGACCGCCTGACCAGTGTGGTGGATCCCTGGCACCCGAACAACATCGAACGCACCTACATGTGGCAGGCCGGCGTGCGCATGGTCGAACACAGCCCGTTGTACGGCTATGGCGACAGCGAGGTGGGCAAGCGGTCAGAGCCCTATAAATCACCGCAGGCCAAAGAGCGAGCCGGCCATTTGCACAACAATCTGATCATGTTCGCCGTGATCCTCGGCATTCCCGGTCTATTGATCATCCTCGGCCTTTTCATCCGCATTCTGGCAACCGAGTGGATCACGCTAAGAAGCCTGGCTGCGGAGGACTGGCTGCTCTCGGGAACCGCACTGGGAGCTCTGGCCGCATTCATCGGATTTCAGATCAACGGTTTGTTCGAATGGAATTTCGGCGATGCCGAGGTCGCCATGCTGATGTGGCTGACCGTGGGATTATCGCTGGCCGCCGGTCGCATCCGGAGTGCGGCCGGTTGAACACGTTTTTCCGCAATTCGCTCTCGCGCCTGTTGTCGCAGGGCGCCGGCAAACTATCGGTCTTTATCTGGAGCATGATGCTCGCACGCCGGCTCAACCCGGAGGGCTTTGGCGCTTATATGTACATCGCCGCCGTAGCGGTGATGATCGGTATGATCTCCGATTATGGTCTGGCGAACCTGACCATCCGCGATGTGGCCAGAGCGCTCGCTGTTTCCGAGCGCGCGCTCACCCACACCATGGCGCTGCGCACCCTGCTGGCGCTGTTCGCTTATGCCCTGTACGCCGGCCTGGTGTTCGCGCTGCCCGGATTCGACGGCGTCATTGAACCTGCACTCATTTTCGGGCTGACGATCTTTACGGTCTCCTGGATCAACGGCTACAACGCCATCCTCAACGCGCACGAGCAACTGCACTGGTCCTCTTTCATGAACGCGCTGACGCCGCTGCTGACGTTGACGGCGGGACTGCTTTTGCTCGCTATGGGCTGGGGGTTGCTCGGCGCCGCCGTTGCCTCTGTGTTTGCCGGAGCCGCGGTTCTGGCCGCGGAGATCAGCCTGTTTCGCGCCAAGCGCATCGGCTTTAGCCGCTCCCTGTCGTTGTCCACGATCGTCAATTTGCTGCGCCGATCGTTCCCCTTTTTTCTCGTGGCGCTGCTGTCCACGGTGAACGTATCGATCGACTCGGTTCTGCTGGAAAGCCTCAGCGGCAAACAAGCGGTGGGCCTGTACAGCGCGGCGTTCAAACTGCTTGTGTCGTTGATGATCCTGCCGGCCGCGATCAGCGATGCGGTCTTTCCCATCTGGTCGCGCGATGCGGCGGGCGGTTCGGCGCCAAACCGGCTGGCGCTGCGTCGTGTTCTGCGCTGGCTGTTCATCGCCGGCGTTCTGACGGCCGGTGTGATCCTGGCGGCCGCCGAACCCCTGATCCGGCTGCTCTATGGCGCCAAGTTCGTCGCCGCCGGCCCGGCGCTGCGCCTGCTCAGCCTGGCCTTGGTGTTTATGTTTCTCAGCGCGCCGCTGACCGTGCGGCTGATGGTGGCGAACAGGCTCAGGGCCGTGCTGATCACCTTCGCCCTTGTGGTGGCTGCGGATATTCTCGGCAACCTGCTCCTGATTCCCCGCTGCGGATTGATCGGCGCCGCTGCGGTCCGCCTGTTTGCGGAAGCGCTCAATTTCAGCCTGCAGATTTTATTCATCAGCAAAGCCCATCTATGCCCGGCTCCGGCGACGACCGAGGATTCGAGCCGGTCGCCTTTCCTCCCGGCCGGCGCTGAAATCAGCGGAAAGCGGGGTTGACGTGGTATTGTCCGTCATTATCGTCAGCTATAACACGCGCGAACTGCTCGGCCGCTGCGTGCATTCCGTAATCGCCGGCACCGGGGTGACCCATGAGATCATCGTCGCGGACAATGCCTCGAACGACGGCTCCAGCGACCACATCCGCGCCCGGTTCCCCGGGGTTCGGGTTATGGAGCTTGGTTCCAACCTTGGATTCGGCGCGGCGAACAACGCGGCGGTCAAAATCAGCAGCGGTGAATTGCTGATGTTCCTGAATTCAGACACAGAAATCCGCCCGCACGCCTTGGATCGCATGGTCGCCTTTTTCCATGAGCATCCGCAGGCCGGCATCGCCGCACCCAATGTGGTCTATCCCGACGGCCGGTTTCAACTGGCAGCAGGCGCGTTGCCCGGTTTGCTGCAAGAGTTTCGTGACCGCCGCATCCATCAAAGATTGAACGCCGGCGATGAGGCGCTGCGAGCGCGCCTGCGCGAACAGTATCGCCGGCCGCGACAAGTGGGCTGGGTGACCGGTGGTTGCCTGATGATCCGTCGCAGCCTGTTCATCCAATTGAACGGGTTCGATGAAGAGATGTTCATGTATTTTGAAGACAAGGATCTATGCAAACGGGCGCTGGACCGCCGCTGGCAAGTGATGACCGTTCCGGATGCGGAGATCATCCATGTGCTGGGAGGAAGTTCCGCGGGCGCCGGCGGACGATTGAGAGCGGTGTACCGGCGAAGCCAGCGTCGCTATTATCAAAAACATCTCGGCTGGCTTTCCTATAAAGGGCTCTTGCTCTATCAGGCGGTGTCTCAATGAATCGCCGCATTCGAATTTTAGAGATCATCAATGAGGCCATCATCGGCGGCGGACAATCTCATGTGCTGCAGTTGGCCTCAGGCCTGGACAGAAAACAGTTCGATGTCAGCGTCGCCTGCACGGACAACGGCCCGCTCACGGAACAGCTGCGCGCCATCGATGTGCCGGTTCATCCTTTTGCCATTGCGCAATTCGCCTCACCATCCACGCTGCACGCCCTGGTCCGGCTGCTGCGCGAGCGGCAAATCGATATCGTGCACACCCACGGCGGCATCGCCGGGCTATGGGGGCGACTGGCGGCCATGGTGGCGCAAACACCGGTCCGCATCCACACGCTGCACGGCATTCACTATCTTCACTACCGCAGCCGGATAAAACGAATTGCGTTTATCAGACTCGACAGAATGCTGGCCGGCAGAACACAGAAAATTATCTGCGTCTCCGAGGCGGACCGTCAGGCGGGCATCGCCGCGGGCTGTTTTCCCGCCGATCGGGCGGTGCTGATTCGCAACGGCATTCCAGCTCCTTTCCTGCCGGTTGATTTCAGCCTGCTGCGCAAGAGAGAAGAGCTTGGTCTTCCGGCCGCAGGCGTGGTCATCGGCACAGTCGGACGGCTGCATGTGCAGAAAGGCCAGAGACGGTTTCTCGAAGCGATCCACATCGTGCGGCAGGAGATGCCAAATCTGGTCGCTCTGCTGGTAGGCGACGGCCCGATGCGCAGCGAGTTGCAAGCCCGCACCCGTGAGCTGGACCTGCAGAATCATGTGCGATTCCTTGGCTCCCGTCATGATGTTCCGGAACTCATCGCGTTGATGGACGTATTTGTCCTTAGTTCGGAATGGGAGGGCATGCCCCTCAGCCTGCTCGAAGCCATGGCGCTGGAACGGCCGGTGGCTGCCTTTGCCATTCCAGGAGTGACCGAGGCGATTCGAGATAACGAATCAGGCGCGCTGGCAACGCCCCAGGACGCCCGATCTTTGGCGCGGGCGATCCGGAGCCTGCTCCAGGACCGCGAACAGGCCACCCGGCTGGCGAAAAAAGGCCGGCAGATTTTTTTCGACCACTTTCAGGAACAGAAAATGGTGCGCGCCACCGCTGAGCTGTACACCAGGCTTTACGGCGCCGGTGTGGCTCAAGAACCAGCTGAATGAATGGATGAACCCTATGTCCGTCGCTCTGATTCACGATTGGCTGACCGGCATGCGAGGGGGAGAAAAGGTTCTCGAAACCCTGTGCGGCCTTTTGCCCGATGCGGATATTCACACCCTGGTGCACCTTCCGGGATCGGTCTCCGCGGCGATCGAAAGCCGGCCCATCATCACCTCTTTTGTACAGAACCTGCCCGGCGTTAAAAACAGCTACCGCAGCTATCTTCCCCTGTTTCCGACGGCTGTGGAGCGGTTTGACCTGAGCGCCTACGATCTGGTCCTCTCCTCCAGCCACTGTGTGGCCAAAGGCGTCATCCCACGGCCGGATGCGTTTCACCTCTGTTATTGCCACACGCCCATGCGCTATGTCTGGGACCAGTATCCCCAGTATTTTGCGCCGGAAAAAATGAACGCGCTGAAAAAACGTTTGGTCCCTTTGTTTGCCAATTACCTGCGTATGTGGGATGTAAGCAGCAGCGTCCGCGTCGACCGTTTTGTCGCCAACTCGTCCCACGTAGCCGGCCGCATCCTGAAATACTATGGCCGTCGCAGCGATGTGGTGCATCCTCCGGTGGCCACCGCGCACACGCGCATATCGGAAAAAGACGACGGCTATTTTTTAATCGTGTCGGCCTTCGCCCCCTACAAACGGATTGACCTCGCCATCGCCGCGTTCAATCAATTGAACGAAAAGCTGGTCATCGTCGGCTCTGGCCCGGAAGAAAAACGCCTCAAGGCTTCGGCAGGACCCAATATCACTTTCACAGGCTGGATCGATGCGCAACAGCTGAACGACTGTTATGCCCGCTGCCGGGCGCTGATCTTTCCCGGTGAGGAGGATTTCGGCATGGTGCCGGTGGAAGCTCAGTGCTGGGGCAAGCCGGTCATCGCTTTCGGCAGAGGCGGTTCGCTCGAAACCATCGCCGGCCACTGGGCGGACAGCAGCCGAAAACCTGCGGCCGGCTGCACCGGCCTTTATTTCAGAAACCAGACGGTGCAGGATCTCATCCAGGCGGTGGAAGCTTTTTCGCGCTGGCAGCCGAATCCAAGGGCGATTCGCAAACAGGCGCTGCGTTTCGACACCGCTGTCTTTATCAAAGCCATGAATAAACTGATCCAGGAACGGGAACGGCTATGAAGACCGCCAGATTTAAAACCGATCTTCTGATCCCATTCATCCAGCTGGCGACCGACGCCGGGGCCATCATCGGCGCGTTTCTCTTTTCCTACTGGTTGCGCTTTCACTCGCCGCTGGTTAACCTGGTGCCGGTGACCAAGGGATTCCCCGAGTTTCAGGTCTATGTGCTGAGCTCGCTGGTGGTCTTTTTCATCTGGACGTTTGTGCTCAAATCCCTGGGCATGTACGGTCCGAACCGGAACGTGGGCGCAGTGGATGAACTGATCCTCATCTTTAAAGGGGTGACCTTGGGCATGCTCATCGTCACAGCGGCCGCTTTTTTCTATCGCGGCTTTTCCTACTCTCGCGTCGTCTTTGCGCTGATCTGGACCTTTGCGATTCTGTTCCTGTTCATCGTCCGCCTGGTGTTGCTGAAAATTGAAACCCGCCTGCATCGTAAGGGCAAGCACATGCTCAGAGGCCTGATCGTGGGCAGCAGCCCCTGGAGCCTCACTCTGCTGGAGCAGATTCGCCGGCATCCCGGCTTCGGCATTGACCTCCTCGGCTATGCCGGCGACAATCCCCTGCTCTCCAGCCACATCGCCTGCCTGGGCGCTCTGGCCCATCTTCGCCGGCTGGTGGAGACGCACCACATGGACCTGGTGTTCATCGCCCTGTCGAAAAACGAGGACACCCTGGTGCAGGAATGCATGAACGCCTGCGCAGGGTTGAACATCGGTTTTTATATGATCCCGCCCTCGTTGGAGCTGATGAGCAGCCGCATGGCCATTCAAGAGATCGGCGGCGTGCCGATGTTCAAAATCAAAGAGCCGGCGATCACAGGATGGAACCGGGTGTTCAAACGAACCTTTGATCTTGTCTTCAGCGCCTTGGCGCTGCTGATGATCTGGCCGATCCTGGCCCTGATCGCCCTGACGGTCAAACTGGGATCGCGGGGAACGGTGCTCTACCGGCAGCGGCGCGTGGGACTCGACGGCTGCGAGTTCGATTGCCTGAAATTCCGCACCATGACCATGGATGCAGAAGCGAAAACCGGTCCGGTCTGGACGCAAGAACACGATCCCCGTGTCACGCCCATCGGACGATTCCTGCGCCGGCTCAGCCTCGACGAACTGCCGCAGCTCTTCAATGTGCTCAAGGGCGAAATGAGTCTGGTGGGCCCCAGGCCTGAGCGGCCCCATTTTGTAGAACGGTTTCAGAAAAGCATTCCCAAATATCTGGAGCGTCATCGCGTCCGGTCGGGCATGACCGGATGGGCGCAGGTGAACGGACTGCGGGGAAATGTGTCCATCGACGAACGCACCAAGTACGACGTCTATTATGTCGAAAACTGGTCGCTGCTGTTCGACATCAAGATTATTTTGAAAACCATCTGGTCGGTTATTCAGGGCGAAAACAGCTATTGACCGGCCGCCCATAAAAAAAGGCGCGAGAAGAATCCCGCGCCTTTTTGGCAGTTGCTGTGTGCTTATTTGATCAACAGCATGCGCCGCAGCTGAGTGAAAGAGTGCGTATGACCGAACGCCTGCAGACGATAGAAATAAACGCCTGAGGCCGCCTTTTCACCCCGCTCGTTGCTGCCGTCCCATTGAACGCTGTGCTTGCCCGCGGCCAGCGAACCATTGACCAGCTGCTTGACTTCCCGCCCCAACATATCATAGACTGTCAAAAGAACCATACCCGGTTGCGCCAGAGTGAATGGAATCTGCGTCGAGGGATTAAAGGGATTGGGATGGTTCTGCTCCAACGCAAACCGCTCAGGCTGAACCACCGGCTTGGCCGCCTCCGTGGTTCCGGCGGAAGTCATCAGCGTTAATCCGTAGACGTTGAGCGTGCTGCCCAACGCCAGTGGAGCGGACAGCGTCGGCGCGCTTTCATAGCCGGCGACGGAAGCGGATACCACATAAGCATCTGCCGGCAAGCCTTCCACAGAGTAGCCGCCGTCTTCCGCCGTAACTGAAGCGGCCACCACCTCTTCCCCGGATTGCAGGACAATCAAAGCGCCTTCGATGGCTGACCCGGTCTGATCGAGAACCCGGCCGGCCAGCTGATAAGCGCCCACCGGCTGCGGGCAAAGCCCGATGTCCACTCCGGCGATCTCCTGCCCGGCCACGACCTCGATCGGCTTGGCCTCTTTCCAGGTGCGCGCGTCGTCGTAAAATTCAGCTTTATACCCGGCCGCATGGATCAGCAGCAAGTACTTTCCCGTCGGCAAACCGCGCAGCACATAGACGCCGTCGTCGCCGGAGATCGCTTTTCTGATCCGGCCGCGGCTTGACACCGGCATGGCCATGATCTGCGCTCCGGCTAGAGGTAGCTTGGTGCTGTCGTCGATCACCAGTCCGGAGAGGCTGACCGGCAGGGGTTCTATTTTTACCAGTTTGAAATCAATATCGTTCGCCTCCTGCGAAGAGGACAGCACTATCTGTTTTGCCTCCCGCCGGCTGGCGACGCTGTCATACCACTGCGGAATATAACCTGCAACGGCGGCGCTGACCAGGTAAGCGCCGGGCGGCAGACCGCTGATAAGATACCGGCCCCCCCCATCCGTGAGCCCGCGCGTTCGCACGCGTCCGCGCACGGATTGCACCTCGATGGCCGCATCCGCGATGGGCCGGCCGTTCTCCGCATCGGTTACTCGTCCCTGAATAGCGGCGCCGGCGCTCAGGGTAAAATCGATGCCGGTCACGCTGTGGCCGCTCGCCATCGTCACCAGGTCGGCCTGGCGCAGAGAATCAGCCTCCTGCCAATATTCCTTCACATACCCTTCTGCTTGCGCCTCCACCACATAGCGGCCGGAAGGCAGGCCGGAGAAAATATAAAAGCCGTCGTCCTGACTGATGGCTTGAAAGTATCGCTGCCGTCCGACGTTTTTTTCCTCATTATAGACCCGGATGGCGGCGCCGGCGATCGGTGCGCCGGTGACCGCATCAAGCACGTGACCGCTCAGGCTGCCCCAGGCGGTCAGAGCGAAATCGGCGGGGCTGTGCATACCGGCACTGACCGCTACCGGCGTGGCCATATCCATGGCCGTTGCATTGTCGAACCATTCGGCCGCATAGCCATAGGCTTCGGCACTCACTCGATACTGACCGGGCGGCACCGATAGGGTGTAAACGCCCAGCTGGTCGCTGCGGACATGACCTGCGGCAGGCCGTCGTTTGTCGCCAGGTTGAGAGGCTTCGTAGACCGCAACCCAGGCGTTGGCGATGGGTGCGCCGGTCGCCTCTGCGGTGATGATGCCCGTGATCGCGCTGGCTTGATCCAGGGTAAAATGAATGGCGGATTTTTCCTCCGGTGCGATCACTGTCACGGTGTCCGCCTCGTTGCCGGCAGCGGCCTCCTGATAGTATTCGGTGAGATACCCTTCACGGGCCGCCTTGAGCAGATAATCACCGGAGGCCAGCCCGCTGAGGCGATAGAGTCCCGCCGCATCCGTCCGGGTCATCTTGACGCCCTCACTACGGCGCGGCAGACCCAGCCTGTATAGAGTGACCGTTGCCTCCGCCAGCGGGGTGACGCCGTCGGCCATATAAACAACGCCGGAGATCGCTGCGCCCGGTTTGAGGTGAAAGGAAAGATTGATCACCGTGTCTTTACGGGCCAGGTTGATGGCCGCGGCCTGAAACAGCGACTCGGAGTGATCGTAATACTGGACGAGATACTCTTCCTTCTCCGCCATGACCACATAAGCCCCGGGCATGAGGTTGCCTATCAGCCAGGCGCCGGCGCCGTCGCTGGTGTCGCTGAGAGAAAAGGAGGGCACTCCAATCCGAGTGACCGTAACCACCGCCTCGGCCAGCGGGACTGAAGCCTCATCAAAAACCAGGCCACCCAGAACCGAGCCGGCGTCATAGTATTTTCGCCAATCATCCCGTCGCTCGTCCCAACCATCCGCAACGGCGACGCCGCCCGTCAATAACAGAACGGGCAACAGGATCAAGCTGATACCCTTTTTCATGGATGCTCCTCATCCGACTAAAAGTCGAATTAAAAAGTTCTTTTGACAACAGACGGCAGTTCCTTCTTCCGGATCGGGCGCCAAGCATCTACCCCGGCTTAGTCGCCGCCGCTTTTGTTCACAATCCATTGCCATCGGCTCAATCAGCCCCGGCTCTGTAATCAGCTGCAACCCGTGTGCCAGAGGAGAGCGCCGGAAAAAACAGCCTCATACATAATAATAACAAGGCGTCACCTCCGCTGATTCCCGGCTGCTCACCGGCTGAAATACCAAAACGGATAGCTGAGTACAAAAATGAAAGTGGAGGGTCAAAGGGTGCTTGCGTTTTTACATCGTTTATACATGAGAGCGCAAGCACGACTGTCGAGAAAGGGAAGGCGCTGATAGGCAGTGAAGCAAGCTCCCGGAACGGTCCTCTATTTACCAGATCGTCCGAGGAATACTTTTGACGATCTGGGCATTATTTGGCGGCCGAGTTTTTGCCATGGCCCATTGCAATGAAAATATTTCCAAACCATTTTGTTTCGCTGGCGACAAAGCAGCTCTCGACCAGTTCCCAACTCTTGCGCGATTGATCAGCTGCAAAATCAGGAAGGATGAGCCCTGGGATGTACTGATCGAAAATGATATAATAACCGTCATCCTTAAGCAGGTGAAGCGTGTTTTTGAACACACTTTCCGGATCGGCCATCACGGAGAAGCCAAAGGCGCTGACAACGACATCAGTCAGCCCATTTCCTTCAGGATAGACTCTGCAAAGATCCGCTCTGGTGAAATGATGGGCATCGCCCTCCTGGAAACTGCAACGATCGGCAACACCCAACTTTTTCGCCTGTCGGCGCGCTCTTTTCAACATGGCTTTATTCATATCAATCCCAATCAGGAAAAGGTGGTTGAGCGAGCTGGCCAGCCACAGCGAGGTAATTCCCGTTCCGCAGCCGAGATCGAGGCATGTCCTCTTATCCCTGAGATCAACTCCAGCCTTATCGATAAAGTAATGAAATGCTTCTTGTCTGGCGGCGTCGAATCTCTTCTCCATGATTCGCTGATAATACAGCGGAAAACGGTAGGTCCATCCTTTGCCAAGGATGAAACGCAAGACAGCAAATGACTTTTCTTTTAATCCGATGCCCATTTTATCGGTTCCAGGTTTGAATCGAACGAACTTGTGCTCATAGTAATATGCCATACTCTTCTTTTGCTCTGAAGAAAAGATTCAGAGCAAAACACGAACGCCAAACAGGAAGGTGATGATCAGGGGCGCGCCGGGGATCAGCGACAACTGTAATTCCATCCGATCGCTGATCCGGCGTTGATATTCCAATTCAGCCGCGGTGAGGTAGAACCGGTACTGCCAGCCCTTATAGATCCTCCGGCCATAGAATTCGTCATCCTTGTATTCAGCAAACCGGTGCCAGTCCTGGCGAAAGCTAAAGATCGGGCCGATGCCGATATTGAACCTGTTCTGTCCCCAACCGGTCTGCAGCCGAGGCCCGAGGTGCAGGCAGCCCGCCGTGACAAAGGCGCAGTCCTTATAAAGCGCGGCGGTAAAACGAAAAAAGGAATGACGCCCCAGGCCATAGTCCAGATTCGCCGCGGCGCCGACATCGAGGACCAGAAAAGCTTTGTGATCCATTTTCAAGGGATAGATCTCGGGGGTATTTCCGCCATCCGGATGGTAGGTCAGCCCGAGATATTGAACAGACCATCGCCAACGCGATCGAGTGGGGGACGCAACCTGCTCCGGCCGGCTGAGGAGCGTGGTAGTATGGCAAATGAGCGAACACCATAAGGCCATACCGAAGAGTCGGGGATCCGGATATTTCATGCTCCAATCCTCCGCAATGTGTCACACTGCAAGAGGAAAATCCGTTTCACTGATTTCACCATACTATTCGAAGGTCTGCCGGTTGTCGCAGCCGGGTTGCGGTTCATAAAGGGCGATAGAAATTGCTATTTTGTGGGAAGCGCAGAATGGGGTTGCGAGAGAGCGCTGAATCCACTCATACACTTTCTCTCATTCACGTTTTCAAGCCATCGGGCCATAGCGGATGTTTCCCGGGTTCCCCTGTTGCCGGTATAATAGCCAATCAGTCGTTGAAAATCAAGCGGAATTTCCCGACTAAACGTCGGGTCCTTTTAGCGCTGCCGATATGTCATAAGATCGCCAGGCGCCATTCCACGCGAGCGCAGGCACGACTGAGGAGAAAGAAAAGCCGCTGATAAACAGCTAGACAGCAAAGGCTTGGGCAAAAGGATTATCTGAGTAAAATAAACTTTTTTGTTTCAGCAAAAGACCCGGTTTGTAAACGATAAATGAAAACCCCGCTTGCCTTCCCTTCGGCAGTCCATTGATAAGTGTGGGCGCCGCCAGACAATTCTTCACCGACCAGCGTGGCTACCTCGCGCCCTATGGCGTCAAACACCTTTAACGACACTGCGGTTCTTGCCGGAAGATAAAAAGTAATGGTTGTCGTTGGATTAAACGGATTCGGGTAATTCTGGCCAAGGTGCGGCACGTCGGGCGCCTTCACACTGCGTTCAGCGATGCCCGTCCACGCGCCCATGTCAATAGACCAGAGTCCGTCTGTCCTGCCGGCCCACATTCGGCCCTTTGCGGGGAAGAGGGTGTAGAGATAGGCAAACTCGTGTGACCGAATATCCCAAGTGGCGCCCTGATTCTCCGTGGACCAGATCCAGTGTTCGCCCCGATAGTTCAGCCCGGCAAAGAGCAGAGTTCCTTGAGCGGCAAAGGTCTGGATGTCTTGATTGGGCTGTGCCCGAATATCCGCCCGCTGCCATCCCATGGCAGAAAGGTCACTTTTATAAATTCCTCCTGTTGTACCGAGGAATACAGAGTCGCCGTGCCGGTACAGCGTAAGCGGAAGGCGTCCCTGCAAGGTGTCCGCAATGGCGTCCATCCATTGCGACGCCCCCTGCCGGTGGGTAAACACATAAGAGCCGATGCACGCCACCAGAGTATGGTCGCTGCAGATGATGGAGCAGGCGCCGAACTGAAAGAGTCCGCTGTTGAATGGCTTCCAGGATGTTGGATCGGCCAGATTCAGCAGATACACGCCACTGCCGTCTGTGGCGGCATAGAGACTATCGCCTCGCGCGGCAAATCCGGTGATATCCTGAGCGTTTCCAACCAATCCGGAATTCATCGTTTGCCAAGAGCGGCCTCGGTCTGCACTGCGAAATACGCCATCGCCGGAAGTACCCACGTAGAGGTATCCTTGAGAAGCATAGAGTACATAAAGCCGAGTGCTCGGCGGCTGGACAAAAGTCAGCGCCCATGAGGCACCCTCGTCGGCGCTGATATAGATGGCAGAGTCGGTGGCGGCATACAACTCTCCGTTCAGCTCTGCAACCGCATAAACCGAAGTGACGGGTATCTCCGTCGTTCGCACCCAGTTCTGCGCAGCCGTGAATCCCGGCAAAAGAGAGGCTATCAGAAAAAGATATATAAAAAGACTATAAACGCTTTTTTGGATACAATCGTCGTGAGATCGATTCTGCATGTCAAACCTCTTAAATGTACTCTAGCCGCGAGGGATGCATTCGTCACTCTGGTGTTGCGGTGTTCTCAGCCTAGCATAACTTAATAAACGTGCACAGACCCCTCGTTATTCCGAATGGAACCTCTGCATACACTGTTTTTGCGCAGCGGCGTGGGGCGCGAATAGAGGCTTGTTCAATTCATAAAGCCGAGTTCTCCTGCTGTCCGTCAGTTTCCCTGCAGCCGCATGCTGGAGGCGCCATCCCACCAAGATCGCGGAACGGCCCAAAGCACGCTTGCCATGACAAAATTGCTGTAAAAATCTCATTAACGTAATCCAGACAACGCAGCCATATTAAACCCTCGCGGAAATCTCATCATCCGACATGCTTGTCGATCGTGGTAGGAATATCCGGCCGCCAAAAGCCATATTTCGAATAGAACCGCTCAGCGTAAACACGCGCGAACTCATTAAAATGAATACGCACTAGCTGGGAAAAATATTAAGCGGCAAAATATTAAATTCATGCTTTTTTGTCAAGAAGAGATGAGTCCTGAGCCACATGATAAAAGATTGGAATTTCCAGTGTACAATTAGAAACGGGAAGGTGAAGGTTAATGGAAAATGTACTAATCATCTGCAGAACAGGTCTATCGAAGGCTGAACTCTTTTTATCAAGTTTTTAAATCAAGCACTTTGAAAACTTTTTTCAATTTCATCTAAAATATCAGCTCTATCGCCAATATATACCCATTGCAGAAAATCCAATTCAAAAGTTTTTCTAAATTATGCTTGCAATTTTGTCGCATTTTTACAAAATTGCTACGATATAGCCGGTTGGGCACATTAACCTTGGGTGGGGTAAATTCGAAAAAGCACAGCATTTTTATCTTTCGGATACAGGTGTTGTGCTTTTTTATTTGAAAACCAAATGGAGCTGTAACCGGAGCCCGCTGCGCCTTATCCACTCGCAAGTTTTACTCGTTCCTGAAAGGATCTCAATGAATACCCAATCCAGAGGCCGCGAGCTCTTTATCGTAGACAACAGCGTTTCAGGCTGGACTGGCCTCAGGTACCTTGAAGAGTGGTGCGGTATCGCTAAAGCATTCGACATCGCCACCGGCTATTTTGAAATCGGCTCCCTGCTTGCGCTTGATAACAAATGGCAAAATCTGGACAAAATTCGCATTCTGATGGGCGCCGAGATGGCCAATCGCACCCGCAAAGCTCTGCTTGAAGCGGTTAAAAACCGCGCCATCGAAATCCTTGATGGCAGCCTGGAAAACACCAAAACGTCCAATCCTTTTCTGCATGGCGTTCCCGCCATACTCGATGCGTTGCGTTCACGCCAAATTGAGTGCCGTGTATATGACAAAGATAAATTCCACGCCAAAGCCTATATCACACATGCCAAATTGGAGGTCGTCGGCTCACAGGCGCTGGTCGGTTCCAGCAATTTCACCCATCCGGGATTAACGAAAAATATCGAGCTCAACATTCAGGTCCAAAGCGGCCGCGAGGTCGCCCAGCTGCAGGAATGGTTCGAGACGCACTGGAACGAAGCCAGCGAAGTCACTGACGCCGTTATCGAGACTATCGACCGGCATATCCGGCTCTACAAACCTTTCGATATTTACGCCAAAGCGCTGCAAGAATTTTTCCGCGGTCATGAACTTACGGCTACAGAGTGGGACGAAACCCGGTCCCGCATGTTTCCGCATATAGACCGCTACCAGAAGGAAGCGTACTGGGCGATGATGAAAATTGCCCGGCAGCACGGCGGCGCATTCCTCTGCGATGGCGTCGGACTTGGCAAGACGTTTGTAGGTCTGATGCTCATCGAGCGCCTGATACTCCATGAAGGCAAGCGCGTTGTTCTCTTTGCCCCCAAAGCGGCCAAAGAAGGCGTCTGGGATCCGCACCTGCGCGAGTGGTTGCCTCATATCGGCGGTGTGGGCGGCGGCTCTGACTTTAGCAATTTGGCTGTGTTCAGCCATACCGATTTGGGACGCAAAGGTGATTTCCCCGAGCGTTTCTTGCGCATCGCTGAATTGGCCGATGTTGTTATTATCGACGAAGCTCACCATTTTCGTAATCCCGGGACTAAAGGCAACGCAGAGGACGGCTCTGACGCGTCCCGTTACTATCGGCTCTACGACTTGCTAGACGATGTTAAACGGCCTAAAACACTCTTTATGCTTACGGCTACTCCGATCAACAATCGCCTGAGTGATTTTCGCCATATGGCAGAACTGTTCACCCGCAGAGACGAGACCTATTTTGCACGGACGTTGGGGGTCAATAACCTGCGCGCCCACTTTAATCAGATGGAAAAGACGCTGCGCAACCGAATCGGGCATGAAGTTATGGATATTTCCGAACACATGGTGGAAGCGCAGGAAATATTATTCACCGACGATATCTTTCGCCAGCTGGTCGTGCAGCGCAGTCGTAGCTATGCGCGCGAAAGCCAGCTGCGTGAAACCGGCAAAGCGGCCGCGTTTCCGGAACGCAAACCGCCGCAAGTAGCCGGCTACTCCATCCGCAAAACCTATGGCCGTCTGCTGGATATGCTGGAAAATGCCTTTGAACAAAAAAATCCATTATTCACGCTGCCGATGTATTATCCGCTCGCCTGGTATAAGGGACCAGACACCTCCATTGATCCTTTCGAACAGAATCGGCAGAAACAGGTTGTCGGCCTCATTCGCACCAACTTTCTCAAACGTTTTGAGAGCTCGGTGGCGGCCTTTGAGCTCTCGTGCGATCGGCTGCTGCAAAAGTTGCTGGCCTTCCTGGAAGTTCATTGCGCAACGAGTACTGAAAAAAAGAAGCTGGATCACTGGAAAACCGTCAATGCCGAACTGCTTGGCTATGCTCATAACAGGCAGCTTGAGCTTTGGGGGGATGAGAACGGCGAAGTG
>DAIQOA010000022.1:0-37971 GCA_036788095.1 bacterium | reverse complement strand
GCGAATTCGTCATCATCCTGGAGGGGCAGAGCCGGCGGGTGGAAAAAGCGACGCAAAAATCAGTGGATGATTATGAGCATTGAGTTGATTCCGCCGGTCGTCAAAACCGGTTTTAAACGTCTGATGTCGCCGCTGGTTCGCCTGTGCGTCCGGTTGCATCTCAATCCCAACTGGCTGACCACCATCTCTTTTTTTCTCAGTTTTCTCTCTGCGTTGAGTTTCGCCCATGGCGCCCTGGTGCGCGGCGCGTTCTTGTTTTTGATCAGCGGCCTGTTCGACCTGTTCGACGGCTCGGTGGCGCGCGCTTCGAACCGGGTGACCAAATTCGGCGCCCTGTATGACTCCACCCTGGACCGTTACGCCGAGATCATGGTCTACATCGGCATCGGCTATTATTTTGTCGGCAAGGTGGGACAGGGCGTAGCGGAAACCCGGCAGGCGGTTTTGCTGGTGTTCATCGGCCTGGCCGGTTCCCTGATGGTCAGTTACATTAGGGCGCGCGCCGAGGGGCTGGATTTTGAGTGCAAGGTGGGCATGCTGCAAAGACCGGAACGCATCGTCCTGCTCAGCGTGGGCGCGCTGATCTCTGAACAGTGGTTGATCTATATGATCGTATTCATCGCCTTGTTCTCCAACATCACCGCGCTGCAGCGGCTGGCGCACATTTGGATGAAAGAAAAGGAAAAGAAATGGATCAAGGCGCCGCCGGACATCTATCATGAATAAAGAGGAGTGCTGAACCGTGTTGCGTTTCATGTGCCGCGCCAAGATTCACCGGGCGACGGTTACCGATACCTGCCTGGATTATCCGGGCAGCCTGACGTTGGATAAAACCCTGATGTCGGCGGCGGACATCAAGCCGTTCGAGCAGGTGCAGGTTTTGAACATCAACAATGGCCACCGCGCGGAAACCTATATCATCGAAGGCGCACCGGACAGCGGACAGGTCATCATCAACGGCGCGTTGGCGCGCTGGGCGCAAAAAGGCGACAGAATCATCATCATCGCCAATGCCCTGGCGGACGAACGCGATCTCGAGGATTGGCGCGTCCGCATCGTTCATGTGGGTCCGGACAACCGGATCACCGGGACCGATCAGACACCGGAATGAAAGACGTCTTTATTGAATAAGCCATCGCAAATATCCACGATCCTCAAGACCTCGCTGCCGGCGGTCATCGATCTGTCCTCACAGACGATCATGTGGACGATAGAAGCGATTTTTATCGGCCGGCTGGGCGCTTCCGCCTTTGCCGGCGTGGGCATGGCCATTCAAGTCATTTTGGTGTTTTTGTCTATTCTGCTGACTTTTGTCGTCGGCGCCAGTCTGATCATTAACCGTCGCCTGGGCGCGCGCGATTTCAGCCAGGCCAACCATATCTTCGGTCAGGCCATGATGATGGGCATGCTGATGGCGCTTGTGTTCGCTCTGATCTGGTATTCGGGCGCCATCCATATTTTTAAATTGATTGAAGAGGGCGGCTCCCGGCTGGCGCGCGAATCCGGCGTAACCTATCTGCGCACCGTGGCCTGGTTCGCGCCGCTGCTGATCACCAATTTCGTCGCCGTCGGCATCATTCGCGCCATCGGCGAGACCCGCTATTCCATGATGGTCAACGTCACCATCAACTTGCTCAATCTGTTGTTGTGTCCGTCGTTGATCTTTGGCTGGTTCGGGCTGCCGCGCCTAGAAGTGCGCGGCGCAGCGTTGGCCGTGGGCATTGCCCACAGCGTCGGATTTATCATCACCTTTTTGCTGCTGCGCAGCCGCAGGTTGCCGCTGGGATTGTGCTTCCGGGATATCGCCAAGCCCAACTGGGCGACCGCGAAGGAGCTGTTCAAATCCGGAATGCCGACCACCATCGAGCAACTGACTTGGGCGCTGGGCCAGCTGGTGGTGACCAGCTACGCCGCAACCATGGGCGTGGTCGTCCTGTCCACGCAAACCGTGCTCACGCGTATTCAGGCGGTGCTCTCCATGGTGTACATGGGTTTCGGCTTGGGCGCCATGAGCATCACCGGCAAACACGTGGGCGCGGCGGAAAAAGCCATGGCCATCCGCATGGCGCGTCTGGCCCATCGCGTTATGGCGGTGTTTGTGCTGGTCATTGTGTCGGTGATGGTCTGCTTCTCGCGCACCATTGTTTCGGTGTTCACCACGGATGCGGCGACTCTGGACCTCGGGCAAAAGGCCATCTGGATTTTTGCCTTTGCCCAGATCCCCAAGGCGATGAACAACGTAGTCTCTGGAAACTTGCGCGGCGTCGGCGAGTTAAAATGGCTGATGTGGAACACTATCTTTTTCGTCGCGCTGCTTGAAATCGGTTTGAACTATGTGGCGGCTTTTACCCTGGGCTGGGGCCTGTACGGCATCTGGGGCATTCAGAGTCTGGATGAGACCATCCGCCTGTCGATGAATTTTTGGCGGTTTCATCGCGGCAAATGGCAGCGCGTCTAGGCCTCCGCTTGGTCGCCGCACTGTCGGCTTGCGGGCAAAACTCGCTGCCGGCCATTTTGACATTGGGCGTGTGTGAATGACCTCCATTTTTGTGACCTTTGAGGGAATCGATTACTCGGGCAAATCGCTGCAGAGCAAGCTGCTGTGCGATCGGCTGCAGTCCGAGCAGCGCGCTGTCATGCTGCTGCGCGATCCCGGCGCCACCCGCATTTCGGAAAAAATCCGCAGCCTGTTGCTGGACAAGGCCTTGGATGAGATGTCCGCGGTCACCGAGCTGTTGCTCTATGAAGCGGCGCGGAGTCAGATGGTGGCGCAGCTGATCAGGCCGGCGCTGGAGAGCGGGCGCACGGTGGTCTGCGATCGGTTCTATGACTCCACCACCGCTTATCAGGGCTTTGCCCGCGGCCTCGATTTGGGCCTGGTGCAGTCCGCCAACTGCATCGGCTCCTGCGGCCTGGTACCCGGCCACACTTTTTTGCTGGATCTGGAGCCCGCCGTTGCCCTGGCTAGGAACAAAATCTCGGGACGGGAGGCGGACCGCATCGAGCAGGAGGGGCTGGCGTTTCAAAGCCGGGTGCGGGAGGGGTATCTGCAGACCGCGGCCATGGAGCCGGACCGCTTCACCGTGCTCGACGCCCAGGCCAAGCCGGAAGTGCTTCATCAGGCTATTTGGTCTGTTTTTATTAAAAAGTTCGGCGAATGATCCCATGAGAGAATTATTTTTGAAAGATGCGCTATGAGAAGAAGACCTTTTATTTTGCCGTCGCTTCTGGTCCCGGCCCTGTTCCTCTTCGCCCTTCTGACGACGCCGGCATGCGGCCGGCCGGAGGAAGACCCCTATTACCAGGCGATGAAAAACATCAAACTCTTCGGTCAGATCTATCAGGAGGTCAACGACCGGTATGTGGAAGAGGTGGATCCGGAAAAATTTATTCGTGCCGGCATCGACGGCATGCTGGACCGGCTGGACCCTTATTCCGCCTACCTGGAACCCGAGGGCCGCGATGAACTGGAGATCATGACCAAGGGCAAATACTATGGCGTCGGCATGCGCATCGTTTTGCGCAACGGCTTTGCGACCTGCGCCGAGCAGCCGTTTCCGGGCAGCCCGGCCTTTCGCGCCGGCATCCGGGAGGGCGATCAGATCATCGAGATCGACGGCCGGTCCACCAAAGGCCTCCGGCTTTCGGCGACCGCGGCGCACCTGCGCGGGGACAAAAAAGGCAGCGAGGTGGCGATAAAAATTCATCGTCCGGGAATCAGCGAGCCGCTGTCGTTTGTTCTCATACGAGACGAGATCGTTCCCACGGATATTCAATACAGCGGCTGGGTCTCGCCGGGCGTCGGTCTGATCAAACTGACCCGGTTTAATCGCGGCGCGGACAAACAGATCGCCGAAGCGGTGCAAAAGCTCATCGATCAGGGCTTGCAGGGTTTGATCCTCGATCTGCGCGGCAATCCCGGCGGTCTGCTGGATCAGGCCGTGGCCGTGGCGGATCTGTTTGTGGCCAAGAACGAGCTGATCGTCTATACCGAAGGCCGGGGGGAATACAAACGCCAGGAATTCCGTGCACAAAAGGATCCGTTGCTGGGTCAGACACCCTTGATCGTTCTGGTGGACGGCTATAGCGCCTCTGCCTCGGAAATCGTGGCCGGTGCTATTCAGGATCTGGACCGCGGCGTGATTCTGGGCACTCCCAGTTTCGGCAAAGGGCTGGTGCAGACGGTCATTCCTCTGGATCGCCGCGGGGAACAACAGCTCAAGTTGACCACGGCGCAGTATTTCATGCCCAGCGGCCGCGGCATCCAAAAGCCCGAGGTGTTTGAACACGGCGCCCTTTCGGTTTTCTCCAAGGATCGCAACGACGCGGCGATCGTGACGGAGGAGGACGAGGAGGATTCCGATGAAGAACCGGCGCCGGCTGCCAAGGACACCAGCAAAGCGCAGGCCAAGACGCCGGTGTTCTTTACCAAGAATAAGAGGTCGGTCCTGGGCGGCGGCGGTATCAAGCCGGATGTGGAGGTCAAGAATCCAGAGTACACCCGCTACGAACTGGAGCTGTTCCGCCGCTCGATCTTTTTTAATTTCAGTCTCGACTATGTGGCGGCGCACCCGGATCTGAAGAAGGATTTCAAAGTCGATGAGTCGGTGTGGGCTGAGTTTGAGGCCTTTCTGCGCGACAAGAAATTTTCCTATCATCCGGACGGCTGGGATCAGTTGAGCAAGCTGGAAAGCACGGCCAGGGAACGGGGCTATCTGGAACAGATGCAGAAATCTCTCGATGCGGTCAAAGCGGAATTCGATCTGGTCCGCGCCGCTGAAAAAGAGAAATCGCGGTCCCGGGTGGAGACCTATATCCACAGCGAGATCATGGCCAAGGTGTTCGGCCGCGATGCCTATAACGAAGCCCTTTTTACCGGCGATGAACCCCTGCAGGCCGCGGTGCGGCTCCTGCAGAATAGCGATGAGTATAATCGGATTTTGAACATCAAGACGGTGGCCAAGAACTGAGTCGGCGCTGTCGACGAATGATTTTCCTGCAGCATAATAAAAATAACTATCCAAGGAGGCGTTATGGCAAAACAAAAGAAATATGTGTTCAGTTTTGGCGGCGGCAAAGCAGAAGGCCGAGCCGAGATGAAAGAACTGCTGGGCGGCAAAGGCGCCAATCTCGCCGAGATGGCGAATTTGAAAATCCCGGTACCGGCCGGCTTTACCATCACCACCGAGGTTTGCACGTATTATTATCAGAACAAGAAAAAATATCCGGCTGAGCTGAAAGCGGCGGTCAAAGAGGCGATGAAAAAAGTCGAAGCCGTGATGAAATCCAAGTTCGGCGACCCGGTGAATCCCTTGCTGGTTTCCGTGCGCTCCGGCGCCCGCAGCTCCATGCCGGGCATGATGGAGACCGTGTTGAACGTCGGCCTTACCAGCAAAACCATTCCCGGCCTGGTCAAAAAGACCAACAACGAACGTTTCGTCTATGACGCCTATCGCCGTTTGATCATGATGTATTCCGACGTGGTGATGGAAAAAGCGGCGGGCATCGAACCGGCGGAGGGCAAAGGCATTCGCGTGCAACTGGAACATGCCATGCAGGCCGTGAAGAACGCCAAGGGCTATACTCAAGACACGGATCTGACGGCTGAGGATCTCAAGGTTCTGGTCGAAACCTTTAAAGCCAAAGTGCTTGAAGTGTTGGGACGTCCGTTCCCGGATGACGCCATGGATCAGCTGTGGGGCGGCATCGGCGCCGTGTTCTCCAGCTGGAACGGCAAGCGCGCGGTGGCCTATCGCCGCATCGAAGGCATTCCGGATGAATGGGGCACGGCTGTGAACGTTCAGGCCATGGTGTTCGGCAACATGGGCGACAGCAGCGCCACGGGTGTGGCGTTTACCCGCAACCCGGCCACCGGCGAGAACAAGTTCTATGGCGAGTGGCTGATCAACGCGCAAGGTGAAGACGTGGTCGCCGGCATCCGCACTCCGGCGCCCTTGAATGAGGCCACCAAAAACGAACAGAACAAACACATGGCCTCGCTGGAAAAAGCCATGGCCTCCACCTACAAGGAGCTGGACAAAATCCGCACGCGCCTGGAGAAGCATTATCACGATATGCTCGACATCGAGTTCACCATCCAGGAAGGCAAACTCTGGATGCTGCAGTGCCGCGTCGGCAAGCGCACCGGCACCGCGGCCCTGAATATGGCCATGGATATGATGAAGGAAAAGCTGATCTCCGACAAGGACGCGGTTCTGCGCCTGTCGCCGTCTCAGCTGGACGAGCTGCTGCACCCGATCGTCGACCCGGCGGCTGAAAAAAGTGCCATCGTGATCGCCAAGGGTTTGCCCGCCGGTCCCGGCGGCGCATTTGGTCAGATCGTGTTCACCGCGGCCGATGCCGTGGAATGGGCCAAGCAGGGCAAAAAGGTCCTTCTGGTGCGCGAAGAGACCAATCCGGAAGATGTGGAAGGCATGCGCGCCGCTCAGGGCATTCTGACCGGCCGTGGCGGCATGACCTCGCATGCGGCGTTGGTGGCACGTGGCTGGGGCAAATGCTGCATCGTCGGATGCTCGGCATTGACGATCGATCTGAAGGCGAAAAAGATGTACGTCGCTGGCAAAGAATACCAGGAAGGCGATTATCTGACCCTGAACGGCACCAAGGGCTATGTGTACAGTGGTCAGTTGAACATGATGAACGCATCGGAGAACCCGCGTTTTGTCCAGTTCATGAAGATCGTGGATAAATACCGGACCATGAAGGTGCGCACCAATGCCGACACGCCGGATGATGCGAAAAAAGCGCTGGAATTCGGCGCCCAGGGCATCGGTCTGTTCCGCACCGAGCATATGTTCTACGGCAAGAATTCCGAGGCCCCGCTGTTCTTCCTGCGCAAGATGATCGTCTCTTCGAACGAGGCGGAACGCCGCCATGCGTTGGATGAATTGTTCCCCTATGTGAAAAAAGACATCAAGGCCACCATGGAGGTGATGAACGGACTGCCGGTCACCATCCGCTTGTTGGACCCGCCGTTGCACGAGTTCGTGCCCCAGGAGGCTGAGAAACGCGCAGAGTTGGCCGCCAGCCTCGGCATCTCCGCCCAGGAGCTGAGCAAGCGCGCGGAAGGGCTGCACGAGACCAACCCGATGATGGGGCATCGCGGCGTGCGTCTGGGCGTCACCTATCCGGAGATCACCGAGATGCAGGTGCGCGCCATCCTCGAGTCAGCGGTCGAGCTGACGCAGGAAGGCAAAAAAGTGTCGCCGGAGATCATGGTTCCGGTGGTGTGCACGCGCAAAGAGCTGGACGATCAGAAAGAACTGGTGGACGCGGTCTATGCGCAAGTCTGCGCGAAATACAACGTCAAGTCCATCAAGTTCATGTACGGCACCATGATCGAGATCCCGCGCGCGGCGCTGCAGGCCGGCTCTATCGCCGAGACCGCCGAGTTCTTTAGCTTCGGAACCAACGACCTGACCCAGATGGGTTTCGGCTTCTCGCGTGATGATATCGGCGGCTTTGTGCCCGACTATGTGGAAAAAAAGATATTGCCGGTGGATCCGTTCAATGTGTTGGATCAGGACGGCATCGGCGAGCTGATTCAGATCGGCATCGAGCGCGGCCGCAAAAGCCGGCCGGGCCTGAAGGTCGGCATCTGCGGTGAACATGGCGGCGAGCCCTCTTCGGTGATTTTCTGCCATAAAGTGGGCATGGACTATGTGTCCTGCTCGCCCTATCGCGTTCCCATCGCCCGTTTGGCGGCAGCGCATGCCGCGATTAAGGGCGGCAAGAAAAAGAAATAACGTTGTTTTACCTTGCGAAGGTTTTAAACCTTCGCAAGGCTATACTTCATAGTTCAGTGTATGTGTATAAAATCCCCGGTGCGAATTTTCGCGCCGGGGATTTTTGTTGGTGGGTGTGACCTGCGAGGGCTGCGGCACGCAGCCCGAAGCAATCCCCCAGGACAGGGCCTGCGCCTCCGCGCGCAAGGGCATGATACTCTACAAGAACAGCCTTCTGATATGCCTTTCGTACAAATTCTCGCGCACGTTTTTAGCGATGGTCGCTTCGTTTTCTGCCAGCGCGGCAAGATAACGGTCGCCCATCTCCGCCGCCACGCGAAATCCCACATGCAACAGCTGGCGGAAATGGGGATTGAACCCGGGGCAGGATGGATCGTGGCGTAGAGCGTCGCTGAACTGTTTGCCGTTCCACCGGCTCACGGTCTCCGGCGCCGGCAGCTTGTCTTTGTCGATATCGATGACCGTGGCATAGGGCGCGCACACTTCATCAAAACGGCGCAAGGAACTGTGATACACTTCCTGCGCTATGGCCAGACCGCCGCCGCCGGCTTCCGCCAGGCCGATGAGCTCCTCCAGCCAGGTGGTGCCCGCGGTTTTCAGATGCAGGCCGGCGCTGTGCTTGCGCAAAGCGCGGCCGATGATCGGATACAGGGAAAATTTGTCGCTGCCGGAATGCACGCTCAGTTTAAGATTCTCCGGTAGAGAGAACTCTTTAATGGCGAAACGAATGACGCACAGATCCTGTTCAAACTCCTTTTCAAACTGCCCCAGATCGCCCACATAATCCACACCCTTGTTGAAGCGGCCGGTGAATTTCGGCGCTATGGTCTGCGCCGGAATGCCGGCGGCGCTGATGGCGGAGAGGATGAACAACAGCTCCGCCGGCGTCTGCGCCTGTTGCGCTTCGTCCATGGAGACTTCGATGACCATCCGGTCCACCGGCTTTTGGCGGCTGATATGGTGAAAAATCTTGGCCGCCTCTTCCACAGCAAAAAGAAATTTGCCGGCCGCCTGCTCCAACGTAGCCGCGGTGATGCGCAGCGGCTCGGCGATGCCGGGAATGGACAACGAACCTAAATATTTTTCATTCGCCGCCATGAAGGCCTGCAGCGACACGGCGGAAGGGGGTTGGCCGATATAATCAGCCACATCCAGGGTGAAGAAATCGCTGTGATCGATAAAGGGCTCCACGGTTTTCAGGTTGATGTGATCCGCGTCGACAAAATAAGCGCTGGTCCAGTTCAGCGCCTGGACCGCCGCATCCGCCTCGGCGCGTGTGTCGGCCGGCCTGGTGCCGATGAGCGAGTGTTCACGATTGGATTTATTCCACACCGGCGTCACTTCGACGCCGGCGGCGCGGGCGTCCAGGAACGCCTGCAGTTGTGCTTTTCCCTGACGACCGAACCGGTCGCCAATGCCGATAGTGTATTGGGGCAGTTTCATTCATTCCTTCCTTCCATTAAGATGAAAAGCTTTGTCCGAGCCGGCAACTCTAGCAAACGGCGGCCGCAAAAACCGCTGCAACGATCAGGCGCGGTCCGTTTTCCCACATGCTAATAGTCCGGTAACGAGAGGGCCTTGTGGTTTCTACCGCTGCAGCAATTTCTCCTTAAAAGTAGGCTGACCCCCGGCCATTTTCATAAACACGTCCAGCGGCACCACTTTAAATTCATCGCCCAGCTGATCTAAAATATTTTTAACATGATCGATGTCGCTCCATTCGCGCACGTGCACCAGGCAGAAATAGGGGCGCTGATGATTGAGCCTGGCCAGCTCGCGCAGGTCCTGCACCGCCGCCTGCGCCGGCCGCGTCTCCGACAGATAATAGTCAAAGGAGATCAACGGCTTGCCGTCGCGGACGGTGAAAGAGTGCGACGGCGCATAGCCGTTGGCCAATCCCAGGATATTCGGCATCCCGTTAAAAAAAGCGTCCACCACCTCGGGGGTCAACTCACTGTTGCCCTCCACCGTGGCCCCTTCCGAATAGTCCATGATCTCAAAGATGTTCAAATCCAGCTGCTGCATCAGCTCGTAGGCCTTGGCCACCACCTGGGGCAGGTATTGTGGCGGAATCGCCTTGGGGTACATATAGCCCGGCCCGCCCAGCGAGCCGAGAAAGTAATCGTTCGGCGTGGCTTGCGAATAAAAGTACTCCAGCATGGACGGCGCCAGCCAGACCCAGTTCATGGTCACCTCCCAGGCATAGGGTATGGAGCCGCGGCCGGGCCGCACCCAGGCGCCCAGGCCCAAACAATCGGTCTGAATGCAGGCGATATAGACTTTTTTCTCCGCGCGGTACTCTTTGCCCGCCACTACGGTATGTTGATTTTTGAACTTGAAGCCAGGTGTGGCCGGTGTCTGATGGCTGAAGCTCAGGTTGGGCAGCGTGTGCAGCCCTTCGGTGCGCAGCGCAAAGCTGGAGGCCAGCTTGACCGCATCGCGTTCCTTGTCCTTGGCGTAGGAATGCCAGCCCATGACCATGGACAGGGGCTTCATTTCGCTCATCAGCTTTTTAGCCAGGCTATACTCCTTGCCATCGGTCTCTTCCGTCGACAGATCGGAGAAAAAAGCGCCTTTGAGAATGCCGAAATCCGCCACGCCCGGCCGCATGATTTTTCCCGCTTCGCCGCCCATCCAGACGATGTAATCACGGCTGCAGCGCGGCCAGTACTGCTGATACGCCCAGGTGTAGATATCGATGTCCTTCTGTCCGGTGAACTGGCCCCTGAAATCGGCGATGGAGCGCAGATGATATTTTTCCACCAGCGGCAGCATCTCCTCGGTGATCACAATGGCTTTTTCCAGTCCGGCCAGCGTAAAGGCGACGATCAGCGAGGTGCGGACGTTTTTATCCCAGAGAATGTAGCCCTTGACCTGAGGCAGGAAGGTCTTTAGCGCCTCTTCGGCCGAGGTCAATTCGGTGAATTGGAATCCTTTTTTATCGCGATAAAAATCCAGCATGGAGGGGGTAAAACGGAAATCCCATTTGGGTCCGTAGATAAAATACAACCGCGGTGCGCCGTCGTTGGCCAACCCCTGCAGAGAGATCAGCATCGCCTGTTCCGGCAGCTTGCCGTCTATCGCCCAGTCGTCGGTCATGTGCATGAAAAAAGCCGGCTTGACGCCGTCGCGCACGAACGTGTAGGTTTCAACGCTCTCTCGGGTCGGCCGCTGGACGCTCAGCAGCAGCGTGCCGTCCTTTTGCACCGCATAGGTGCTGATGCTGGTCAGCTCGCGACCGCCCTGTGAAACCCAGACCGGATAGGTTTCTTCAACCGTAAAGCCTTGGCCGTTTTTTTCCATTTTGAGTTTCGCCCTGCGGTCGCTGCCCGGTTGGCGCGAGATGGCGGAAAAGACGTTGTAGGGCCACACTCGGGTGGATGCTTTCAGGGCGACCGGTTGGCCGTCGACCGGCAACAGCAGCGTATCGCGCAGACTGCGGCCTGTGCCCCAGATCTGCTCAACCTGCAGGGTCTGGCCGGTCAGGGTGATTTCCAGTTTCAGCGTTTTGTACAGGCCGATCTCTGCGCTCTTTTCCGGGACCAACTGCCAGCGCCCGATGAACGGCGTTTCACTAAAGCCGGCGGAAAAGCACAGAAGAAGCACTGCCGCTGTTTTTCGCAGCAAAACGTTCATTTTTTGCTCCTTGACAGGTTTCAGGATGGGATGAAAATGAAAAATAGCCAAAGCGGCAATGAATTGCAAGCAAAAACCGAGCGGCCGGTTGGTTTTCCTCTTGCATTTTTGCGGAAATTTTCACACCTTCTTTTTTGCTCTAGGAGTGAGTATGAAAAGCGCGCAAATCGGTCAAAGAATTCTCAAGTTGATGGAAAGAAAGTCCGTCTCTCTACCTGAGCTGTCGCAACGCACCGGGCTCAGAGAGCCGGTGCTGCAGACACTGATGGAGGACGATCGCTACCCGGCTTTGGGATCCCTGCTGCGGATCAGTCGCGCCCTGGGGGTGCGTTTGGGCACTTTTCTTGATGATCAGATCACGGAGGATCCCCATATCGTCCGTGCTGATGACCGGCAGGAGCGGGTTGATGCGTCTCGCCAAGCCGGCGCCGAGGAAAGAATGCCCCTGCTGTATTACCCGCTGGGTGCGGGCAAAAGCGACCGCCACATGGAGCCCTTTTATGTGGAGGTGCTGCCGGAGACCGGCGGCAGCGAGACGGCCTCCAGTCATGAGGGCGAAGAGTTCATGCTGGTCCTAAACGGCGTCATCGAAGTGATCTACGGCGGTCGCCGCCACACCCTGACCAGCGGTGATTCCATCTATTACAATTCCGCGGTGCCCCATTACGTACGCTGCGTGGGCGAAGAAAAAGCCACCCTGATGGCCGTGCTCTATGATCCCCAGTGAGTTCCGAGCAGGCGGTGTTGCCGGGAGGAGTGTTATGACATCATTCGACGGCCTGATGGAAAAGACTCTGGGCCAGATTTTAGACGACGCCATTGACGCTCATGGGGAGAACGAGGCGGTGGTGTATTTGGACCGCAATTACCGCATGACCTATCGCGAGTTCGGCGTTTTTGTGGACAAGCTTGCCAAGGGATTGATGGCGCTGGGCGTGCAAAAGGGCGAGAAAGTGGCTATCTGGGCCACCAACGTGCCCCATTGGGTGGCGCTGCTGTTCGCCACCGCCCGCATCGGCGCAGTGCTGGTGACGGTGAACACCAACTATCGCCGCACCGAGTTGGAGTATCTGCTGCAGCAGTCGGAATCGGAAAACCTGTTCATCATCGATGGGTATCGCGATACCGATTATGTGCAGACCCTGTACGACCTCGCGCCCGAGCTGCGTGAACAGCCGCGCGGCTATCTTCGCTGCGCTAACCTGCCGAACCTGCGCCGGGTGTTTTTCCTCGGCCAGGAAAAGCATCGCGGCATGTACTCAATCCCCGAGGTGGTGGCTCTGAGCTGCATGATTTCCGACCAGGACTATCAGCAGCGCCAAGCCGGTCTGAACTGCTACGACATCGTCAATATGCAGTACACCTCCGGCACCACCGGTTTTCCCAAAGGCGTGATGCTCACCCATCATAACATCGTCAACAACGGTTTCTGGATCGGCGAGAATCAGGCGTTGAGCAGCCGGGATCGCGTGTGTCTGCCGGTGCCGCTGTTTCACTGCTTCGGTCTGGTGCTGGGCGTGATGGCGATCGTCACTCACGCCTCCACCATGGTGATTTTAGAGTCTTTTGACGCGTTGCATGTCATGGCTTCGGTGCAGCACGAACGCTGCACCGCGCTGTACGGCGTGCCGACCATGTTTATCGCCATCCTCGAACACCGGCTGTTCGACAAATTTGACTATAGCACTCTGCGCACCGGCATTATGGCGGGTTCGCCCTGCCCCATGCAGGTGATGCGACAGCTGATCGATAAAATGCATTTGACCGAGATCACCATCTGCTACGGGTTGACCGAAGGCTCACCGGTGATCACCCAGACGCGTGTGGATGACGATATTCACTATCGGGTCGCCACCGTGGGCAGAGTGCTTCCCGGCATCGAACTTTGTCTGGTGGACCCGGAGACCAATGTGCCGGTGGAGGTAGGCGAGAAAGGGGAGATCTGCTGCCGGGGATACAACGTCATGAAGGGATATTACCGGCAGCCGGAGGAGACCAGTCGGGTGATCGATGCGGACGGCTGGCTGCACTCAGGCGATCTGGGCGTGATGGACGAAAAGGGCTATCTCACCATCACCGGCCGCTGCAAGGATATGATCATCCGCGGCGGTGAGAATATCTATCCGCGCGAAATCGAAGAATTTTTATATCATATGGAGGGCATCTCGGACGTGCAGGTGGTCGGCGTGGCCAGCCACAAGTACGGCGAAGAGGTGGCGGCGTTTGTCATTCGCAAGCAGGGCGTGCACCTCACCGAAGCGGACGTGTGCGATTACTGCCGCGGCAAGATCAGCCGGTTTAAGATCCCTCAGTATGTCTTTTTTGTCGATACCTATCCCTTGACCGCCAGCGGCAAAGTGCAGAAATACCTGCTGCGCGAAATGGCCTGCGAATTGGTCAAAGCCCGAGAACAGCGCGGTGAAATCGCCCAGAGCGATTCCCGCTCGTCATGAATCCAGAGGTCTGTGCACAGGGAGCTAAAGATGAAATTTATATTCCAGCGTTCGATCGTCGTCGGCTTTATTCTGATCGGATCCTTCGTGTTCGCACAGGATGCGAACAACACACCGGTAACAGAACTGATCACACCCATGTACCGCACGCAGATCGACGTGCCGGCGATTCCGGGATACGTCACTTTGAAATGCGATTTCCATACGCACACGGTGTTTTCGGATGGCATCGTCTGGCCGCAGATACGGGTTCAAGAGGCCTGGATGGACGGCCTGGATGTCATCGCCATCACGGATCATATTCGCAAGGACCCGTCCAAGGAGTATCTGCCGGGCGACAACAATCAACCTTATGCGTTCGCCCGCAGCCGCAGTCAGGAGTGGGACATCGTAGTGATCAAGGCCGGAGAGATCACAAAAAAAATGCCGCCCGGCCATTTCAATGCTCTGTTCGTTCAGGACGTCGATTCCCTGAATAGGGAGGATCCCATGGCGGCCTTGGCTGCGGCGGCGAGACAGGGGGCGTTCATTCAATGGAACCATCCGGGCTGGAAATCCCAGCAGCCCGACACCACCCGTTGGTGGCCGGAGCATCAAAATATCTATGAGAACGGCTGGATACACGGCATTGAGGTGTTTAACTTTACCGAATGGTATCCCATTGCGCTGGATTGGTGCCTGGAAAAGAATCTGACTGTCCTATGCAATAGCGATCTGCACGGCGCCACCAGCCTGCACTATGATCTGGAAAAATGGCCGCGTCCCATGACTCTGGTGTTCAGCAGGGACCGCAGCGAAACAGCCATCAAAGAGGCGCTGTTCGCCGGTCGTACAATCGCCTGGTTTGGCAGCCATCTGGCCGGCAAGAAGGAACATCTGGCCGAGCTGTTCAAGGCAGCGATCAGGATCATGCCCGCTCATCACACGGATGAAAAGGGCAACCGTTTTCATCACGTGATCAACACAAGCGATCTGCCCTGGAAGATCGCAGAACAGTCGGCGGCGTTCAAGGGCGAAGTGTGGTTGCCCCGGGCGGGCAGCGCGGTCATCAAGGTAAAACCCGCTGTGGAAAAAATGACGTTAACGGTGAGCAACGCCCACACGTCCGGTAAGGGAACCCTGCAGGTGCAGTGGCCGTGGTAGGCTAAAGCCGGTTTATTCCGTTCCGGCCGGGCGTGCTTGTCTAAAGCTTAGCACTGCGATGAGCAGGAAGAACAAGTCTTCCACAATGCGGTGCAGGCTCACCTGGCTCGCCTGACCTGGCAAGCTGAAACAGCCGCAGTCAATGTCCAATCCGCGCACCATGGCTGAGGCAATGGCGACGATAAACACCGCATTGAGTACGATCAGCCAGAGCGAAGCCCCCTGAATCCATCTTCCTCCGATCAGCAAAAGACCGCAGAGCAATTCAAGCCATGGCAACACCATAGCGGCCGTAGCCACGGCCGGCCAGGGCAGCAGCCGGTAGTGGTCGATCTGCTCCGCAAAAGCCGCCGGATCGGCAATTTTACCCAGCGCGGCATAGATAAACACCACCGCTAAAAACCAGCGCAGCAGGACCAGCAGAGTGTTTTTAGTTTTATCGTTCATGGTTTCTCCGAGGATAAGGCGCCTCCGCCGGCCAGCCAGTCATTCACGCCGGCATCATAGATCGCCACAGACCGATAGCCGCTCTGCACCAGCACCTGGGCCAGTTGATGGGACAGGTCGCAAGGCGGACCTTCACAATAGGTGACCAGCCAGCGAGCAGGCGGCAGATGCTGCAGAGTCTCGTGCATTTGTCCCAGTTCTTCCAGCGGCAG
The DNA here is from genome assembly GCA_036788095.1 of bacterium. GTDB lineage: Bacteria > Zhuqueibacterota > Zhuqueibacteria > Residuimicrobiales > Residuimicrobiaceae > Anaerohabitans. The sequence continues at coordinate 22,314 of DAIQOA010000022.1, read as the reverse complement.
GGACAGGGCGCCGGGCAGATGGCCGGCCTGGTATTCGGACGAGGACCGGCTGTCGAGGAGCAGGACGGTTTTGCGTTGCATCAACCCGAGCAAGGCCTCCCGGCTGATCAGTCTGGGCTGCTTGGGCGCAGCCTCATTCTGGCCGGCGATGTCGACCTCCGGCAGATCCAGCGCAAAGGTGGAATCCTCAGCCGCGGCCGACGCAGGACGGTTCCAGGACCAATGCACTGAACGCGGATGGATCAGGCCGGCTCCTGCACCGATGACGGCGGCGAGCGCAATGATATAAAAAGCTTCTCTCAGGGCGTTACGCATCAATGGCCGTGTTTCCTTAATTTCAGAGGAGATCAGCCCGGTTGCTCCAGGCGGGTATTAACAGAAATATAAATAGTTTTTGGCAATTTATCAAAATATTGTTAAATTTTCTCGACCTTTTCAGGATTGCCAATGGCTGCGCTGCTCTCCGCAAATTATTTTCTTTTGTTTCTCATCATCTCCCTCGGCCTGATCGTCGGCCACATCAAGGTGCGCGGCATCTCTCTGGATGTCTCCGCGGTGATCTTTGTCGCTCTGTTCTTCGGCCATCTCGGCTATCGTCTGCCCGCAGAAATTCAAACCATCGGTCTGCTGCTGTTTATCTTTACCATCGGCATCCAGGCCGGTCCCGGCTTTTTTAATTTCTTCCGTAGAAAAGAGATCACTTTGTTTGTTCCGGCTCTGCTGGTGATCTCGATCGCTTTCATCCTGACTACCAGCCTGGCCTATTTCCTGCATCTGGACCGGGCGATCGCCTGCGGTTTGTTCACCGGCGCCTTGACCAGCACGCCGGGCCTGGCTGCGGCTATCGAGGTCACCCACTCGCCAATGACCTCTATCGGTTATGGCATCGCCTATCCCCTGGCGGTGTTGTCCGTGGTCCTGTTCCTTCGCCTTCTGCCGCGATTGCAGCGCATCGATCTCGCCGCCGCAGAACACCAATACCGTCAGAGTATGGCTCGAGTGTATCCCGCCATTCTCAACAGGAACTTTACGGTGGCGAACAGCAACGTGACCGGAAAAACCATCGGCGAGCTCAATATTCGCAACATGACCGGCGCCACCATCTCCCGGCTGCTGCATAATGGCCATGCCATGACGCCGACGCCGGAGAGTCGCTTGTACCCTGGCGATCTGGTGAAAGCGGTGGGCGATGAGGAGGCGCTGGAGAAAATAGCCGTTCTGCTCGGACCCGCCACCGATGCGGAAATTCCGCTCAGCAGCGGTTACGACGTGCAATGGATTTTGGTGACCAGGAAACAGGTGGTCAACAAATCCCTTGCCGAGCTGAACCTGCTGGCCAACTATAACGCCACGGTCACCCGCATTCGGCGCACTGGCGTGGATCTTTCGCCCAACCCCTCCAGCACATTGCGATTCGGCGACAAGCTGATGGTCGCCTGCGACGTTGATAACATGGCGCAGGTGGCAAGCCTGCTCGGTAACAATGTGAAGCGGCTGTCCGAGACCGATTTTCTGCCCATATTTCTCGGCATCACTCTGGGAGTGCTGGTGGGACGACTGCGCATTCCCTTTGTCGGCGGTCTCTCCTTTCAACCGGGTCTGACCGGCGGCGTGCTGGCCACCGCGCTGCTGCTCGGTTGGCTGGGTAAAACCGGCCCCATCATCTGGAACCTGTCCAGCACCGGCAATCAGGTGCTGCGTCAACTGGGTTTGCTGCTCTTTTTATCAAGCGTCGGCACAGAGGCGGGCGCTCATCTGCAAGAGACTGTGGCAGGGCAGGGGGTCCAGTTGATGGCGTTAGGCGTGCTGATCACCTGGATTCCCATGGTGCTGGCCGTCTGGCTCACCGGCAAACTGGTCCGGATCAATTTTCTCAGCCTGCTCGGCGCTTTGACCGGTGGCATGACCAGCACCCCGGGCCTGGCTGCGGTGGATTCCATGAGCGAATGCGATGCACCGCAGATCGCCTATGCGGCGGTCTATCCGCTTGCACTAGTGCTTAAGGTTTTGTTCGTGCAGGGGATGGCTTTGTTGCTTTGAGAGCAGTTTTCAGGAATTTTTCAGCCGTTTTTTTGTTTATAAAGAGAAAAAGATTACCTTAAACCATATACCGACAATCAACCAAAAGGAGTAAGCCATGTTATCTAAAACCATGGAAAAAGCGCTGAACGAACAGATCAACAAGGAAATGTATTCGAGCTACTTGTATCTGGCCATGGCCGCCCATTTGAGTGAACAGTTTCTTGATGGTTTCGGCAAGTTTTTTGAAGTTCAGGCCCAGGAAGAGTGGGCCCATGCCATGAAAATATACAAGCATGTGAACGAGCGCGGTGGACGCGTGGTTCTGGAGAAAATAGACAAGCCGCAGACAACGTTCAAGGATCTGGAGGAGATATTTACCCTCACTCTGGCGCATGAGCAGTTCATCACCAAGAGCATCAACTCCCTGGTGGATCTGGCGATCAAGGAAAAGGATCACGCAAGCCAGACCTTTCTTGATTGGTTTGTCAATGAGCAGGTTGAAGAGGAAGCCAACATGGAAACCTGGCTGGCCAAGGTCAAGATGTCGGGCGCCAAGGGTCATGTGCTGTTCATGCTCGACGGTCATGCCGGAGAGCGAAAGAAATAACGAACCGTTTTTATTATGCCTGGTATAAAATGACCGGTTGCCCGAGTTTGAAAGGCAGCCGGTTTTTATTTTGCGTGCGGCCGTTTCCGGTTATTCTCCTGCAGGTTCGGTGATGAAGGAAAAATCTCTTGCATTTATTCTCCATTCCGGCTTAACTTGTCATTAAATGGATATCTCTTGTCGCCTTCCCAGCCCGATGGCGGTTTTCCGTTCGATCCTTGACGGCTGGGGAATGGTCTGCTGCACTGTTTTCAGCCATAGGGAGAGATGAACCATGAAGGCCGAATCTATCCGTCGACTGTCGCTTCTTGAAAAGCCCGATGTGGCAAAATACTTGGGTGAAAAAGCGCCTGGGGACATTCAGGCCTGGGGCAACGTCGAATTTTTACACAACCGTAAAATCGCTTTTTTTTGCTCCCAGCGCTGTCCGGGCAGCGTGCTGGCCAAGATGTACGATCTGGCGCAGATCCTCAGTCAGCGGCCGGTGACGCTGCTGGGCGGCTTTCAATCGCCGGTGGAGCAAGAGTTTCTCAACCGTCTGCTGAGAAGCGCCATGTCGACCATCGTCTGTCCGGCCAGAGCGCTGACCGGGGTGCGATTAAAGCCGGAATGGCGCGAGCCCATGGTGCAGGGCCGTTTGCTGCTGTTGTCGCCGTTCGACGATGGGATTCGACGCACCAACCGCACGCTGGCGCTGCAGCGCAACCGTTTCGTAGCCGCCATGGCGGATGAGATTTTGCTGGCGTTCGCCTCTCCCGGCGGGGCCAACATGAAATTGTTCTCCGAGATGCGGGGCTGGAAGAAAAAAATTTACACTCTGAACGACCCGGTGAATCAGCCGCTGATCGTCAAGGGCGCGCGGCCGCTGCTGCCGCAGGAGGCGTTCAGCCGTTTCTAATCCCCGCACGTGGACGGCGGCGCGGCACGCGCGCTTTGCCCCTTACTCTATGCCATAACGACCATGACCTCTTTATCAACGCATTTCAACCGCTTTCGTAATAACATCGTCGGCTGCGATCACCGCTTTACGACGCCCTATGGCGAACAAAGGCTGGTTTATGCGGACTGGACCGCCAGCGGTCGCTTGTACGCTCCTATTGAAAAAAAGATGATCAGTCTGTTCGGTCCCCTGGTGGGCAACACCCACTCGGAATCCAGCGTCACCGGCGGCACCATGACCCAGTCCTATCACGCGGCGCACAGGATCATCAAGGAACATGTGCATGCCGATCCCGCGGATGTGATTTTAACCATGGGCTCGGGCATGACGTCTGTGGTCAACAAGTTTCAGCGGCTTTTGGGACTCAAGGTGCCGGAGCAGCTCGCCCCCTATCTGCGCCTGCCGAAAGAGTACAAGCCGGTGGTGTTTCTCACCCACATGGAGCATCATTCCAATCAAACGACCTGGCTGGAGACCATCGCCGAGGTGGTGGTGGCGGCGCCGGATAAAGACGGCCTGGTGGATGTGAATAAACTGGCTGAAGTCGCGCGCCAATACCGTCATCGGCCGCTCAAGATCGGTTCCTTCACCGCTTGTTCCAATGTGACCGGATTGCAGACGCCCTATCACCAGCTGGCCGCGATCATGCACGACATCGGCGGTTATTGCTTTGTCGATCTGGCCGCGTCCGCGCCGTACGTGTCCATAGACATGCATCCGCCGGATTCGCGGGAACGGTTGGATGCGGTTTTTTTCTCGCCGCACAAATTTCTCGGCGGTCCGGGTACGCCCGGCGTGCTGATCTTTAATCCGGAACTCTATCAGCTGCATGTGCCGGAACAGCCGGGCGGCGGCACGGTGAACTGGACTAACCCCTGGGGCGAACACAGCTACATCCAGGATATCGAGATCCGTGAGGACGGCGGCACGCCCTCTTTTCTTCAGGCCATCCGCGCCGCTCTGTGCATACGCTTGAAAGAGCAAATGGGCGTGGCGAACATGCTGGCGCGCGAAGAGCAGCTGTTGCCGAAAATTTTTGCCGAGCTCAGTCGCATTCCCGGCATTCATCTGCTGGCGCCGCATCAGCAGCAACGGCTGGGCATTTTTTCCTTCTGGGTCGAAAACATCCATTACAATCTGCTGGTCAAATTGCTCAACGACCGCTTTGGCATCCAGACGCGCGGCGGCTGCTCCTGCGCCGGCACCTACGGCCACTATCTCCTGCATGTGGATCCGAAGCGGTCCCGCCGGATCACGGAAAAAATCAACAAGGGCGATCTCTCGGAAAAACCCGGTTGGGTGCGCCTGTCCATTCATCCCACCATGACCGACGAGGAGGTGGAGTTTATCCTGCATGCGATCGCAGAGGTCGTGAAGCATGTCTCGTCGTGGGAAAAGGAATATTGCTACGATAAACACACCAACGAATTCCACCATTGCCTTGCCGGCGCGGCCGGCCATGCGAGCGTTGCCCCATGGTTCGAGCTGGACGAATAGCGATCGATTGATGCCGGGAGTTTGCGTGCGAAACTTTTGCCTCTTTCTTTTTTTTCTCATTGCCGGCTGTGCGCTTGGCCAGGATCGAACCGTTCATCTGCGCATCAATCAGATGGGCTATCGGATTGAGGAGAGAAAAGTCGCCGTGGCCTTTTCGCGGGTGGACCAGCGGCATCGCCGGTTCGAACTGTTCGACGCCAAGAGCGGTGAACGGGTGTGGGGACCGTCCGCGTTGGGAACAAATCGCGGCGCCTATGGACGCTTTGCGTATCACTATCATTTGGATTTCTCCTCTCTGCGCCGGCCCGGACGTTTTTACCTGCAAGTTGGATCGGATCGTTCCCTTCCATTTACCATCGGCGAGGGCCTCTATGCCGGCACGGCGGAAATCATTCTGGAATATCTGCGCCAGCAGCGCTGCGGGTACAATCCCTGGCTGGACCAGGTATGCCATCGCGGCGACGGCCGCACCATGTACGGTCCCATGCCGGACAGCACCTATATCGATGTCAGTGGCGGCTGGCACGACGCCGGCGATCATTTGCGCTATCTCATGACCTCGGGCAACACAGTGTGCCGGCTGCTGTTTTCCTACCTGGAGAACAAGGAGAAATTTCTCGATCGTTTTGATTATTTCGGCCATGCAGGGCCCAATCGCATGGCCGATGTGCTGGATGAGGCCAAATGGGGCTTGGACTGGATGCTCAGAATGCATCCCCGGCCGGACCAGCTGTTCCATCAGGTTGCCGACGACCGCGATCATCAGTATTTTGAATTGCCGTTCAGCGACAGCACCGACTATGGCTGGGGCAAGGGCGCCTACCGCGTGGTCTATTATGCGGATGGCCGGCCGCAGGGCCTGGGCCGTTATCAGAACACCTCCACCGGCATCGCCAATCTGGCCGGCCGCTATGCCGCGGCCATGGCCATGGCCGCGGCTGTCTGGGCCCATGATCTGGGCGACCAAGGCTATGCCACGCTCTGCCTGACCGCGGCGCGCGAGGTCTATGCGATGGGAAAAAAGCAGCCCGGCTGCCAGGAGGGGACGCCCTGCCGCGCGCCCTATCGCTATCACGAATGCACCTGGGCCGACGACATGGAGTGGGGGGCCACAGAGCTTTTCCGGGTGACGCGCGAGCCGGCGTATCTGGCGGATGCAAAACGGTTTGCCGTCATGGCCGGCACTCACTCTTGGTTCGGCAGCGACACCGCCCGCCATTATGAATTCTACCCGTTTATGAACCTCGGCCATTACCGGCTTTATCCCCTGGTGACCTCCTCGTTCGCCGATACCCTGGCGGGCTATTACCGCAGCGAACTGGAAAAAGTACGGCAACGGGCCGCCGGCAACCCTTACGGCATCGGCCACCCGTTCATCTGGTGCTCCAACAATCTGGCCGCTGCCCTGGTCATGCAGGGACTGCTGTATGAAAAAATGACCGGGGACAACAGCTATCGCGAGTTGACCCTGTGCACCCGCGATTGGCTGCTGGGACGCAATCCCTGGGGCGCCGGCCAGTTCGTCTGCATACCGGAGAGCGGCGGCGTTACACCGCAATATCCGCACAGCGTGCTGGCCATGAAGACCAACCGGCCCATCCGCGGCGCCATGAACGATGGGCCGGTGTATGCCTCCATCTTTAAGGGCCTGAAGGGCGTCAGCCTGCAGAGGCCGGACCCGTTTGCGCCCTTTCAGTCGGATCTGGTGGTCTACCACGACGATTTTTGGGATTATGCCACCAACGAGCCCACTCTGGACGGCACTGCTGAAGCGCTGTACTGGCTGGCCACCCTGTCGCCCTAGCGAAATAAATCTCCTTGCTATTCAGCAGAGATGTTTCTACATTTCTTGGATTTAAACCGGAGGAGTCGCTATGCAGAGTTTAGTGCTGCTGGATTGGATCGTCATTCTCGTCTATTTTAGCTTTATCGCCTACATCGTCTGGTGGTCCTCGCGTCAACAAAAGACGGCGGAGGATTATTTTTTAGCCGGTCGTGATATCGGCTGGTTCGCCATCGGCGGCTCTCTGTTCGCGTCCAACATCGGCTCCGAGCATATCGTTGGTCTTGCCGGTCAGGGCGCCTCCACCGGTTTAGCCATGGCGCACTGGGAACTGCACGCCTGGGTGCTGGTCATGCTGGCGTGGGTCTTTGTGCCCTATTATTATCATTCCCGCGTCTTTACCATGCCCGAGTTCCTCGAGCGCCGTTTCAATCCCAAAGCGCGCTGGATCCTTTCGCTGGTCTCTCTGGTGGCCTATGTGTTTACCAAAGTTTCGGTGACGGTCTATGCCGGCGCCCTGGTCTTTCAAACCTTGCTGCCCGATACCTTTGGTTCGCCGGAGAACGCCTTTTGGGTCGGTGCGGTCGCGACCGTGGTGCTGACCGGCATTTACACGGTGTTGGGCGGCCTGCGCGCAGTGATCTACACGGATGCGGCTCAGGCCATCATTCTCCTGATCGGATCCATCGCCATCACCTATTTCGGCCTGGACAAGTTGGGCGGCTGGGGCGTGATGAAGGAGGTCTGCCGGGAAAACGCCGCGGGGTTCGCTCTGTGGCGGCCGCTCTCGGATCCCGGCTTCCCCTGGCTGGGCGTGATCATCGCTTCGCCGATCATCGGCATCTGGTACTGGTGTACCGATCAGTACATTGTTCAAAGAACGCTTTCGGCGAAAAATCTGACCCAGGCGCGGCGTGGCGCGCTGTTCGGCGGATTTCTCAAGCTCTCGCCGGTGTTGATCTTTCTGGTGCCGGGCCTGATGGGCTGGGCGCTGCATCAGCAGGGCATCATTCACATTCCCACCAAAGTTTTGAACGGCGCAACGGTCATCAACGGCGATCAGGTGTTTCCGACCATGGTGACCACACTGCTGCCGGCCGGCTTGCGCGGAGTGGTGGTGGCCGGATTGCTTGCCGCCTTGATGAGCTCGCTTTCCGCTTTGTTCAACTCCGCCGCTTCGCTGTATACGGTGGACATCCATGAAAAATTATGGCCCGGCGCTTCGCAGGAGAAACTGGTGCGAGTCGGACGATTTGCCACCGGCGTGGTGGTGCTGCTGGGTCTGATCTGGATACCGGTCATGCCCATGATCTCCGGCGGCGGGCTGTATCAATATCTGCAGAGCGTGCAGAGCTACCTGGCGCCGCCCATCGCCGCCGTGTTTCTGCTGGGCATTTTCTGGCGCCGCATCAACGCCAGAGGCGCGGTCTGGGGACTGACCACCGGTTTTATCCTCGGCATGTTCAAGATCACCATCCAGGCGATCTTTGGTCAGGGCAAGGTGGAGAACCCGGCGTTTCTGGCGGCCATCGGCGATTTCAACTTTTTATATTTTGCCGGCGTGCTCTTTGCCCTCAGCATTCTGGTGGTCATCATCGCCTCGCTGACCGCGCCGCCGCCCAAGGAGGAGCAGATCAAGGGATTGACCTTTGCCACCCGCACGGCGAAAGAAAAACAGGAAACCCGGGCCAGCTGGAACTGGGTGGATGTCGTAGCCACGCTGGTGGTCCTCGGCGGCGTGCTTGGCATATATCTTTACTTTAGCTTTTGGTTGAATTAATTGTTCTGCGGCACACCTCACCGATCAACGAGTCTGTGAGGTGCGCCGTTAATGGATGCGCAAACCAGTTGGTTTGCATGTATATTCAGGGCAAGTCGATTGTAATAGACTTGCCCTTTGTGCATCTGAATTCTGTATCGCCCTGATTTGAATGTACTCTGACGGGAGAGTCCCTATGATCCAGAAACTTGTTCTGGGAACCGTTCTGTTGACTGGGAGCCTGACCATGGCCGCTACTTTTTCCAAGGAGAACGTCCGGGTGCACCGGCTGGACAACGGCTTGAAGGTGTTACTGTTCGAAGACCACACCATCCCCAACATCGCCTATTACACTTTTTTCCGCGTGGGCTCGCGCAATGAACGGCCGGGCCTGACCGGGGTCTCGCATTTTATCGAACATATGATGTTCAACGGCTCCACCCATGTCAAGCCCGGCGAGCTGGACCAGATCATGGAGTATCACGGCGGTTCCAACAACGCCTACACCAGCGATGACGTCACCGCGTACACGGACTGGTTTCCGTCCGCCGCAGCGGAAAAGATGATCGCCCTGGAAGCGGACCGCATGCAGGGCTGTCTGTTCGATCCGCAGGTGCTGGAATCCGAACGCGGCGTGGTCGCTTCGGAACGTCGCCTTTCCGTGGATAACGACAATGAGAACCTGCTTATGGAGAGCGTGCGCGCCACGGCCATTATGGCTCATCCCTATCATTGGGATGTGATCGGCTGGATGAGCGATATTCAGAATTGGAAGCAGGAGGAGATCCTGGCCTATTACCGGCAATTCTACGCGCCCAACAACGCAGTGGTGGTCGTGGTCGGTGATTTCAAGGCCGATGATATGATCCAACTGATCGAGCGCTACTATAGCGCCATTCCAGCGGGTCCGCAGCCGCCGGAGGTCACCACCGTGGAGCCGGAGCAGCTTGGACCGCGAAGCACGACGCTGTATCGGGATGCGCAGACGCCTTCTTTTTTACTCGCGTATCCGGCGCCCGCCTGCAAGGATCCTGATTTTCCGGCCATGCAGATTCTGGAGCTCATTCTGCTGCAGGGCGAGAGCAGCCGGCTGTATCAGCGGCTGGTGGCTGAGGAGCAGCTGGCGATCGAGATCGGCGGCGGCATTCAGGAGACCATGGATCCGCTGCTGTTCTACATCAGCGTGAAACCCCGCCCCGGCGCGGATGTCGACAGAATCGAAAAGATTGTGGATGAGGAATTGGCGCGGATCGCGGCCGAGGGGATCAAGCCCAAAGAGCTGAGCAAGGCTATGAACGCCATTGAAACCCGGTTTTACGCCTCCCTGCAATCGATCGCCGGCAAAGCCAACGGTCTGGGGATTCACGAGGTGCTCTATGGCGATTACGCTGCGCTGTTCGAGCACGTGGCTGGTTTTCAAAAAGTGCAGGCTGCCGGCGTTCAGCAGGCGGCTGGGAAATACTGTACGCCGGTCAAAAAGACCCTGGGCCTGGTGCTGCCGAAAGGAGAGACGGAATGAAGACCGCGACGCTTCTGTTCATGATGACCACCGCCCTGGCCGCCGGATCGGGGCCGGGTTTTAATCTGCCGGCTCCGCAGACCTTCAAGTTGCGCAACGGCATGACGGTCTTTTACCTGCAGGACCGTTCGCTGCCGCTGGTGGGCTTTCGCCTGCTGGTCAACGGCGCCGGCACTGCGGCTGAACCCGAAGGCCTCGAGGGCGCGGCAGATCTGATGGCTGAACTGATGATGAAAGGCGCGGCCGGAAAAAGCGCCCTGCAGGTGGCTGACGAACTGGATGAGCTCGGCGCCGCTCTGCAGATCATTGCCGGGGATGAATTTCTTTCGCTCAGCGGCCAGTCCCTGGCTAAATACTGGCCGGAACTGCTCTCGCTCACCTGCGATTGCCTGCTGCGTCCTGATTTCAGCGAGTCCGAGTTTGATAAGGAGACGGAACGCCGCATCGACCAGATTAAGGCCATTAAGGATAATCCTTCGCAAGCTGTGGCGCAGTATTTCCGCAAAGCCTATCTGACAGGCCATCCCTTCGGCCGTTTGGCTGTGGGCAGCGAGGCCTCGCTGCAGGCCATGACCGTCGAGGACATTCGCACCTTTTATCGCCGCGCGGTAAGGCCGGACCAGGCCCTGCTGGCCGTGGTGGGCGACTTGCCGTCCGCTGATTTGAAAAAGGAACTGGAGAAACAGTTCTCGATATGGAAAAAGAGCGACGCCAGGGCGCCGTTTGCGGCTTTGCCGCCGTTGCCTGTGCCCCATGGCAAAAGAGGCCTGCTGGTGGACAAGCCTGACGCCAGCCAGGCGTATTTTATACTCGGCGCGCCCGGCATCGCCGCTGTGGACCAGCACGCCGCGGCCGCCCAGGTGATGAACACGCTGTTCGGCGGCCGCTTTACCTCCCGGCTGAACAACGAACTGCGGGTTAAGAGGGGCTTGACCTATGGCGCGCGCAGCAGCCTCGAGTCGTGGCGACCGGGCGGCCTGTTTACCATCAGCTCGTACACAAGAAACGAAAAGATCGGTGAAATGCTGCAGGTGAGTCTGGATATGTTGCGTCAGGCCGCCCAGGTTGGCTTTGATGAGGATGAGGTGGTCAGCGGCCGTAACTATGTGCTCGGTCAGTTTCCGCCGAAATTTGAAACCCTGATGAGCAAGGCCCGCGCGTACACCGATCTGGCGTTATACGGACTGCCCTTCGATTATTATGCCGGCCTGCTCAGCCGCGTGGGAAGCAGCGATCGCGATGCGGTCCACGCACAGGCAAAAAGGCTGATGCCGCTGGAGGATTATGTGCTGGTCGTAGTGGGCAAGGCTGACGAGATACGCGAACAGTTGGCGCCGTTTGCCGACTGGGATATCCGGTCCATCACAGAGGATGGATTTTAGCTGCAGAGGCGGTTTGTCAGGACCGTCGTTCCGGTCCTAATAGAGTGTGTGAGTCGGCGGGTAGAAAGCCCGCTGGAGAGGATGTGCGAAGACAGGAGTGAGTGATGGTTGATGTGTTGCTGATTAATCCCCCCAACCGAATCGATGCCTATTCAACTGGCAAAGAGATGGTGCCGCTGGGATTGCTGTCCGTAGCCGGCTATATGGAAAAGAGCGGGCATCGGGTCATGGTGTTGGATCTGGAATTTGAAGATCAGGCGGTGGATAAAATCATCGAAGCGGAACAGCCGCGCCTGGTCGGCATCGCCGGCACATCGGCCACCCGTTTTGAAGCGTTCGACCTCGCACGGCTGGCGAAGAGAGTGAATCCGCACATCACCACCGTTTATGGCGGCTGCCATGCCTCGTTCACCGCCGAGGACACGCTGACTCATGTGCCCGAGTTCGATGTGGTGGTGCGCGGCGAGGGCGAAGAGACCACCGCCGACCTTTTGGCCTGCCTGGACGCGTCAAGCCCGCTGTCGGCGGTCCCGGGCTTGAGCTATCGCCAGGACGGCCGCGTGGTGCACAACGACCCAAGGCCGCGCATTCGCGATCTGGATGCGCTGCCTTTTCCCGCCCGGCATCTGGTGGATATGGCCGGCTATCATCTCAAATTGGATTTGATCAACAAAAAAGCCGCCTCCCTCATCACCTCCCGGGGCTGCCCGATCAACTGTTCGTTCTGTTCCGCCAGCTTTATGTTCGGCAAAACCTTGACCCGCCGCTCCGCAGCCAACGTGGTGGATGAGATGGAACAGGTGCTGGGCCGCTATGACGTAGCCGGCTTTAAGATCTTTGACAGCACCTTTACCCTGATCCCCAAACACGCGGAGGATATCTGCGATGAAATTTTACGCCGCGGTCTGGATTTCCCCTGGGAGTGCGAGATCCGCGCCAGCAATATCACCTTTGAGCTGCTGCAAAAGATGAAAAAGGCGGGCTGCTATCTGGTGGACTTTGGCATCGAATCAGCCAGCGAGCGGGTGCTGAAGCGGATGAACAAGGGCATCACCATGGACCAGGTGAAAAGGGTGTTGGACTGGACCAACACCCTGGGCATTCAGCAAAAGCCCTTTTTCACCTTTGGCCATATTGAAGAGACCATGGACGATGCCCAGCTGACCCTGGATTTCATCAAGGATAACCTCGGCCGCATGGCCATGCCCAGCATCGGCGTCGGCATCCGCGTCTATCCCGGCACAGAGGTGGAACGGTTTGCCATGGCGCAAAACCTGTTGCCCGGTTTTGTCTGGTCGCAACCCTATCACGAAGAACGCAATATGCTGCTGAGCACCTCTGTCAACATCCCCATTCTTATTCAGCCGCAAATGGGTTTTGACGAATTGCTGGCCATCAAACAAAAGACGCTGTCGCTGCAATCCTCCAACCTCTCCTTTGTGCTGCGCCGCATCCGCAAGGCGCATTCTTGGGCGGATTTGAAAAAGTATGCCCAGTTTTTCGTCCGCATGATCCGGCTGAAAATCCAGCCTAAATCGTGATGGAGCGGATGGCTCAACCAAACACCCCGAGAGAAGACGAACAAGGGTCGCTGCGCATTTTTTGCGATTTTGACGGCACCATCGCAGTCAAGGACGTGGGCAACGAGCTGTTCACCCGCTACGGCGATCGGCAATACTGGTGGCGGTTGGTGAAACTGTGGCATCAGGGGGAGATCGACGGCCGGCAGCTGTGGCAACGGCAGTGCGAGCGCTCGCGACTGACGCCGCAGGAGCTCGATGCGTTCGTCCAAACCCAGGAGCTTGATCCCTGGTTTCTACGATTTTACCAATTGTGCCGCCGGCGGGCGTTGCCGCTCTATGTGGTCAGCGACGGCATGGATGCGTACATCCGCCGCATCCTTGAGCGTCATCATATCACCGAGGTCCAGCTGCGCTGCAACCATCTGCAGGTGGGCCAGGACGGCCGGTTGTCCGTTGGGTTTCCCTACTATGAGCAAAGCTGCGGCCGGTGCGCCAATTGCAAAGGCTCTCATATCCGCCGGGAAAGACGGCCGGGTGAGACCACCCTCTACGTCGGCGACGGCCTGTCGGACCTCTGCGCCGTCGGCGCGGCGGATATTTTGCTGGCCAAAAAGCAACTCAGGACCTATTGCGAGGAAAAAGGGGTGGATTATATTGCCTATGATAATTTTGCCGATGTTCAAGCGGTGGTGGAAAGGGTGTTGGCCGGTCAGGCGGACACAGGGGATTGATTTTTCACCCCCGTCGCTTCTTTGTGTTTGGGGGGATTCGGATGCAGCCGTTTTTTCTCTTCGCTGAGCGGCACCACCAGTACTTTGTCCACGCGGTTGCCGTCCATGTCTACCACTTCGATGCGCAGACCGTTCCACTCCAAATGCTCCGCTGAAGAGGGGATGCGTCCCAGCTGCGCCATGATAAATCCGCCGAGGGTGAGAAAATTTCCTTCCGGATGGGCGTTGATTTCAAACAGCTCTTCAAATTCCTCCATGGGCAACAAACCATCCAGCAGCCACGAGCCATCGGTCCGTTGCACGATCATCGGTTCCTCGATGTCGTCCAAGGAGGGGATATCGCCCACAATCGCTTCGAGAATGTCATAGACGGTGATAAAGCCTTGCACTACACCGTATTCGTCCACCACCAGGGCGACATGATGGCGTGATTTTTTAAAGTTCTCCAGAGCCTTGAACACCGGCGCGCTTTCCGGAATATACAGCGGGGCGCGCATCCATTTGCGCAGATCGAACTGGTCGTCCACCATAACGCAGTTTAAAATGTCTTTGGCCCGGATGATGCCGAGCACCGTGTCCAGACTGCCGTCGCAGATGGGGAACCGGGAGTGGTCGCTCTCCCGGATGAGCCGCTGGATTTCCGGAAGCGTCTCGTTGATGTCGATCCAGACGATATCGCTGCGCGGCGTCATCAGCGCATCCACTCGTTTGTCGCTGAGGTCGAACACGCCTTCGATCATGTCGCGTTCCGCCTCTTCGAACATGCCGTGCTCGATGCCCTGGTCGATCATCACTTTGATCTCTTCTTCAGAGACCAGCTGTTCCTTGATCACCGGCACACCGAACAGACGCAGCAGGCTCTCGGAGGACCAGGAGAGCAGCTTGACAGCCGGCGCAGCGACCAAGGAGAGCAGACGCATGGGACGGACGATAAAGCCGGCCACCCGTTCCGGATTAGTCAATGCGATCTGCTTGGGCAACAGTTCGCCGATGATCAGAGAAAAATAGGTGATCGCCAGAACCACTACGCCGAAAGCCACCGCCTCCTGATACGGGTTCAGCCAGGAGACCGGCGCCAGCAGCTGGGCCAGACGGTTGGAAAGCCTGGCGCCGCCGATGGCGCCCGCCATGATGCCGATCAGGGTGATGCCGATTTGAATGGTGGAGAGAAAGCGGGAGGGTTGATCTACCAGCTTGAGTACGGCCGACGCTTTTTGATCGCCCTCTTGGGCAAGCTGATGCAGTCTGGTTTTGCGAACTGAAACCACGGCGATTTCCGACATGGCGAAAATGCCGTTGGCGATGATCAGTATAAAGATGAGCAAGATTTCAAGAATCATGGATACTATGCGATAAGATATTAAAATTCAACATATCGAAATATATATAAGTTACTGTTTTTTTAAGTTCAAAGCAAGGGAAAAATTCACCGGAATTGTTTTGCCAGCATCCAGCGGATCGAATAGTCCACTGTCTGTTTACACAGCACTTCATTATGGAGTTCATGCAGGCAATCCGGCCACAATTTCAGGGTGCAGATGGGGCCGGCTTTTTCAGCGAAAAGACGGCTGGCCTGAGGGGCGCAGATGGGATCCGCCTGGCCATGGGCGAGCAGTAAAGGACAGGCGATCTCCGTCGCATGGTCCAGAGCCCATTGCCCGGCATCGAGCATGGTGGTAACCAGTCGAAGCGACACACGGTTGTGGACCAGAGGGTCGTGGCGGTATTTTTCTATCACATCCTTTTCATGCGAGAGATCACGGGGATTGATGTTGCTGTTGATGGTCATGGCAGGGGCGATGGCAGCCAACGTGTTCACCATTTTGACTTTCCATAGCGGCGGCTTTTGGCTGAGCAGCAGCAGCGGGCTGCTGGCAACAGCGCCGGAGACGCCCGGACGGCGACGAAGCAGGTAGTTGATCACCAGATTGCCGCCCAGGCTATGGCCGTAAAGAAACAGCGGCTGCGGCCCTTGCAGTCGGACTTGCTGCACCAGGTCGTCCAGATCCTGCATCAGCGCTTCATAGTTGGGCGCATGACCGCGGCGGCCTCCCGAGTAGCCATGGCCGCGCAGGTCCAGGCCGTGCACGGTTAAACCTGCCCGGGTGAAGGTGCGCGCCACTGCCTCATAGCGGCGGCAGTGCTCACCGAGGCCGTGCACCAGGATCACCTGCGCCTGCGCCTGCTGGTCCGGGAACCAGATGTGCACCGCCAGCCGCAGGCCGTCAGCGGTCTTGAAAAACCGGTGTTGATCAGGCAATGGGGATCTTTCTCTTTTCCGGATTCGGGTTCTGCTTGTAATAGATGGCAACGTTGCCGATCATACCGATCAATTCGGCTTGCGTCTGTTCTCCGATGAGCTTGCCGAGGGTTTTTCTTTCTTCCTTAAATTCCAAAAATTTAATTTTGATCAGTTCATGGCTGTCCAGGGCCTGTGAGATGGCGGCGATCAGTTCCGGCGTCAACCCGTTTTTTCCGATCTGGACCACTGGCTTTAAGGCGTTAGCCAGACCGAGCAGATAGGCTTTTTGCGACCCTTTTAGATGTTTCATGTCTTTCCTTTATACAGGAATTTATCCCTGGGGCTGCATTCCATACGCTCCGGATGCTCCCCTATAAGGATAAGCAGATTTGCATCCAATGTCAAGTCTTTTTGCGCTGCAAAAACGCCTTGCAGCGGATGTGAATCGGTCAGGGGCGAGGGGGATTTTGCACCGGCTCGCGGATAAGAAAATGTTGGTTTTCATCCTCTGAAAGCATTACCTTTTATTTAGTTTGTTTATTGATCCAGAGAGAAAGCGTAAGGCAACGCCGAGTGAATGAAAAAACAAGAATAGTGTTTCTCGGCGCCCCTGGCGGTTGAGCCGTTGCCCATATGCTGGATGAACCATAGAAATTAATCCGGAACGGACGAAATAACCAGGCAAGATCTGTATGAGCAGAATCAAACCACGTAGGGAGTTCAAAAAATTTAACGCTACGACATAACCAGGCGGGAGTTTCTATGAAAGAATTCAGGGTCGACCCAAAAGACGCTTTCAAGCTCAAGGACGTCAAGGCCGATTGCAGCTCCGGCGACAAGGCGGAGACCAAAGAGAAATTGCTGTCCTTGAACAAAGAGCTGGAGATGCTGCAGGAACAGCTGTTTGCCGAGCACAAGCACAAAGTGCTCGTGGTTTTGCAGGCCATGGACACAGGCGGCAAGGATGGCGTGATCCGGCATGTGTTCGAGGGGGTGAATCCGCAGGGCGTTCGCGTCGCCGGTTTCAAGTCGCCGACCCCTCTGGAACTGGATCATGATTATCTCTGGCGCGTTCATCAGCAGGCGCCGGCCAAGGGGGAATTGGTCATCTTCAATCGCAGCCATTATGAGGATGTGCTGGTGGTGGCGGTTCATCAACTGGTCCCGGAAAAGGTCTGGTCCAAACGATACGATCAGATCAATGATTTTGAACGCATGCTGGCGGAGGAGGGAACCACCATCTGCAAATTTTTTCTCCACATCGATCTGGATGAACAGAAACAGCGGCTGCAGGAACGGCTGGAGAATCCGGACAAGCAATGGAAATTCAATTCGGACGATCTGAAGGAACGCAAGCTCTGGCCTGAATATATGAAGGCTTACGAGGCGGTGTTGCGGCGGACCAGCACCGACTGGGCGCCCTGGTATGTGGTGCCGTCGAACAAAAAATGGTTCCGCAACTTTGTCGTGGCCTCGATATTGGTGAAAACGCTGCGCGGTTTGAATATGAAATACCCCAAGGCGAATTTCGATCCAGCCACTATTCAGATCGACTGAACGGCCACCCCATAACGAGAGCATGGAATCATGGCGGTGATAAAGGCATCCGAGCAAGAGTTGGACAAGCGCCGGGTGGCGATGACCTCGGTTCTGGCGGCCATCGCCTTGACAGGATTTAAGGTGTTCATCGGCCTGGCAACCGGCAGTCTCGGCATACTGGCTGAGGCGGCGCATTCCGCGCTGGATATGGCCGCCGCGGTGGTGACGTATCTGGCGGTGCTCATCTCCGGTAAACCCGCTGATCACGAGCACCTCTATGGCCACGGCAAGGTGGAGAACCTGTCCGCGCTTTTTGAAACTCTGCTGTTGCTGGCCACCTGCATCTGGATCATCCATGAGGCGATTGATCGCCTTTTCATCAAGACCGTGCAGGTGGAGGCCTCGGCCGCGGCCTTTGCGGTGATGATCGTCTCGATCGTTGTGGATGTGAACCGTTCTCGTATGCTTTCACGGGCGGCGCGCGAGCATAACAGCCAGGCTTTGGAAGCCGATGCGCTTCATTTCAGCACGGACATCTACAGCTCCCTGGTGGTGCTGCTGGGTTTGGCGCTGGTCAAGGCCGGGGAGTGGTTCCCGCATCTGATACTGCTGCAAAAGGCGGATGCGTTCGCTGCGCTGGGCGTCGCCCTGATCGTCATTTACATCAGCATGTCTTTGGCGAAGCGGACGGTGGCCGCGCTGCTGGATGCCGCGCCGGCCGGCCTGCTCGAGCAGGTCACGGCGCTGATCCGCCGTCAGGTCGGGGTGATCGATTGCCACAAGGTGCGCATCCGCCACTCCGGCCCCAGGCTGTTCATCGACGCGCACGTGCTGGTGGACGGCAATCAGAGCCTGCGTGCGGCGCATGATCTGACCGAAGTGATCGAAAGCGCCATTCGCGGTCAATTGTCCAATGCGGATGTGACGGTGCATGCGGAGCCCTATGTGGGTGCGGAAAATAAGAAAACCAAGATTTGAGAAATAGCCTTGGTAAAAAAAAGCCTTCCATCGGGATTCTTTCGCAAATGGACGACCATTCTGGTCGTAACGATTTTTTTTCCTCTGTTCAGCTACACGGTTTCGCAGTGGCTGAACCGGGATCGGGCGGAGCAGATCATCGAGTCGATCTATGATCGGCAGCTGCGCAGCGTGCTGTTCACCATGAACCGGTACAGCTGGGAGGTGTGTCACGGCTGGATGGAGCAGGTGAGCGCAGTGGCGGTCGCCCAGGACTCGGCGCAGCAGAGAGCCGTCGCCCTGCAAACGATTTTAAAGCGATATCCGCCGGTCATGGCCCTTTTGCTTGGCTCGTCCATGAATCCGGCATGGTTGATTGTTAAGGAAGGCGGCAGCGTCTCCGAGCGTGAAGCCGCCGCACTGCGGATCGCCTGGCATACTTTTTTTCTGCGATCCACCGAAGAGGTGGAGCAGGTGCTCCATCATGCAGAGGAGGGATACCTTCATTCGCTTCCCATCCCCTGGTCGCCTGCGGACGGCAGTGCGATGTCTCTGCTGCTTTTTCCGATATGGCGTGGCCACGGTTTGGATCCCCTGTTCGCAGCCATGATCATCGACCAGCGCTCCTGCATCGATGTGGCGGTGGCGCATAAATTCAGAGAGTTGAACGACCGCGATCTGATCTTCGCCGTGGCCGCGAGGCCGGGCGACCGGCTTTTATACGCGTCCCAACCCGGGCCGAATACGGATTTCGAAATCGCCGAAACGATGTGGGTTCTTCCGGATCTGGAGATGCGCATCAAAATTCGCGGCGCCACCCTGGGCCAATTGGTGCATAAACGCATCCGCACCAATCTGCTGCTTCTCGCGGCCATCAACCTTCTGGCGCTCCTTGGCGCTCTGTTTTTGTTCCGTAGCGTGCAGAGCTATATGCGCGCTGCCAAGATGAAGACCGATTTTGTCGCCAATGTCTCCCATGAAGTGCGCACGCCGTTGGCGCTGATCCAGATGCATGCCGAACTGCTCAAAATGGGACGCGCGGGCACAGCGAAAAAACAGCGGCAGTATTACGACACCATTTACCGTGAAAGCGTGCGTCTGGGCCGGCTGATCGATAATATACTCGATTTTTCGAGAATGGAATCCGGGATCAAAGAATCCGGATTGCAGCCGGTAAATCTGGCGGAGGTGATCCGGGACACGCTGGCGACCTACCGGATTCAATTGCAGGAAGACGGATTCCGGTTGCTGGAGGATTGGGACCACCCGACGCCGGTCATCGATGCGCATCCGGGTTTATTGCAGCAGGCTTTGACAAATCTGCTGGACAACTCGGTCAAGTTCAGCCCCAAGGTGAAAGAGATCGGCCTGCGCCTTTATCACAGCGGCGAAGAGGTGGTGTTGGAGGTTTCGGACAAGGGGATCGGTGTTGCGGCTGATGAGCAAAACCGGATTTTTGAAAAGTTTTATCGCAGCGAGGACCGCCGGGTGCAAACGACCCGTGGAACCGGTTTGGGGCTGCCCCTGGTTAAGCATATCATGGAGATTCACCACGGACGCATTCAGGTGTCCAGCGAACCGGGCCGAGGGGCCACACTGCGACTTTTATTTCCAGTAAAAAAACAGGGATAATCAAACATGGCTCACATTTTGATCATTGAAGACGAGCCCGAGCTGGCTGAGGGACTGGCTGAGAATTTCCGCTACGACGGCCATACCGCAAACGTGGCTTCGGATGGAGAGACCGGACTCAAGCTGGCTATGTCCTTCCCTCCGGATCTGATTATTCTGGACATCATGCTGCCGAATCGATCAGGACTGGAGGTGTGCCGCGTTCTGCGCGCCGCCGGCCTGCGAGTACCGATCATCATGCTGACCGCACGGGGCCAGGAGGCGGACAAGATTCTCGGGCTCGAACAGGGCGCCGACGATTACATGACCAAACCGTTCAGCCTGCTTGAGCTGTCGGCGCGCGTCAAAGCGGCTCTTCGTCGTTCAGAGCCGGCGAACGCGAACCGGCTGCGCGAAACCGTCGGCCGCCTGCAGGTTGATTTCACCTCGCACACGGTGCTGGATGAGAAAGGCGCCGTGGATTTGAGCGCCAAAGAGTGGGATCTGCTGAAATTTTTTCTCAACAACGAAGGGCGGGTCATCAGCCGGGAAGAGCTGCTCGACAAGGTTTGGGGATACGATCATCCGCCCGATACCCGCACCGTCGACAATTTCATCGTGCGCTTGCGCAAAAAAATTGAAATCGATCCCAAAGAGCCACGCCATTTTCTCACCGCACATGGAATGGGGTACCGGTTTCTGCGCTAAAAGCGCGCTTGCATTTTTGCTAAAAAGCAGGTAAAATAATTCTTTCCGGTGTGAGCAGAGGCAGCCGGCACTGGTGGTGATTCTCGTGCACCGGAACAAACGACTAGAGAAACGGATTTGACATGCGGACTCTATGGCTTTGTCTTTTACCCGGCGTGCTGTCGGCCTCAGGGCCGTCGCAATCCGCGCTTAATGCCATCACACCGGAGGCCGGCCGATCCATCCTGGCCTATCTGGCGGCCGATTCCCTTAAAGGCCGCAACACCCCAAGCCCGGAACTGGATCGCTGTGCCGAGTTTTTGGCGGAACGGTTTCGCGCCTACGGCCTGCAGCCGGTGAACGGCAGTTATTTTCAATCAGTGCCGATAAACCGCATTCACCTCGGCGACAGCAATCGTGTCGCTTTGCGCGGTCAGGATGGAATGCAGACCAAACTGGCGATTAAAAAGGATTTCGTTCCGTTTGAGATCACCGCCGACGGCGAGGCGTGCGGCGACATTGTTTTCGTCGGTTACGGCATCTCAGCCCCAGAGTCCAACTATGATGATTACGCCGGCATCGATGTGGCCGGCAAAATCGTGCTGGCGCTCAAGGGCGGACCGAACGAGCAAAAACCGGACAGCCCCTTTTCAAGCCAGAAGCGCTCCCAATCGGCGACGCTCAAGGAAAAGGCAAAAGTTGCCATGGACCACGGCGCGGTCGGATTCATGCTGGTCACCAATCCATTGCGTTCCAGTCTGCTCAAACCAACCGGCTTTCCCTGGCCGAGCCTCAGCAAAAGTTTTCCTGCCGACGCTTTGCCGGTTTCGCTGGGCAAAACGGAAGGGAAAAAGATACCCTGTATTCAGATTGGAGAAGAGGCGTTAAAGACACTGTTCGGCAGCGTGGAGGCCTGCAAGGCCCTGGCGCAGCGCATCGACAGCCTCGGGCAGCCGCACTCTCAGCCGCTCGCCCATCAGGCAGCACTGCGCACCTCGATCACGATGGAAACCCAGTACGCCCGCAATGTGGTGGCTCAGCTGCCGGGTTCACAGGACGGCGAAAAAAAGGAGTGGCTGGTGGTCGGCGCGCACTATGATCATGTCGGTATCCGTAAGAACACGCCGGCCGGTCAGGACAGCATTCATAATGGCGCCGACGACAATGCCTCCGGCGCCGCGGCCATGATGCTGGTCGCGGCTGCGTTCGGCCAAGAGCAGAAACGGCCTAAACGCAGCGTGCTGTTCATGGCTTTCGCCGGCGAGGAGCACGGTTTTTTCGGCTCCAAAACCTATGTGGCCGATCCCCTGGTTCCGCTGGAGAACACGGTCGCCATGATCAATCTGGATATGGTCGGCCGCAACCGCGTGGACAGTCTGACGGTTTTCGGCCGGCACAACGCCCCGGAATTATGGGCGGTCATGGAAAAGGAAAACCGGCATATCGGATTTAAATTGTCCGCCGGCAGCGTCAAGGAATCGGGCGGCAGCGATCATATGCCGTTCAACGATAAAA
>DAIQOA010000021.1:0-38029 GCA_036788095.1 bacterium | reverse complement strand
GCACATCGCGCAAAATGACGGCGCTGCGCTGCAATTCCGGCAGACGAAGCAAAGCCTCAACGATCGGCTCCTGCATCAGACGGCGGTGTGTGGTTTCCAGCGGATCATGCGCCGGGTCGCGTGTGGGTTCGTTGAGCACCACGGCGTCCTCATCGGACAGAGCGGCGCGGTGTTTACGCTTCCGAATCATATCCAGGCACAGGTTACGGGTGATCCGCATGATCCATGGCCCTGCCGCATCCCACTGCAGCTCATCCAGGTGATGCCAGACCCGCAGCAGAACCTCCTGACAGGCGTCCTGGGCATCCGCCCGGTTGCCTAAAAAATAAAGGGCATAGGTGAAAATCCTTCGCTCATAGGCATGCAGCAGAATTTTAAAGCGCAGCGCTTTCATTCTCGGCTTTGATCAAGGGCGCGGTCGTTTATTGATAGAACGGATGACTGCGCCGAAAGTTACAGACGGAACTCCTGGGCCGCCCGAAGGGTTCAAAACCCTGCGGCCGCCTCCCCGCAGGGGGATTTTTCCCTTGTGATTCATGAAAAAATCTGATAAATTTAATTTTCACCTAATATAAAGCGCACTTGTTCGTATGAAAAAAATCCTTCTTCTGGCGCTGACGCTGCTGCTGAGCTGCAGTACCGGCCCCAAACTTTCCAGGTCCAAACCGACGCCGCGTGCCTATAACCATGAGGCCATGAGTCACATGATCGACGGCGCCATTGAGGATCTGCTGGGCCAGCCCAAAAACGCTCTGGTGGCCTATCACCAGGCTGGCGAGATCGACACCACATCGCCGGGCATCTATCTGGCGATCGCCGAGAATTATTTTATCCTCGATGAGACCAGTTCCGCCATCCGGATGGCAAAAAAGGTGCAGAGTCTGGATCCGCGCAACCTTGCCGCCCTGGAGTTGATCGCAGCCAGCTATGAAAAGCAGCGCCGCTACCGTGAGGCGATGCAGGCGTATGAAGAGATCGTCAGGCTCAGCCCAGGGGACCTGGAATCCAGTTATCATTTGACCACCCTGCAGGTCATCAATCGCCATCCGGAAAAAGCCTATGCGTCGTACAAAAAGATGGTGGAGGGTGGACTGGACGATCCGGATTACCGGCTGCGCATCGGCAACCTTTTGTTGCAGAACCGGGCGCTGACCCAGGCCACCGCCATTTATCAGGAGGTGCACCGGGCCTTTCCCGATTATCAGCCGGGTTATCTGGCCCTGGCCGCCGTGGCAAAGCAGCAAAAGGACACCACCGCGGCGATCGACTGGTACCGCAAAGCGCTGGAGCAGAACAACCAGTTCGATGATGCCCGGGCGGAGATGAAAAATCTGCTCGAAAGCGGCAAACGCTATGATGAGGCGATCGCGATTTACCAGGGGTTGGTCGCCAGGGATTCGACCAATCTCACCGATAAACTGCAGCTGGGACAATACTATTTCATCAAAGGGGATACCGCGGCCGCACACAGCTGGCTGAGCCGGGTGGTCCAGCAGCATGCAAAGAGCGAACGCGCCCACCTGGCGTTGGGCGCTTTGCACCATTTTAACCGTGATACCACAGCGGAGAAATCCTTATATGAGGAAACGCTGCTGCGGAATCCGGGTTTTCTCGAGGTGCGGCAGCGGCTGCGCGACCTTTATGTGAACGAAAAAAAATGGGACCAGGCCATCGACTTGTACAAGGCGCTGCAGGATAACGACAGCACCTATGTGGGCGCACGGGTGATCATCGCTAATCTTTTGATGCAAAAAGGGGATACCCTGCAGGCCATGCAGACCGCGGAAGCGTTGAATCAGAGCCACGCCGATGACTGGCGGGCGCCGTTCACCCTGGCGCGGATGCATCTGGTAAAAGCGCAGCATGCCAAAGCGCGCCCGCTCTTCGACAAGGTGGTCGGATTGCGCAGCGATCTGCCGGGATTGTGGACCCTGCGCGGCGTCAACTTTTTGCAGATGGATTCGCTCAAACTGGCTGCGGATAATTTCTCCCGCGCCCTGCAGCTGTTCCCGGAAGAGCCGGAGATCAACTATTATGTGGGCCTGATCCTTTCGCGGCAACGCAAAACCAATGAAGCTATTCCTTTTTATGAAAAAGCGCTGAAAACCGAACCACAGAGCATGCAGACCATGCTGGCGCTCTCCGCCGCGTACGACGAAGTGCGGGATCCGGAGCGTGCGGAACAGCTGTACAAGATCATGGTCAAGCAGCGGCCTGACCTCGCGGTGGTGCTGAACAACTATGCCTATCATCTGGCGGTGCGCAAAATCCGCCTGCAGGAGGCCCTGGACCTTTCGCTCAAAGCCATCCAGCTGGAGCCGGATAACGGCGCCTATCTCGACACCGTGGGCTGGATCTATTTTCAGATGGGGGAAATGGAGCGCGCCCGCGAGTATATTGAACGCTCCTTCAAACTGCGCGACGATTCCGCCGAAGTGGCGGAACATCTCGGCGATGTGTATGAAAAATTGGGAATGATGGATGAGGCGAGGACGTTCTGGCTCAAATCCCTGCAGCTGGATGGGAGCCGAAGCGAGGCCAAAGAAAAAGTCCGGAAAGCGACCCAGTAGCCCTTGAACCTTCGACGACTGATAGGCGGCCTTCTGGCCGCCGTTTTACTGCTTCACTGCAGCCATCGGACTCCGGCGGACAGGGGGTCCGCCTCGGCGCCGGCGCTAGAAACGATTCAGCAGCGCCTCGAGGCCAATTACCATACGCTGCAAACGCTCAATGGACAGGCGATCCTGACCGTCGAATCGCCCGAGGCGTCCTACACCGCCAACGCCCATATCTGGTTTCGCAAACCGGATTCACTCTACATCAAAGTGGAGGCCGCCTTTGGCATCGATGTCGGCCGCCTGTTCATCGCAGCGAACCGGTTCGTGCTGTTCATGCCCAGGATGAATCTCTGCTACTATGGCGATGTCGCGGCGCTGCCCCTGGACGAGTTTCTCTCCGTGGAGATGCGTTACGACGAGCTGATGCCGCTGCTGTTCGGTCAGGAGGATCTCTCCCGGTTCGATCCGCTGGAATACACCCGAATCGACCGTGATTGGCTGATCGCCGGCCGGCGCGATTCGCTCCACCTCCGTTACCGCTACGATCCGTCCACCGGCGCGATCCGTCAAACCCAGGCGCATGATTCTCTGGGCGTTTTGCTCTGGAGCAAAACCTTTGACCGGTTTACCCGGAAGAAGAACCTTTTATTGCCGCAGACCACCCGGCTGCAACAACCCGGCGAGAACCGGGCGGTCGGACTTTTCTACAATCATCTGGCGGTTAACGATAAAGTGGTCATGAAAAATCTTTCGTTTTCCATACCCGCCAATGTCCAGCGCATCGAATTAAAGGAATAGCGCCGTATGCCCCATACCGCTTCCTCCGATTCCGTCATGTTTTCGCTGATCGTTCCCCTGCTTAACGAACAGGATTCGCTGCAGGAGCTCTACGATCAAATCCGCTCCGTGATGGAGCGCATGGGTCATTCTTACGAGATCCTGTTTATCGACGATGGCTCCACCGACGCCTCGGCGGAGATCATTGAGCGCTTGAACGCCCGCGATGATCGCGTCAAGCTGATCCAGTTTCTGCACAACTATGGAAAATCCGCCGCGCTGGCCGCCGGCTTTATGGCCTGCCGCGGCCGTTTTGTTATCACCATGGACGCCGATCTGCAGGACGACCCGGAGGAGATCCCCAGCCTGTATGAAAAAATCCAGAGCGGTTATGATCTCGTCTCCGGATGGAAAAAAATCCGTCACGACCCTTTTATCAAACGCATCACCTCCAAAGTTTACAATTTTTTCACCAGCCTGTTCAGCGGCATCCGGCTGCATGATTTCAACTGCGGCCTCAAGATGTATCGCCGCGAAGTGGCCAAAACCATCCACGTCTACGGCGATCTGCACCGCTACCTGCCGGTCATCGCCCATCGCAACGGCTTCCGCGTCGCGGAAATTCCCGTGCGCCATCGGCCGCGCCGGCACGGCGTGTCCAAATTCGGCATGACCCGCTTTACCCGCGGCGCTTTCGACCTGCTCACCATCACCTTTCTGACGCGCTACCGCATGCGCCCCCTGCACCTGTTCGGGCTGCTTGGACTCACCACCTTTGGCGGCGGCTTTGTGATCCTGGTGGTGCTGGCCTATCAACGGCTGGTCCAGCACGTCTATTTGAGTAACCGGCCGCTGCTGTTCCTGGGCGTGTTGCTGATCATCGTCGGCATACAGTTCTTTTCCATCGGCCTGCTGGGCGAAATGATCACCTCGCAGCGCACCGAGGCCGATGCCTTTCTGATCAAAAAATGCCTGGGCTGTCAGTCTTCGTTGCCGCAACAGCTGCCGGCCTCTTTTTCCATCACCTGAGGGTCTGACCGCTCATGCCCGAATCGCTCACATCCCTGCGCGTCGATTGCCGTCATTTTCGCGGTCCTGTGCCATGCCGGCCGCATAAACAGCACGGCGTTCACTGTTCCTCCTGCCGTTACTATGAGCCCACGCGGGAACGCATTCTCATCATCAAACTCGGCGCCATTGGCGACGTGATCCGCACCACTCCGTTGCTGCATCCGTTGAAAAAGCAATTCCCGCAGGCCAAGATTTACTGGATCACCCATACTCCGGAGGTGGCGCCGAAGCAGGTCGATCACGTGCTCCGCTTTGACGCGCCGGGCTGCAGCGTGGTGCTGCAGACGGCCTTTGACCTGCTCATCAATCTGGACAAGGACCTGGAGGCGTGCAGCCTGGCGGCCGCGGTGACCGCGAAGGAAAAACGGGGCTTTATCCTTCAGGACGGTCATCCGTGGCCGGCGGACCAACGGGCGCAGGAAAAATTCATGACCGGCCTGTTCGATGATCTAAGCAAAGCGGTCACCAAAAGCTATCTGCAAGAGCTATTCGAGATCGCCGGTTATGTGTTTCAGGGTGAAAAGTACATCCTGGATCCCTGTGAGGACGGCTACCAGTGGGAGATCAATCGCGCCCGGCCGGTGATCGGCCTCAACACCGGCTGCGGCGGCCGCTGGACCTCCCGGCTGTGGGCAGAGGAGAACTGGCGACAGCTGGCGCAGCGGCTGCGGCAGTACGGCTATGAAGTGCTCCTGCTCGGCGGCAGCCAGGAGCATGAAAAAAACAGCCGGTTGGCGCAGCAAAGCGGCGCGCGCTATTTCGGCCATTTCCCCCTGCAGCGCTTTATCAATCTTGTGCAACAATGCGATCTGGTGGTCACCGCTGTGACCATGGCCACCCATATCGCCATCGGCTTGAACAAAAAAATAGTGCTGTTCAACAACACCTTCAATGCCCACGAATTCGAATTGTACGGCCTGGGAGAAATCCTCCAGCCCGATTTTGACTGCGATTGTTACTATGCGGCGGAATGCCCCAACAACTGTATGCAGTATCTGCACGTAGATACCGTGTTTGCATCCTGCACCCGTCTGTTACCCTTAACCACCTGACCGGCCATCATGAAGATCGTCATTATTGGCACAGCCTATCCGCATCGCGGCGGCATCGCTCATTTTATTGGCCTGCTGTTCAGGAACTTGCAGCTGCGCGGCCACACCGTCACACTTTTTTCCTTCAGCCGGCAATATCCCTCGTTGCTGTTCCCGGGCAAGACGCAGATGGAGACCGGGCCGGATCCGTTGAACACGCCCAGTCAGCCGGTGCTGGATTCGATCAACCCCTTTTCCTGGATCCGGGTGGGACTGCGTGTCCGCCGTCTCGATCCGGATCTGATCATCTTTAAGTACTGGCTGCCCTTCTTCGCCCCGGCCTTTGGAACCATCAGCCGCATTGCCAGCCGGCGGCGCGCCACCCGCGTGCTGTTCATCTGCGACAACGTGGTGCCGCATGAAAAACGGCCGGGCGACCGTCTGCTGACTCGATACGCCTTGCGCAAGGAGGACCGCTACATCGTCATGTCCGCCTCAGTGGAAAAAGACCTGCTCCATCTGTTGCCCCGGGCACGCTACCGCCTGGTCCAGCATCCGGTGTATGAATTTTTTCAGGGTCGCTTCAGCAAAGCAGAGGCGCGGCTGCGCCTGGGTCTGCCCGATCGTCCCACCGTGCTTTTCTTCGGCTATATCAGGCCCTACAAAGGGCTGCAAACGCTGCTGGACTCGCTGCAGATCGTACGCCAGCAGATGGACCTGCATCTGCTGGTGGCCGGTGAATTCTACGACGACAAAAACAAATATCTCGATCAAATCGACCGCCTGGGTCTTCACGAGGCGGTGACCGTCCTCGATCAATACATCTCCAACGATCAGGTGGGGTTGTATTATGCTGCCAGCGATGTGGTGGCCCTGCCCTATCTGTCGGCCACGCAGAGCGGCATTGTGCAGATCTGCTATCATTATGACAAACCGGTGATCGCCACGGATGTGGGCGGACTGCCGGAAGTGGTCCATGACGGCCGCACCGGATTCGTTGTGCCGGCCAATGACAGCGCCGCTTTTGCCCAAGCGCTGCTTCGGTATTATCGCGAAAAACGCGAGACCGAGTTCACCGGCAATGTGGCTGAAGCGAAAAAAGAGTTTTCCTGGGAGCGCATGGCGGAAGCAGTGGAAGCGTTGATGAACGAGTGAGCCAATTGGTTGCACGCATGATGAATAAAGGACGGCCGGCACGTATCGCCGTCCCACCCACGCGGAAAGGATGAAAAAAATGGCGGCGATCGTTTTGGACGGCAAGGCTCTGTCGCGGCAAATCGAGACAGAACT
This sequence comes from bacterium, assembly GCA_036788095.1. Classification (GTDB taxonomy): domain Bacteria; phylum Zhuqueibacterota; class Zhuqueibacteria; order Residuimicrobiales; family Residuimicrobiaceae; genus Anaerohabitans. The sequence continues at coordinate 31,302 of DAIQOA010000021.1, read as the reverse complement.
GTCGGCACGGGTGCAGACCCTTCTGGCCGCTTCGGGCGGTCAGCCGCCGATCCTGGCCACCATTCTGGTCGGTGATGATCCAGCCTCAGCCACCTATGTGCGCATGAAGGGCAACGCATGCCGCCGCGTGGGCATGGAATCGCTGCCGATCCTGCTTCCCGTTGCCACCACCACAGAACAACTGCTGCAACAGATCGACCGATTGAATGCGGACCCCAAGGTGCATGGCATTCTTCTCCAGCACCCGGCGCCGGCTCAGATCGATGAACGCCGCTGTTTTGACCGGATCGCGATCGAAAAAGATGTGGACGGCGTCACCGCACTTGGCTTTGGGCGCATGGCGATGAACGAACCCGCTTATGGTTCAGCCACACCCGCGGGCATCATGAGGCTGCTGCATCACTACAACATTCCCATTGAGGCCAGATCAGCGGTGGTGGTGGGCCGCAGTGCCATCCTCGGCAAGCCCATGGCCATGATGTTGCTCAACGCCCATGCGACCGTGACCATCTGCCATTCCCATACCCGAAATCTCCCCGAGATCGTGCGTCAGGCGGAGATCGTAGTCGGCGCGGTGGGAAAACCGCAATTCATCAAAGGCGAGTGGATCCGCGACAGCGCTGTGGTGATAGACGCGGGTTATCACTCCCAGGCTACCGGGGACATCGAACTGAGCGGCATCATCGACCGCTGCAGCGCGCCTATACGCCGGTGCCCGGCGGCGTGGGGCCCATGACCATCGCCCTGCTGATGGCGCAAACCGTTGCAGCGGCTGAAAAAGCGCTTGGCCGGTAAAATCGGCCGGGCCGAAGGCAAGCGGTCATTGCAAAAAACTAAGACAGGGCCGCTGCTTCTTGTTAACACAGGATCGGCATCAGCGTTGAATGAACGGGATTATCTGTTTTGACAGGCGGCGTGGATATCCACGTCCGTGATTCTCAATCGGCATTGCTATAAAGATTACAATGGAAAATGGCCTTGTGCGGCCATTTTCAGTTAAAGGATGGTTTCACCGGTTAACGGTGCAGCTACGAGACCCCATGCGCAAAGTATTGATCATCACCTATTATTTCCCGCCTGCCGGCGGCGCCGGTGTGCAGCGAACCCTCAAATTCGTCAAATACCTGCGCGAGTTCGGCTGGGAGCCGGTGGTGCTGACCGCCCAAAACGCCGATTATCCGGCGGTGGATGAAACGTTGCTTGAGGAGGTGCCCGAGGCTGCTGCGGTTTACCGGGCGCCGCTGTTTGAACCCTACCGGCTTTATCGCCGGTTTACCGGCAAGCCCATGGATCAGTCGACCGACATGGCCACTCTAACCGCATCGCCGGATCACGAAAAAAAATGGCAGGAACGGTTCTCCGAGTTCATCCGCGCCGGTTTTTTCGTCCCGGATGCGCGCATGGCCTGGCGAGGCCCGGCGGTGAAATTGGGCGCACAGATACTCAAACAAAATGATATCTCGATCATTCTTTCCTCCGCTCCGCCCTACACCACCCACCTGATCGCCAGAAAGCTGGCCCGGATGACCGGTCTTCCTTGGGTAGCGGATTTTCGCGACTCGTGGATCGGCTGGGTGTCAGCCCCGCAGTGGCGGCCGGTCTGGGCACGCCGCCTGGAAGAACGCATGGAGCGGTCAGTGTTGAGTGAAGCGGATCGCATTCTCTCTGTCTCCCGCGGGGTGCAGGAGGATCTGCTCAGCCGCCATCCGCACCTGCGCGATGAACGCTGGCAGCTGCTGGCCAACGGCTATGACAGCGAGGATTTTGCGGGTGTGCCGGCCATGGCAAAAAGCGAACGGTTCACGCTGACCTATACCGGCTCTCTATATGGCCGGCGGAATCCTGCACCGCTGCTGCAAGCGTTGCAAGGGATGGAGCAAAAGCTGGCGCAACAGTTTCTCATCCGCATCGTCGGCCGCGTGGATGAGTCCATCCTGGCAGCCATCCGTAGTTCAACCGTATCCGACTGTTTCGAACACATCCCTTACGTCGATCATCGCAGCAGCATCGCCTATCTGCTGACGAGCGACGCCGCTCTGCTGATCATCGACGACGCAGCCGAGACCCGCGGCATTGTCACCGGTAAAGTGTATGAATACATCGGCGCCGGTTTGCCCATCCTCGCGCTGGCGCCGGAAGGGGATGCGGCCGAGTTGATCCGTCAGAACCATTTCGGGCTGGTGGTGTCCCCCACGGATGGACCTGCGCTTCAAGCCGCACTGTTGCGTCTGCTTAGCGAACGCTCCAAGGTCAGACGCCGGCCCGAGTCGGCGGAAAAATTCGACCGCCGAAACCTGACCGGACAACTGGCAACGATCTTTAATGCCCTTGCCGCAAAGCCTTGATCCGTTGCAGGGATTTTTGACTCAAATCCGTAAGCAAAGGACCGATCTCTCTTCGATAAACCCTGACCACCATCAGGCTCAACACCATCCATAAGAGTAAATGAGAATGCCAGCGACCGGCCGGTAACCAGGTATGAAGCAGAATGGCGGTCAGCACATAGGCCAGCGGCAGAACCACCATTTTCATTTTATTCAGCCTTCCCGGTGGCAGTGTTTTTCCCCAAAGCGATAAAAAGCCTACCTGAACGATTTTTGCCAACAGATTGGCCCACACAGCACCGATCAAATTCCATTGTTTCACCAAGATTATTGAAAGGGTGACTTGAAATACAACCGACAAAAAGGTGGGTTTTAGCAGCTGCCTGGTCTTTTTGAAAAAGGAGAATGCGCCCAAATAAAAAAAATACAAACTGCGCATCGCATAGCCCAGCCCCAGGAGCAGCAGATAGTCAAAGGCCTGATAATACACCGCATTGGGTACCAGGATCGGGACGAAAACCGGCACCAGTAAAACGAACAACGGAATGGCCAACAGGGTTATGGCTGAGATCACATGAAAATACTGATTCACCTGCTCAGAATGCGAGGTGTTTTTGGCATCCTGCCACAGCGCGAACACTTTCGGATAGATGGTGTTGGAGAGCCCGATCTGCAAAAACTCGAGCAGCAGCGTGCATTTGACCGCGATATCATAAATCGCGACATCCTCCGGCGTCAGATAGTGATTGATAATAAACCGATCCAGATTGTTCAAGATCCAGAATAGGCCGAAATAGATGATCAGAGGCCAACAGTATTGCGCCATGCCCTTGAGATAGTCGGTGTAAAAAGTCAGACCAAATTCCCGGACCATGAAAAAAAATGCCGCCAGAAAAATGCACAGGCCGGACAAGAGCCGGCCCCACATGGGGCCAATGAGGGTGTAGGGAAACAGGTATAATCCCGTTATGCTGATGAGGATCGTCAGCATAAAATTGAGCACATTCATCCAGAAGAACTGGGTTACCCGTTCCTGGTAGATGAGCAACACCGTGTAGGTCTTGAAAAATCCATTGCAGAACGCGGTAACCACGGTCATCAATCCATAGGGTAAAAAAAGCAGCGAGGCCTCTGGGAAAAAAAGCGTGAACAGACCCGGACCGCCGATGACGAACAGGCCGGTAAACACGCCGCCCCAGAGCAACAGGGTGACCGTGACGGTTCCGAGGCAGGCGCGCAGAGAGCGTGGATCGTTACGCAATTCGATATACTGGACCGCAACATAGGAATCCAGGCTTAAATTCATCAACGTCTGCAACAACAGGGCGAGGCTGGCATATAAGGCGAGGCGACCGAAATCATCGGGGGTGAGGAGCGTGGTATAAAACGGCAGCAGGATGATGCTCCATGCCAAAGGAAGGGCGCCGATCACAGAGTAAACCAGAGAGGATTTTACGAGTTTTTTAGAGATCATATGCACTGTGCCGTCTAGTCTGCACCCGGGATTACGAAAAGGCTGCACTGAAAAACATGCTTGAAAATATTATATTTTCCAATAAAAAGCTATTGATTTTATATACCTTGGTTAGTAAATTACTTTTTAATGCCTTCATCCATGGCTCGTTGCCAAACAGCGGTCAAACTATGCAAAGCTACGCTTGCAGATCAACAGCCACGCACATTCTCCGTATGTTACTATGAAGATTTGCTTTATTTGTCCCGAATATCCGCAGGGCCCGCATGGCGGCGTGGGCGCAATCGTGCAGCTGTTGGCGCGCGACCTGGTAGCTCGGGGCCACTCTGTTCGCGTCATAGGGGTCTATCCAGAAAACTATCCGGCGCCGGATTATGAAGAGGACCAGGGCGTCCGGGTGTGGCGTCTGCGCACTCGGCCGGGGCGATGGGCGTGGATCAGACCCTGGATCAGACAGTATCAGCTCATTAAAGGATGGATCGACGAGAAAGAGATCGAGCTGGTGGAAGCGCCGGACAGCAGGGGATGGTTCGCCTGTTGGCCACAGTTGCCGACGCCGTTGGTGCTGCGGGCAAATGGAGCCAATATTTATTTCGCAAAGGTGCTGGGCAAACAGGCAAACCGGTTGACCCGCTGGCTGGAATTACAGGCCTATCGACGCGCCGACGCCGTCATAGCCGCTTCCGAGTATACGGCACAGATCACCCATGACCTGCTGGACTTTGCAAAAAAATTCCATGTGATCTATAACGGCATGGAAATTCCAGCCGAGCCCGATGAGACCAAACGGCGGAAAAACAAATTAATCTTTTCCGGCACGTTGAACCGGAAAAAAGGAATCATCCCGTTGATCAAAGCGGCGGTCGCCCTTTATCAGCAGGGGATCGATTTTACTCTTGACCTTTATGGGAAAGATACCACAGAACCCGGGCTGGGTTCCATGAAGGCCTATGCTCGCAGCCTCATCCCTGAGCAGGCACAATCGCATATCGTTTTCAAAGACGCGGTGCCCCGATCGGTTCTGTTCAAAGCCTATCAAGAAGCCCAGATCGCCGTGTTTCCTTCCATGGCTGAGGCTTTTTCCATGGCCCCCATGGAGGCGATGGCCTGCGGCTGTTGCACGGTCTATTCACGACAAACCAGTGCGGCCGAATTGATCGAACAGGGCATCGATGGCTGGCTCGTCGAACCGGCTCAAGAAGAGCCGCTCTTTGCCACCCTGAAGCGGCTTCTCGCCGATCCCGCGCTTGCACGGCAAACAGGCCGGCACGGCCGGGAAAAAATTATTCGTTGTTTCTCCAAAGAACGAATGGTCGAAGAGACCCTGCTCTTTTACCAGCAAACCATAGCCGCGTTCAACCAACCGGATGACCTGCCTGATGACGAATCCTAACAGTGACCACTTTACCGATCGGGAGTTCTGGCAAGCCCATTGGCGACACTTTCAGCCGTTCGTCGTGCACCGGTCCAATCTCGAAGAAGTACTTTTTGATCTGCCAGAAAAAGGCAGGTTTATCGAACTGGGCGGTTTCCCCGGCACCTATTCGGTCTTTTTCAGTAAAGCCTACCACTACGATGTGACGCTATTGGATTTTTATATCGACAAGCAGATCGTTCACAAGATGGAAGCGCTCAATGGGCTGAAACAGGGCACGATTCACCTGCTGGAACAAGATTTATTCACCTATTCCTGTAATGAAAAATACGATATCGTTTTTTCCTATGGACTGATCGAACATTTTCAGGATACCGGAGAAATCGTAGGCCGCCATCTTGATCTGCTAAAGCCGCACGGCACGTTGCTCATCATATTGCCGAATTACCTGGGCCTCAGCGGCATTTTTCAAAAATGGATCGACCCCAAGTCCTACGCAACGCACAATCTCTCCGCCATGGAATTAAGCCGCTTGAAGCAGATTGGCCGGGATTTGGGATTAGCGGATGCCCAAGTCGCCTATGTCGGTAAACCGCATCTCTGGGTCAATAGCACTTCCAAATTCTACGGCTTGGCGGCAAAGGGCTTTCTCTTTGTCATCAATAATGTGTTGCAGAGAATACCAGTTAAAAGCCGCTTTTTATCACCCCTCATCGCGGTCAGAGCGCGAAAGCAAGATATCGTCCCCACGCAGTCCTGATTTGCCTTGTGCAATGATCATCACGCCTGCGATCACTCGCGGCCAGAGCCGCCTCTGGGGCTGTAGGGGGAACGGCAAGATCCCATCGGTTCACGTCAAATTACCGGCTGACTCGCCATCGATGATCGATCGCAATGTTGTATGGCGCCGTTCCTCGGAAAAATTCGTTTGCGCCCATTGCCGCGATTGGCTGCGCAGTTCCGACGCAGCCGCCACGGCCTGGTGCAGAGTTGCGGCCGCGGCCTCCGGCGTCCGCTCGTCGAGAATAAAACCGGCCGGACCAATGGCCTCAGGAATTCCGCCGCTCCGGCTGCCGATCACTACGCATTCGCACAGCATGGCCTCGATCACCGCGTTGGGCAGGCCTTCACGCAGAGATAGCTGCATATAGATATTTGCTTTTTGGTAATACTGCCGCAACGGTTCGATACCGAGGGGATCGATCAGATGCAGATTAGTTATTTTCTTGCATTCTAGAACCTGCTTGGCCTCTCCCTGCAGACCAACAATTACAAAATTGTAATCCGGACATAATGCAGCCGTTTCGGCAAAAAGATCCAATCCTTTTATTTTCAAACGATTTAAATCCTGTCCTGCAGAAACGGTGAGAACCATTTTTTCGTTTTTTGCGCCCTGGGGAAACCACATTCGGCTGGAATAACCGGTGGGTGTAGGCAGAATGGTCGCTGAGATGGGGCCGGCATGTTCGGCGATATCTTTGATCATGGATTTGGCCACCGGCAGGAGATAGCCGGCATTGCGCATGCTATACCGAGCGCACCAACCACGAAACGGGCGGACAAAAACTCCATAATTGAACTCTGGCACACAGGCGACATCATAGCCGCCCAGCACCAACAGGCTCTTTTTGCCCAACAGTCGGGAAAGCAGCACCGGCAGCCAGCTGTGATAGTCGGCAAACCAGATGAATACGCCATCAGCCGCCGGCAGATGGCGCAACAACCAGACAGCTAGAGCCATCAGGCTGCGCAGGTGCCGCCAGGCGTTGCCGTAGCGGTATAAAAAGCTTGTAACGTTATACTGTGAGGCTAAAAAAGCCTCATCCTTGATCATAAAACTGCTGTTGGCCGGCTTGATGAAAAGTATTTGTCCCATTTTTCATCCGAACAGACTGGCGATTGAAACCATGGAACAGCCGTTGCCGCCTGGATGGCTTCCGGCCTGACCACGTCCACATAAAATAAAATGTACCATATTTTAGCAGAAAAACAAATTGATTTTCCGGCAAAAAAGTCTTGCCTTTGCAGCGAACGAATGATAAATTATTTTTACTGCAGGCTCGCCATCCCTATTATCCGCGGTTTGGCGCTGATAAAGGCGGCGAAAGCAACAGCCGGGCGGCACGTGCTCGTGACGCTTCACCAAAGCTGGTTATCTCTTTTTCCCCGGATTGGCGTTTTAAATCGGTAAAGGATACAAGTCGACCTGAAAGGCGGCTGTGATGATAAAACGAATGCTGTTGCTTTGCTGGATGGCCGGTCCCGGGGCGGCGCAGATCCTTTTTCAGGATCAAACCGCTCTCTATCAGTACAACGCTCCCTCCTACCAAATAACCACGCTGGCAGACTATGATCGGGACGGCGATCTGGACTTTTTTCAAGCCAATGTGTTCGGATCAGCCTTTCTCTTTCAGAACAATCGCGAACGCGGCCTGGCCAACATCATCCAAGAGTCTGGACTCGATTCCAATGCGCCTACGGCCACCGGCTGCTGGGGGGATTTTAATAACGATGGCTGGACGGACCTCTTTGTAAGCGGTTACACGGCGCGCAATCGTTTGTACCAAAACAACGGCAACTCTGGATTTACCGAGATCGTCGGCAGCCTGCCGCCGGAGCCGGAGGACAAACTGACCTACACGGCCGCTCTGGCTGATTACGACCGCGATGGCCTGGTGGACATCTTTGTCGTCAATTTCACAGAGGGGAATAAAGATCAACTTTTGCGCAACAATGGTGATATGACCTTCACCGATGTCACCCAACAGGCGGGGTTTTCCGCCTTCGGCAACGGCAAGTCCCGCTGCGCTGCCTGGTGCGATTACGATCAAGATGGCGATATGGATCTATTTGTCGGCGGTCAAAGACACTCCGCCTTGTTTGTCAACCAGGGCAACGGCGTTTTTCAGCCCATTGAACTCTTTATTTATGATACCCGGGCGGCCATGTGGGCAGACCATGATCAGGATGGTGATTTTGATCTTACCGTGTGCAGCAGTGGTTCGAACAATCCCATGATTCTGCTGAACGATGGCCAGGGAAACCTCGAACCAGGGGCTCCGCTGCCCGGCTTTACCGGCGCCTCCCCCTCCTACACACCACTCTGGGAGGACTGGGACAACGATGCGGATCTCGACCTGGCGCTTTTCGGCAATTCGGAAACCGGCTCGGGATTGAGGCTGCTGCAGAACCTTGGCCACGATCAATACCGTGACGTCGCCGCTTCGGTCGGATTCAACGCTGTCCATAACGGCTTTAGCATCAATGCGGCTGACCTGAACAACGACGGCCGCGTCGATCTTTTACTTCACGACTACCAACAGGTAAAAAGTTATTTCTATGTGAATCAATCCACGGCAAACCATTGGATTCAACTGCAGCTGGTCGGCAAGCAAAGCAATTATTCCGCCATCGGCAGCGTCGTGCACCTGTTCTTCGGCGACCGGCATCAGGTGCTGCAGATGGAGGTCAACGGACCCACCAGCAACAGCCCGGTTCTTGAATTCGGCCTGGGTTCTTTGACCTCGCTGGACAGTCTGGCCATCTACTGGTCCTCCGGCCGGATCCAGCGTCGTTACCACATTGCGGCGGATCAGTGTCTGCAGATCACAGAATCCGACACGGTCGGCGGCCTGGACGTGGCCATCGAGCGCATCGTGGCGCCGCTGCCGCTTGTTTCATCAGGCGAAATCATACCGGCAATGGTTTTGAAAAACTATGGCAGCGCGACCGCACAAGATCTGTGGGCCCACTGTCTCATCGATTCGAGTGGCATTACCATTTACAACGGCCTGTTGAACATTGGACAGATGGCGTCCATGGATACGCTCCTGGTCCAGTTTGATCCTTGGACTCCGACCATCCGCAGCGTCTATCGTGCCCATTTCGCCGTTTATCTGGTCGGAGATCTGCGTCCGGCCAACAACGTACGGACAGCGACCGTGCGCTCGGTCTATGCTCACGATCTAGGCATTATCAGTGTCAATGCGCCACGCACCGGAGCCATGCAGGGCTATTCCGTAAATCCTGAGATCAACATCGAGAACGCGGGCCGTTATGCCGCCGGCCCGTTCGAAGCCGCATGCGAGATCACAGAAAGCGATGAAACCACCGTGTATCATAACACCTATCTGGTGCCGGCTCTGGCTGCGGGGTTAAAACGTACCATTACTTTTGCGCCGTGGACGCCGTCCGACGCTGGTCCGTACACCGTTCGCTTCCAGCTCTACTACATGGCGGATCTATTTCCATCGGACAACCTCATAACGATACCCGTCAGCCTGACGACCGAGATCGCGGACAAGGATCTCGCACAACCGGAGCAACATCTGCTGGCGTCCAATTATCCCAACCCTTTTAACAGCACCACCACCATCAGCGTGAGGGTTCCGGCCGCAGGCCAATTGACCCTGCGGCTGTTCAACAGCGCCGGCCGGCCGGTGTGGGCCTGGCACAGGGAGAGGGTTGATGCCGGAGAACAGCGCATTCTCTGGAATGGAGAGACCCAGCATTCCGAACCCGCGGCGTCGGGGGTCTATTTATATCGTATCGAGTTTGCGGACGAAAAGGGGAGGGAACAAAGCTTAACCGGAAAAATGCTGATGGTGAGATAAGCCAGGCACGAGCGCAACACGATGGGATAATGGTCTGTCTAAGGGGATTCGCTTCAACCTAGATTTATAAGATGCTAATATGCAGTGACTTCGCGATGATAGTCTTTTTAGGGGCACTTGGTGAATAACGCCTCACGGGCGTTTATTACTCACAACGGCACTGTCAAACGCCGAAGAATCCAGCGGCGAGCAGGAACCGGCGAAAGGGCGAGGCCCGGTGCGTCGCTAGATTCCTCGCCCTTTGCGGCAACCAATAAAAAAGTTGGGATAAAGCATTGCGGGCTCGGAAAGACAAGGTTTTCATCTTGAGGTGCAAAACCAGGAAGCCCAGAGTCCCTTCGCAATCTCACAGCGACGAGCAGCGCAGGCGAAAATTCACAAACGCCGCGTCTTTTATCTTCCCGGATACGCTTTGCCCGCGTGCTCTGCGATATAGCGTTCCGCCTCGATCGCAGCCTGGCAACCGGTGCCCGCTGCTGTAATGGCCTGGCGATACACAGAATCCTGAACATCGCCGCAGCCGAACACGCCGGGGAGGTTGGTATGCATGCGCCGGTCGGTCACCAGATAGCCGCCCTCATCCAGCTGCAACTTGCCGGCAAACAGATCGGTGTTGGGATGATGGCCGATGAACACAAACACGCCGTCCACTGGAAAATCCGTGGTCGCGCCGGTCTTGACATTTTTCAGCTTTAGCGCGTTCACGGAGCCCTCTCCCTTCACCTCTTCCACCACCGAATCCCAAATAAAATCCATCTTTTCGTTGGCTTGAGCGCGCTCCTGAAGAATCGCATCTGCGCGCAAGCGGTCGCGGCGGTGAATCAGGGTCACTTTGGCGGCAAAACGGGTGAGAAACAACCCCTCATCCAACGCACTGTTGCCGCCGCCGATCACCGCCACCTGTTTGCCGCTGAAAAAAAAGCCATCACAGGTCGCGCAATAGGACACCCCTTTGCCGATATACGCATCTTCACCCGGTACGCCCAGCCGTTTCGGATTTGACCCGGTGGCCACGATCACGGTTTTGGCCTCATAGACCTGATCTGCGGTTTTTACTTTCTTGATCTCGCCCTCCAGCTCCACCCCGGTGACCACCTCATAGAGCATCTCAGCGCCGAACTTGATCGCCTGCTGTTCCAGCAGCTGATACATCTCGAATCCGCCCAGGCCGTTGGGAAAGCCGGGAAAATTCTCCAGATCATTGGTCAGGGTCACCTGTCCACCGCGCTCCATGCCCGAAATCACCAACGGCTGCAGATTGGCGCGGCCAGCATAAATCGCCGCGGTCAGGCCGGCGGGGCCGGACCCGATGATAATCACATTACGCATGCACTCCTCCAATATTCAATCCCGTCCATGTCCCTTTATAAGATGCAGCGAACCGTGGAAAGATTCTAATCCAGCCTGTTGTTTGCCTGCGAATCCTCACACCGGATTGTTGCGCTCGATGAACCGAACCTCCACGGAAAAAACCTGAGCCAGATGCTCGCCCAGTGCGCGAACGCCCATGCGCTCTGTGGCATAGTGGCCGGCGGCGATAAAATGAATGGCGTTCTCTTCAGCCAGGTTCATCGTCTCCTCTTTGGCCTCGCCCGTGATAAAGGCATCCAGCCCCGCCTCCACGGCATCGCTCAAATCCCTGGCAGCGCCTCCGGAACAGAATCCGATCCGCGTGATCCGTTTCGGCCCCGCGGCGAACACCAGCGCCGCATGTTGAAACACAGCCTCCACCTGTTGCGTCAGTTGCCCAATGGTCAGGCCGGCCACACGGCCTTGCACGCCGACCTCGCCCAGGGGCGTGACCTGTTCCAGCCCCAGAGCCTGAGCCGCCAATGCGTTATTGCCCAGCACCGGATGTTTATCGAGAGCCAGATGATAGCCCAACAGAGTGATGTCGTTCTGTAAAAGTATTTTCAGCCGGACTTTCAAAGGTCCCTGGACCACTCGAGGATCGCGATCCCAGAACACTCCGTGATGCACGATGATCATATCCGCCTGCCACTCCGCCGCCTGCTGAAACAGCCGGGCGCCGGCTGAAACCGCGGTGACGATCCTGCGCACCTGCTCCTTGCCCTCGACCTGCAGACCGGCCGGACTGTAATCCTTCACCTGGTCAACCTGCAAATAGTTGTTCACATACTGGATGATGTCGTCACGGGAAACCATTTCCGTCCGCTTTCGTTTCAGTAGCCATTGACATGCAACACCGCTGCCAGGGTGCGCTTGGGCACGTGCAGCCGTCCCTGTTCATCGCGGTAATACTTGACCGAATCGTCAAGCGGTTCCGCCACCGGATCTTCAGCCGGATATCCCAGAGCCAGCAGGGAATCCAGCTCACAATGTTCCGGAATGGCCAGTTCCGATTTAATGTCTGCGCGATCGATGATGGAGCCGATCCAGCAGGCGGCGACGCCCTGTTCCAGCGCGGTGAGTATCATGTTTTCCGCCGCGGCGCCCACATCCGCGCCATACCCTTCGGCGCGAATCTTTTTGTTCACCAGAATCAGGATGAACGCGACGGGCGCTTGATCCGCAGCCGGCTTGCCCTGGTCCGGCGGCAGATAGCCGGCCCATCGGGTGCGTTCAAACACATACTGTACGGCCCTGGTCTTTTCGAGAATCATAAATTCCAAAGGCTGCAGATTAGAGGCCGAGGGCGCGAGCCGGCCGGCATCGACGATCTGCTTCAGCGTTTCCAGGGCGACCGGCTTTTGCGCGAAACGGCGCACGGTTCGGCGTTTACGTATCAAATCATACACGGACATTCTGACCTCCTGATGACGGAAGACCCGCCCCTTCCTTTCCGGTAATTTAAGGGCTGCGGAATAAAAAACAAAGAGAAAACAGCGGGGCCGGCGGATAAAAGACTTTGTTATTTCTCGATTATGTAATATATTTATCATTGGACTTACGGAGTACCTATGAAATTGCAGGATCTCTTGTCGGAGCAGGTCATTCGCGTGCCCCTGCTTCACACAGAAAAAGAAAAGATCATCGAGGAACTGGTCGATCTGATCCACCAGTCTGGCAAAATTAAGGATCGTGACCTGGCCCTAGCCAAAGTGCTGGAGCGCGAACGCGTGATGAGCACCGGCATGGGCGAAGGAGTGGCGATCCCACATGCCAAAACCGAAGCGGTGGAGGAACTGACGGCCGCGTTCGGCATCACCCGCCAGGGGGTGGATTTCGCCGCCATGGACGACAAACCGGTCCGACTGATCTTTCTGCTGGTGGGTCCCATGGATCCGACCGGCCCGCACCTCCAGGCGCTTAGCCGCATTTCCCGGCTGATGCACCGCAGTGAATTCCGCAACCGATTAGTGGGTTGTCGCTCCGCCGCAGCGGTCCTGGAAGCCATTGCGCTGGAGGAAGATGATCTCTAACCGTCCTCAGGGCCGGCAAACGTTTCACCCCGCAAGAAGAGAAGGATATGAGCAAGTATCAATCGATCACCGGAACGCGCGATGTGCTGCCGGAAGAACAGCCCTACTGGCGTTTCATTGAAAAAAAAGTCTATGAGATCACCTCGCTGTTTGGCTATCAGCGGGTGGACCCGCCCATTTTTGAGGAGACCCGTTTATTCATCCGTTCTGTGGGCGAAACCACGGACATCGTTGAAAAAGAGATGTACACCTTTGTTGATAAAGGCGACACCTCGCTGACACTGCGCCCCGAGTTCACCGCCGGATTCATCCGGCTCTATCTGCAGAACGGCATGCACATGCTGCCCAAGCCGGTCAAGCTGTTTTCGATGGGTCCGATCTTCCGCTTCGAACGGCCGCAGGCCGGCCGTTTCCGCCAGCACACCCAGTTCAATGTGGAGGCCTTTGGCGAGCAGGACAGCGCCATGGACGTCGAAGTTATGTCCATCGCCTGGCAGTTGTATGCAGAGCTGGGCTTTCGCGGTCTGCGCTTTCAGCTCAACAGCACCGGTTGTCCGCAATGCCGGCCGGCCTATATCGAAACTTTGAAAGCGTATTATCAGACCCGCCTGAATGAGATCTGCGACGACTGTAAACGGCGTTTGGACCGCAATGCGCTGCGGCTGCTCGATTGTAAATCGCCCGGGTGCCAACCGGTGATCGCCGCGGCGCCGGTGATCAGCCGGCATCTGTGCCCCTCGTGCCACGATCATTTCCATCACCTGACCGGTTATCTCGACCAGCTCGGCCGCCCGTATGAGATCAACCACAAACTGGTGCGTGGACTGGATTATTACACCAAGACTGTGTTCGAGGTCTGGGCCCAAGGCATCGGCTCGCAGAACGCCATGTGCGGTGGCGGTCGCTACGACGGCCTTATCGAACAGCTGGGCGGCGAACCCACTCCGGGCATCGGCTTCGGCTCCGGCATCGAACGCATCATCCTGAGCATGAAAGAACAGGGGCTGCAGCCCGAGCCTCTGCCGGAACCGCGCGTGCTGGTGATTCATTTCGGCGCCAAGGCCAAAGCCCGGGCGGTGGATCTGGTCTTTGCACTGCGCAACGAAAAAATTCCAGCCCTCATGAGCTTTGGCGAAAAAAGCTTTAAAGCGCAGATGCGCGACGCCAACCGCATGCATGCGGCCTGCGTTCTCATCCTCGGCGACAGCGAAGTCGAACAGGGCCTCATCTCGATCAAGGATCTGCGCCAGGGAGAACAGATTCAAGTGACGGAAGCGGAGATGGTGGCCAAAGTAAAAAGCCTGCTCTCCTGATCCGGTGAATTTTTCCGCAGCGGATAGGTCATGACGCTTTCCAAACAAAAACTGCAGAGCCTTCGCTCCCTGCGCCAAAAAAAATATCGCGATCAGAGCGGACACTTTCTGTGCGAAGGGCTGCGCCTGTGTGAAGAGGCGATCGACGGGCCGGCAACGGTGCTGGAGATCATCGTCGCGGACGGGCCGGAGACGACGCGCCTGCAGCAACTTTTGCAGCGGGCCGGCCGGCGCGCCATTCCCATCCTGCGCACCACACAAGCGAACATGGACAGGCTGTGCGACACCGAAGCGCCGCAGGCCGTGGCCGCGCGGGTCGCCCAAGCCGGCCCTTGCCAAGCGGTTGACCTGTCGACGAACGATCGGCTGATCCTGGCCGTCGATCAACTGCAGGACCCGGGAAACCTCGGCACCCTTTTGCGCACCGCGGATTGGTTCGGAGTTAAAACCATCCTGATCAGCCGTCATTCGGTGGATCTGTACAATCCCAAAGTAGTCCGCGCCAGCATGGGCGCCCTCTTTCATCTCACCTGCTACACCGAAGTGGAGATGCAGCCCACGCTCGCTCGACTGCGGGACGACGGTTATCGCCTCTTGGCCGCGGTGACCGATGCCGCGGCGCCGCTGATCGCCAATGCTGAAAAGACCATATTGCTCGTCGGCAGCGAAGCCAACGGCATCTCCGCCGGCCTGGTCGAACTGGCCGATCACCGTTTTACCATTCCCCGCCTCGGCGGCGGGGAATCCCTGAACGCGGCCATTGCGGCCGGCATCGCCCTCTACGAACTGACAAAACGATAACGCCATGGAAACGAACTCGCAAACGCCTCCCCCGCTTTTGACGCCCCGTGATCTGGGACGGCTGTTTCTATTCACTGTGCTGGCGATTCTGGTGGCGCAGATGCTCTCCCTACTTTTGCCCATGCCCTATGCGCTGGCGTTGCAGGAACTGTGCATCGTTGTCCCCGCTATCCTTTATGTAGTGAAAAGAAAACTGCCGCTGGTCCGGACCTTTCGCCTCGGCCTGCCGTCGCCGGCGATTTTTTTCTACAGTCTGTTGGCGACCATCGGGGTGGTGGTACTGGCCGACGAACTGGATCGTCTGATCAATCATTTTTTCCCCATGCCGGAAGAGCTGGCCAAAGGATTGGAGCAGCTGATGCGCGCCGATTCGGTCCAGGAGATGCTGCTGATCATCGGAGGCGCGGTCATCGTGGCGGCGGTCGCTGAAGAGATGCTCTTTCGCGGTATGATCCTGACCGCGCTGGAACAGTTCAAGGACGCAGCCTCAGCCATCGTACTCAGCGCCATCTTTTTCGCCCTGATCCATTTCAATCCCTGGGGAGCGGTTCAAATCGCCCTTTTAGGATTTGCCCTGGGCTATCTGGCCTGGAGATCTCAGAGCATCTGGCCCGGCGTGATCCTGCATGCGCTCAATAATCTGCTGGCGTTTTTATGGCTCAACCTGCCGAAAGAATCCTGGAACTGGTATTGCGGAGAAATCCATGTGCACGCTTATTGGCTGATCGCCGCCGGACTGCTGGTATGGTTCGGCGTGGACCGGTTCAATAGAGCCTGTGACGCCCGGGAGATCAATCAAGATTCTGTGATAGGCGGCTGAACAGCTGTTCAGCTCCGGCGTAGCCGCTTCACTCATTTTTTTGAGGAAAAGAGAATGCCTCGACAGAAACCAAACGTGCGCATCGGTATGATTCAAGCAGCGGAAGAGATACGTTTTCGCTGCGACAAATCCTTCCGCCTGATGAGCCTGGAGGGTCAGGAGCAGGCAACAGGCCAGGCGGATGTCGAATACCGCGTGGAGAAAATCGAATCCACTCCGGCGCAAATCCGCTGGGCGGTGCGGCTGGCGATCCGGGAGACCGAGGAGGAGGCGCGCCAGTTCCAGGCGGAAGAAGAGCGAAAGACCACGCTGTGGCGGCAGGGACTGACCCTTCCCCTGAACCGTCAACTTTTCGATAACCGTGAATATTGGGTCGTGACCGGGCCGTTTGCAGCGCTCGATCAGGCCCTGGCCTTTTGTCGATCCTATGAACCGGCCGGCGAAGCAATGGTGGTCAAAGAGATCGTCACCCCCTCGGCCGGCGTGTTGCGCTGCGGCGATCAGACGTTTGCGGCCGGCCTGCGCATCGAACCGCAGGACCCCACAGCAACCCTCTCTTTGGCCGATGTCACCGTGGGCATCGAGTTTCACTGGCAGCATAAAAAGACCCAGCAGCTGCCTGGCTGCCTGGAGATACGCTTCAACACCAGCGGCGCGCTGCTGGCAATCAATGAGCTGGATATTGAATCCTACCTCATCAGCGTCAACTCGTCCGAGATGACTGCGGAGAATCCCCCGGAGCTGCTCAAAGCGCAGACCGTGGCCGCGCGCAGCACCATCCTGGCGACCATGGGCAAACATCATTACGACGAGCCCTTTCACCTCTGTTCCGATGACCACTGTCAATGCTATCACGGCATCGCCAACGTCTCCTCCGCTTCGCAGCAAGCGGCAGCCGCCACCGAAGGAGAGGCCCTGTTATTTAACAAACGGGTCTGCGATGCCCGCTATGCAAAAATTTGCGGCGGCGTCATGGAGGATTATGAGCACGTCTGGGACCAGCGCCGCATCCCTTATCTGGTCAGCGGCGTGGATGGCGAAGCGCCGCTCACAGCGGATCTGCGCGAGGAGAGCGACGCCCAAGCCTATATCGACAGCACACCGGACGTCTACTGCAATACTCTGAAATACGAGATCTCATCCAGCCTGCCCTACAACACCCGGGAGTTGTTCCGCTGGCGCGTGACCTATACCCGGGAACAGCTGGAGGCCCTGATCAAAAGCAAGCTGGGAGAGGATTTCGGCAAACTGGTGGACCTGGAGCCCGGCGAACGTGGTCGCTCAGGCAGGTTGAAATGGCTGGACGTGATCGGCAGCCATAAAACCATCCGGGTGGGCAAGGAACTGGCGATCCGTCGTATTCTCTCGGAAAGCCATCTCTATTCCGCCTGTTTCTACATTGAACGGGACCACGCTGAAAGCGGATCAGTCCTGCGCTTCCATCTGATCGGCGCCGGCTGGGGCCATGGCGTCGGCCTGTGCCAGGTGGGCGCCACGGTCATGGCCCAGCAGGGATTTTCCTATCGCCAAATTCTGCAGCATTATTACCGCAACAGCACCCTGCGAAAATTGTACTGATCTCCTTCCGCAAACGGGCTGTTTTGCCGCTATTTAAGCACAAAGCAGAGCAGACCCATTAACAGCGCGGAATATGAAAATCGTAATTTTCAACGATGAACTTCGCTCCGAGATGCAAATGTATCTTATGCTCAGCAATCTGCATGATGTGATTGTGGCGCGAGATATGCAAGATCTCCTGCAGGTGCTGGATCAAACGGAGGCGGATTTGACCTTCCTGGACCTGACGGTTCGCAAACAGAACGAGAACGATCCCTGGGACAGTCTGTCCGTCGCTCATCAGATCCGCCATCGTTATCCCAAGCTGAGATTGATCGGCATCTATGACCACGGTGATTCAACCATGCCCCGCCAGGCGCAGGACTACGGCATTACGCACTTTATCACCCGTCCCATCAAAAACCGGGAGCTGCTGCAGGTGATCGAATCCTGAATAGCACTCACCTTTCTTCCCTCCTACGCCTCTTTGTACATTTTATTCTTGCAGCAGAGCGGTAAAAATCCTTACATTCTATTTAATGGTTTTCAAAACCTTTTTTAAGAAAATTCGGCCGTTCTGCATCCCGCGGATACGTCGAACAGCGGGATCGCCACCCATTCGAGCGATCCCTTATCATAAAAAGGAGTGACCGAATGCATACCCGTACCTTTTTTGGGCTGCTCACTGTACTGATCCCTGCCGCGCTGTTCGGCGCTGTGTCCGACTTTAGCGGATCATGGGATCTGGTGCCGCAGAAAAGCACCCCGATCTCGTTCTATCAAACTCTTTCCTTAGAGATGCAATGCAAGGGCGATCAGCTCACCCTGATTCAAAAATGGGGCAGCCGCAGCAGAGACCGCTTTCAGGATACGGTGCGGCTGGCCACCAACGGTAAAAAGCACACCATCGCTTTGCAGCATCAGCCGGCGCCGGGAACCGTCTTTCTCGGCGTGGCCAACATCCCCGGCCAATCACGAAAAATGACCGCCGCCTGGAACAAGGAGGCCACCAAGCTCACCGTCACCGAGCAGGTGGAAGTGAACACTTCTCAGGGCAAAGCGGAGCTCAACACCGTGCACATCTATGAGGTCTCACCGCTCGAACAGCTGATGACCTACACGATTCAGCGTGACACCCGCGATCCCAAAGCCTCGCCGGTTTACACGCTGAAACGGTCGGGCACGCGCCAGGCGTGCTATGTGCGTCTGGAGGACGACTGGACTCTGGAGGGCAAACTGGCGGAAAAAGCATTCCTGCATTCCATGCAAGGTCTGGCCAACAGCGACGGGCCCCATCTCTATTTCATTTATCCGGAAAAATGGGATTTCCGCTACAGCCCCGGCTTTTTCGACTTTTTACAAAAGGAGCGCTGCTACAGCTTTTCCGAGCTCAAAACCGCGGAGCAGGTGCTCACCACTTTCCGCGATCATGTGTCCGGCTATGTGGTGTGGGATAAAAACGTCCGCACTTCGCTGATCGTCGCTTTTACCGTGGCCGGACTGGAAAAAGCGGCGGTGGTCAGCGAAGAGTTGATCCCCATGGTGGAAAAAGCGGGACTCAAGCCGGTGGCTGATTTCCGCGGCCGATTCACCGGGCAATCCGACGTGCAGATCTACCGCTGGGCGAAAAAGCAGTACTGGGACCGCTGCAGCAGAGACTATATCGTCTGGCTGGGCGGCGAGCACGGCAATGTCATGAAACCCGGCGTGGCCGACTGGGGTATTGTTCAAAAAGCGTTCTTTAACGACCTTTCCGCCAGAGTGACCGATGTGGAGGAGTACCAGCTGGCCGATTCGCTGCTTTCGGAAATGAAACCCTACTCGTTTGTCTTTGGCTGGCATTCATACAAAAAGGATCTGGAAGAGCAGTGGGTCAAACAGACCTCCAGCCATGCGTTGCGCGTTGAGGGTTTGCACTCTCTGCCCAACATGAGTTTCAGCTCACAGGTTAAAGCCACGCCCGGTTTTACCTTCAAGAACAACCACCACTTGAAGCCGGGCCAATCGTACAAACCGGAGAAACGCGTCTATATCACCTGCATCCAGACCGACGGCATCGGTCTGGGCGCGTGGACGCAACCCGGCCGCGGCGAGCTTCCCTACGCCTGGGAAGTGGCGATGAACTATATCGATCTGGCGCCGGCCATGCTGGAGTACTTTTACTCTCAGGCGACGCCCAATGACTATTTTATCGGCGCGCTGGGCGGCGCCGGCTATGCGTACCCCAAAGCCATTCCGCCCAAATATCTTCCCGGCATGATCGATCTGGCTTATGGTCTGATGAAACGGCTGGACCTGAACGTTTTTGAAATCATGGACTATTCCGAAGGCGTGATGGTGGAGGGCAATTCTGATCTGACCAAACAAGTGGTCAGCGCGTTTTATAAGGGCATGCCCGATGCCATCGGTTTTGCCAACGGCTACACCCAGTCGCACACCTTCGCGGTCAAAGACAACCGGCCATTGATCTCCTATGATTACTATCTGGCGCCCGATGCGGCCGATGATCAGGTGGTGGCCGATCTGGAAGAGCTGGCCGGGCTCAACAAAATCCGCCCCTACTTTATGCTCATGCATGTGCGCCAGTCCAGCAGCATCAAAAGAGTAAAGTCCGTGCTTGACCGGCTGAGCCCGCAATTCCAGGTGGTGCCGCTGGACGTTTTCCTGAAGCTGGCCGGTGAAGAGCCGACCTTTAAGGAACGGTTCCTGGATCGCTGAACTTTGGGCACGAGCCGGACAACAACAGAAGGTGATGTCAGCTGATGAAGACTCATCCCAATATAGACCTGACCGTTACGGGTCAAGATCGCGACATTCTGCGCCGGCTGGCCGCGCAGCAGGTGGAGATCGCCGCTTTGCCGGTTCAGCGCGAAAAAGCGGAGCTATGGCGCCGACTGAACGATCTACAGCCGCAGCGGCCCATGGTGTGGATTACCGAAATCCCCTGGCATGAGATGAACGTGGACAATGAACTGACGCTGCGGACATCCACCCCATGGCTGCAGGGCATCGAGCGGGAACTTCGCCGCCGGCTGTATCAATGGCGGCATTTTCCCGTCGACATGATCATGGATGACTATATCGCCTGTCCCAAAGTTATCCACAGCACGGGCCTGGGCATCAGTGAGGATGTGGAAATTCGCGTAACCGACCAAAATTCCGACATCTACTCACGGCATTTTCACCAGCAGATCGCGTGTCTGCAGGATGTGGATAAAATAAAAACGCCGGTGGTCACCTTTGACCATGAGACCACGGAACAGACCTGTCATGCCATGGCAGGCATCTTTGGCAATATCCTGCCGGTCCGGGTGACCGGTTTCAAAGGTAAATGGTTTGCGCCCTGGGATGAGTTGATCCGCTGGTTCGGCGTGGAGCAGGCCATGACCGACCTTATCGACCGGCCGGAGCTGGTCCACAGCGCCATGGCCCGGTTGATGGACGCCAAGCTGGCGGAACTGGATCAGTGGCAAGCGCTCGGCTTGCTCGACCGCAATGACGACAACACGCGAATCGGCTCCGGCGGATACGGCTACACGACGGATCTGCCGGGAAAAAACTTGAATCCCAAGCAGGTGCGGACGGAAAACATGTGGGGCTGCGCCACCGCGCAGATTTTCTCCGAAGTATCCGAAGCCATGCATCAAGAGTTCGCCCTGCAACATGAACTGCGCTGGCTGCAACGATGGGGTTTGGTTTATTACGGCTGTTGCGAGCCTTTGGACGGCAAGATGTCGATGCTGCGCACGATCCCGCGATTGCGCAAAATTTCCATGAGCCCGCGCATTCAGATCGAACGCGCGGTCAAAGAAGTGGGCGATGCGTTCGTGTTCTCACGCAAGCCCAACCCAGCGGTGCTGGCCTGGGAGGTCTGGCGACCGGATGCCGCCAGACAGGAGTTGGAGGATTTTCTCCACGCCGTGTACGGCTGCTGCATTGAAATCATTTTAAAGGATATTTCCACCGTGCACTATCAGCCGCAGCGGCTGTGGGAGTGGGCGCGTATCGCCATGAACCTGGTGCAAGATTACTAGTAGGACAAAAGAACCGGTACAGCGAAAGGACTTGCTCGATGCCAAAACGTGATGATCTGAAAAAAGTGCTGATCATAGGTTCCGGACCCATTGTGATCGGACAGGCCTGCGAATTTGATTACTCCGGCACCCAAGCGTGCAAGGCATTGCGCTCCCTGGGCTACCAGATCGTTCTGGTCAATTCCAACCCGGCCACCATCATGACCGATCCGGGCATGGCGGACGTCACCTACATCGAACCGCTCAGCTTGGAGTATCTCACCTATATCATCGAAAAAGAAAGACCGGATGCGTTGTTGCCCAACCTGGGCGGCCAGACCGGCCTCAACCTCTCGTCACAACTGGCCAAGGCTGGTGTGCTGGAAAAATACGGCGTGCGAGTGATCGGCGTCAACATCGACGCCATCGAGCGCGGAGAGGACCGCACAGCCTTTAAGGAAACCATGCAGCGGTTGGGCATCGATATGCCGGCCAGCAAGGCGGTCTATTCGCTGGAGGAAGCGGAACAGGCGGCGGACGAACTGGGCTATCCTGTGGTGGTGCGGCCGGCCTACACCATGGGCGGTACCGGCGGAGGCCTGGTGTACAACAAGGAAGAGCTGCAGACTATTGCGACGCGGGGATTGGCGGCCAGCATCGTCAACCAGGTGCTGATCGAAGAGTCGGTGCTCGGCTGGGAGGAACTGGAGCTGGAGGTGGTCCGCGACGCCAAGAACCAGATGATCACGGTCTGCTTTATCGAAAACGTCGACGCCATGGGCGTGCATACCGGCGACTCGTACTGTACGGCGCCGATGTTGACCATCGATGCAGAGCTGCAGAAAAAACTGCAGCGCTATGCCTACGCCATCGTCGAGGCGATTCAGGTCATCGGCGGCACCAACATTCAGTTCGCCCATGATCCGGCGAGCGGCCGCGTCGTGGTCATCGAGATCAATCCACGCACCTCGCGCTCCTCCGCCCTGGCCTCCAAAGCCACCGGGTTTCCCATCGCCTTGGTGTCCGCCCTGCTGGCAGGGGGATTGACTTTGGACGAGATCCCCTATTGGCGCGACGGCACCCTGGACAAGTACACGCCGTCGGGCGACTATGTGGTGGTTAAATTCGCCCGCTGGGCGTTTGAAAAATTTGAGGGCGTGCAGGACAAGCTCGGCACCCAGATGCGCGCCGTCGGCGAGGTCATGAGCATCGGCAAAAACTATAAAGAGGCACTGCAAAAAGCGATCCGCTCTCTGGAGATCGGCCGCCCCGGATTGGGCTTTGCCCGCGATTTCAACCGCAAAGAGCTGCCCGAGCTGCTGTCGCTGCTCAACACCGCCTCCAGTGAACGGCATTTCATCATGTATGAAGCGCTGCGCAAGGGCGCCGGCGTGGACGAGCTCCACCGGCTGACCAACATTAAAAAATGGTTCATCAGCCAAATGCAGGAGCTGGTGCAGCTGGAGGAAAAAATCCTCGCCACACAGGGCCGGCCGCTGCCGGACGTTCTGCTGGTCGAGGCGAAGCGGGACGGCTTTAGTGATCGCTACCTCGCCCGCCTGCTGCAGACGCCGGAGGATCAGATTCGCGAACAACGCACGCGTCTCGGCCTTGTTGAATCCTGGGAAGCGGTGCCGGTCAGCGGCGTCGAGAACGCAGCCTATTATTTTTCGACCTATCAGGCGCCGCAGGAACATCCGGTGACCAGCAACAAAAAAATCATGGTGCTGGGCGGCGGACCCAACCGCATCGGCCAGGGCATCGAATTCGATTATTGCTGCGTGCATGCCGCCTTTGCCATTCGCGACGCGGGATTCGAGTCCATTATGGTCAACTGCAATCCGGAGACCGTTTCCACGGATTACGACACCTCCGACAAGCTCTACTTTGAACCGCTGACGCTGGAGGATGTGCTGGGCATCTATCAGAAGGAAAAACCCCTCGGCGTCATCGTCCAGTTCGGCGGCCAAACTCCGCTGAATCTGGCCAACGATCTGGCGCGGGCCGGCGTCGCCATTCTCGGCACCTCACCGGAGACCATCGATCTGGCCGAAGACCGCGACCGTTTTCGTAAGGTCATGGACCGCATGGGCATTCCACAACCCGAGTCCGGCATGGCGGCGGATCTCGAGCAGGCGCTGGCCATCGCGCAGCGTATCGGTTACCCGCTGATGGTGCGGCCGTCCTATGTGCTCGGCGGCCGGGCCATGATGATCGTATTGGACGAAAAGATGCTGCGCCGCTATATCGCCGCCGCTGTGGATGTTTCTCCCGAGCGGCCGATCCTCATCGATAAATTTCTCCAAAACGCCATCGAGGTGGAAGCGGATGCGATCTCGGACGGCGAAACAGTGTTTATCCCCGCCATCATGCAGCACATCGAGTACGCCGGCGTTCACTCGGGCGATTCCTCGTGCGTCATTCCGCCCGTGGCCATCGAAGAACGACATCTGGACACCATCGCCAAATACACCAAACAGATCGCCAAGGAGCTGCAGGTGAAAGGCCTGATGAACATTCAGTACGCCATTGCCGACGAGGTGGTCTATATCCTTGAAGCCAATCCCCGCGCTTCGCGCACCGTACCGCTGGTCTCCAAAGTCTGCAATATTCCCATGGCCAAAATCGCCACGCAGCTCATGCTCGGCAAAAAGCTGGCGGATTTCAAATTGCAGAACAAACCCTTCCACCATTTCGGCGTCAAGTCCGCTGTGTTTCCGTTCAACATGTTTCCCGAAGTGGATCCCATCCTGGGGCCGGAGATGCGCTCCACCGGCGAGGTGCTGGGACTGGCTGATTCCTTTGGCCTGGCCTTTTACAAAGCCCAGGAAGCAGCGGGCATGACCCTGCCCACCCAGGGCACGGTGCTGATCACTGTGACCGATCGTGATAAAGAGGAGATGCTCGAGGTGGCGCGGCGCTTTCAGAACCTGGGCTTCAAACTGCTCGCCACAGACGGCACGCAGAAATTTCTCGACCGCAACGGCATTCGCAGTCAGCAGATTCTCAAGATCTATGAAGGCCGACCGCATATCGTCGATGCGTTGAAAAACGGAGAAATTCAACTCATCGTCAACACGCCCATGGGCAAGCTGAGTGAGATCGACGATTCCTACATCCGCAAATCGGCGATCAAATACAAGATCCCTTATCTCACCACCACCACCGCCGCCCTGGCCGCCACCGTGGGCATTCACGCCGCGCGCAAAGGCAAGGCCGGCGTCAAATCGATTCAGGCGTATCATCGTGATATCGGCAAGGAGTCGTGATCACTGAGGGGTCTCTCTTTCATCCCCTGGTCGCGGATTGGTTTCAAAGCCGTTACGGCCATGCCAGTCCGCCGCAGCAACAGGGGTGGCCGGCCATCGCCGCCGGCCGGCACACGCTGATCCTGGCGCCCACGGGTTCAGGAAAAACCCTTGCCGCCTTTTTGTGGTGTATCGATCGTCTGCTGTGCAAAAGCCTGACCGAAGAGGCGCGATCCTTTGAGGCCGGCGTCCACACCCTGTATATTTCCCCGCTGAAAGCGCTGAACAACGATATCCATCACAATCTTCAAGAGCCGCTGCTCGGCATCAAGGCTGCTGCCGCGGACCAAGGTCTGGAACCGCCGCCGATCCGCGCGGCGGTGCGCACCGGCGATACCACCGCCGCGGACCGGCAAAAACTGTTACGCAAACCGCCTCACATTCTCATCACCACGCCGGAATCCCTCTCCCTGCTTTTGACTTCGGTGAAAGGCCGCGAGCTCTTTCGCCGGCTCGAGTACGTCATCGTGGACGAGATCCACAGCCTGTGCGGCAATAAACGCGGTGTACATCTCAGCCTGTCGCTGGAACGGCTGAGCCGCCTGTGCGGCCGGGATCCACAGCGCATTGGTTTGTCCGCCACCCAACGACCGTTGTCCACCGTGGCCGCTTTCCTCGGCGGCGGAATGTGGAATTCGGCGAAGGAAGAGCTTGTGCCGCGTCCGGTGACCATCATCGACTGCGGCATGGTGAAAAAGATGAACCTGTCGGTTCTCTCTCCGCTGCCGCAATTCGGCGATCTGCCGGATGCCTCGGTCTGGCCCGCGGTGGTGGAAAGACTGTATCAACTGATCCGCAGCCATCGCACCACACTGATCTTTGTCTCCATGCGCAGTCAGGCGGAAAAGCTCACCCGCCGGCTGAACGAACGGCATCAACAGGAGAGCGGCGAAGTCGAAGCGGCCTTTACCCTGGCCCACCACGGCAGCATGTCGCGCGATCTGCGCCTCGAGGTGGAACAGCGATTAAAGCAGGGCGCCATCCCCGCGGTCGTCGCCACCGCTTCCCTGGAACTGGGCATCGACATCGGCAGCATCGATCTGGTGGTTCAGGTCGAAAGCCCCAAGAGCGTCGCCTCGGGTCTGCAGCGCGTCGGCCGCAGCGGTCATCTGCTTCACGCCAGCGCTCAGGGCTGCATCATTCCCCTCTATCCGGCGGACCTGGACGACTGCATGGCCATGACCCGGGCGATGCAGCAGGCGGCCATCGAAGAGACCACGGTTCCGGAAAATTGCCTCGACGTGCTGGCGCAGCATATCGTCGCCGAGGTCGCCATAGAACCGCAGGATCGCGCAGCGCTGTATCGCCTGTTGCGGCAAAGCCACTGTTACCGCCGTCTCACTGAACACGCATTCAATCAAACCGTGGAGATGCTGGCCGGTCAATTCAGCGATGCACCGCTGGCCGGACTGCAGCCGCGGCTTTCCTGGGACCGGATCAACGACCGGCTGATCGGCCGCCGCGGCAGCCGGCTGCTGGCGGTGTTGAACAGCGGCACGATACCGGACCGCGGTTACTATGCCGTCGTTCTGGCCGGAGAGAAGAAAAAAGTGGGTGAGGTGGAAGAAGAGTTCGTCTTTGAATCAAAGGTGGGCGATCATTTTTTTCTCGGCAACAGCGAGTGGCGCATTCAAAAGATCGATCGCAATGAAATCCACGTCAGCCCGATCCAGGCCGATCTGCCGAGATCGCCTTTCTGGAAAGGCGAACCGCTGTTCAAAAATTACTCCACCTGCGCGGCCGCCGGCGCCCTGCGCGCCGAGGTGATGCGGCAGCCCGATCCCATCGCCTGGCTGCAGCAGAACTGCGGCTGCGATGTCGCGGCAGCGGAAAATCTATATCACTATCTGCAACGCCAGCAGAAGATCACAGGCCGCTTGCCCACCGACACGGCCGTAGTGGTGGAGCAGTTCGTCGATGCCTCCACCATGCCGCATCTGGTGATGCATGCGCCGTTCGGCAGCCGGGTCACCGGCGCCTGGGCCATGGTGCTGGCCGCGGCGCTGACGCACCGGCATCATCTCGAGTTTCAATATACGTTTGATGACGACGGCGTGCTCTTTCGCTTTCCGGATAGCGCCCAGCCGCTGGACGTCAACGGCCTGTTCACCCTTTCGCTTGCGGAAGCGGAACGATGGCTGCTGCAGAGTCTGGCCGTAAGTCCCTTGTTTGCCGTCCGCTTTCGTCAGAACGCAGGCCGCAGCCTCATTCTGCCGCGTTCGCGGCCGGGCAAACGCATCCCATTGTGGCTGCAGAGACTGCGCAGCGCCGATCTGCAGCAGACCGTGCAGCAGTATCCTGAATTTCCCATCCTCGCTGAGACCTATCGCGATTGCCTGCAGGATGTGTTCGATTGGCCCGCGCTGCAGCGGGTGTTGTTGAAAATCTCCGCGGCCGAGATTGCGCTTCATTTCGTCCGCACCCTCTCTCCCTCGCCCATGGCGTCCGGATTGATGTTCCGCTTTCTCGCCGGCCATATGTATGAATACGACCGCACGCGCATTCCGGATCATGCGGCAGCGGTCAGCAACGAGTTGCTGGCGGAGATAATGGGTCGCGAAGGGCCGCCCGCCCTGCTGACCCCGGGGCTGATCGAAGAGATGGAGAAACGATGGCTGCAGCAGACTCCGGACACCCGCGCCCGCGACAGTGAGGAGCTGATGCAGATCATCGAACAGCAGGGCCCCCTGTCCAGCGAGGAACTGAAGCGTAGTTCATCACAGCCGCTCCAGACCTGGCTGGAGCAGCTGCACAGCAGCGGCCGCATCTTTTTGGATCCGCAAAACCGTTGGTCCGCGGCCGGCGCCCAGTCCGCACAGACGCCGGCAGACCGCATTCGGCGGTTTCTCTCCCGGCGCGGACCTAAAACCCTGGCGGAGATCAAGCAGGCCACCGGCCTGCCCGACGAAATACTGAGCGAAACGCTGGCCGCGCTGACGCAGGATAAAAAGCTTTTCAGTGGAACCCTTATACAAGATTCGCCGGAAACCGACTGGTGCGATCCGAATCGTTTTGCCGAGCTGTATCGCCGCTCCGTTGTCCGGCGCAGATCCTTTCAGCGGCCGGCGGATTCCACATTGCTTTTTCATGCGCTGATGCGACACAAAAGACGCACCTCCCCAGCGGCGTGGATGGGTTACTATCTGCCGATGAAAGCCTGGGAGCAGGACCTGGGCCTGGAGAAGCATACTGATCAATATGGCACAGACTGGCTTCGGGCCCTTGAACGCGGCGAGACAACCGCAGTGGCGGAACGCCAGAACGAGACCGGCCGCACGCTGATCACTTTCTGGCCCGCCTCCCGCGGCGCTCTTTTTTTAAGCCGCGAAGAGCTGAACAGACGGGCCGCTGCGCTCTCGGGCAACGAACAGCAGGTGCTGCGCTTTCTCCATGAGAATGGCGCCTGCTTTCCGCCTGTCATCAGCGATGGCGTCGGTTTGTCCATGATGCAGGTATTCGCAGCGCTGCGGGGTTTGTCGTACAAGGGTCTGGCCGGATGCGATAATTATATGAGCTTTCTCTCAGTGCTGGAGGGCGAAGCGCAGACCAGCGACCACCGCGATCCTTTGTACGTTCTCGCCCAGCCGTTCAGGACTTTGCGCCATCACCCCACCCGCTCGAGCGTGCGTCTGCGCGTGCAGCAGCAAGGGGCCCGGTGGTTCCCCATCAACAGCTTTAGCGTGCTGGGCCGTGAGATGAGCCCGGCCCGGCAGGCGGAGGAGCAGGCCCGGTTGCTGCTGCAACGGTATGGTCTAGTGGTCAAAGAGGTGTATCGTCGCGAACGGGGGCTTTTGCCATGGCCGGTGATCTTTCATCAATTGAAACGATTGGAGTGGCAGGGAGAAATTCGCCGGGGCTGTTTTGCTCAAGGGATCTCGGGGCTGCAATTCGCCTTGCCCGAGCTGCTCGCTGATCTGGAAAATCCACAGCCGGCGGAACCGGAGCTGGTCATGCTGGCGACGCTGGATCCGCTGTGGACTCTGCCGGCCGCAGCGGAAAAGCAGCTCTGGCAGCGCAACGTCCGCCCCATCGAGATCAGCCGGATCAGCGGCACTCATGTTTGTTACGCCAACGATCGGCCGGCGGCGGTGGTGGAAAATTTCGCCAGGCGCGTGCAGACCACGGATTATTTTTCACCGCAGATGGCTGGTCCTTTGGCGGAAAAACTCAAGGGGTGGTTGCGTCTGCCGGAATTTTTCCGTCCCCGCAAGCGAATCGAGTTGTGCGTGATCGACGATGAGCCTGCGGCGCATCATCCTCTTGCATCAATTTTTATGGCGCATGGATTTGAAAAAGAGGGCGAGAAGCTGATCCTGTGGCCGTCCGGGGTGTAGTGCAATCGTAGTGCAAACCACCGGATTGCACTTTCCGTGGCGCAATCCCTCGGATTGCTTTTCCCGTGGCGCAATCCACCGGATTGCTTTTCCCGTGGCGCAATCCACCGGATTGCTTTTCCCGTGGCGCAATCCCTCGGATTGCTTTTCCCGTGGCGCAATCCACCGGATTGCTTTTCCCGTGGCGCAATCCATCGGATTGCGCTTTGCGTGGTGCACTCGCTCGGATTACGTTTCGAAAGGAGAAATCCTATGTCCAACCTTTCTCCCGAGCCCTTTTATCGCCGCAACCTGCCGCATATTCAACCGCCTGGTGCAACCATTTTTGTAACTAGTCGCCTAGCCGATTCTTTGCCGCAAAAAGTACTAAAGTCTTTGCATAAAGAATTTGAAAAAAGAAAGGCTGAACTGGAGCGCATGCCCGATAGCCCAGAACGGGCCAAACAATTGGCCAGGCATCGTCTGCTCTTCTTTGGAAAATGGGATGCTGCGCTGGATGCTGGATCTGGTTCGAACTACTTGAAAAATCCAAATGTGGCGCATCTCGTTGTTGATACTTTGCATCATTTCAACAGCTGGCTCTATCACTTGATCTGTTACAGCATTATGCCGAATCACATGCACTTTTTAATCAGGCCGATGCAAAAAAACGAAAGGCAATACTACAGTCTGGCAAAAATAACCCATTCGATCAAAGGATATACAGCGGTTGAAGCGAACCGGCTGCTCGGTCGTTCTGGAAAATTCTGGCAGCATGAAAGCTTTGATCACTTTTCGCGCAGCGAGGCAGAATCACGAAGGATTGCGAGATATATCGTCCATAATCCGGTCAAAGCCGGATGGGTGAAGGAGTGGCGCCAATGGCCGTACACGTATTGCCAGGATGATTACTTGACTTGACAACCGCCTTTGCGCAATCCAGGGGATTGCGCCACAGCTGCTCGCAAAAACGTTCTCTCGTGGAGCAATCCACCGGATTGCATTTACGGCATTCTCTTGCCGCTTTACTCCGCCAATCCCAGCCATTGGCAGGCATTGGTATGAAGCACTTTATGCAGAACCGCGGGTTTTAATTTCAGTCCGCGAAATCCGCCGTTAACCAGGGGCGAGGTCAGCTTTTGATCGGTGCTCAGATAGATCCAATCATCCCGCCAGGTGCGATGCACTTTTTCCCTGACCTGTGACGGTGGCTCGCCCTCTTCGATCTCCAAGTCCGTGCCATAGAGCAGTCGATCCTGGTACTGGTCGAAAAACCGCAGCACGCGATCCCGATCCTGTATCTGAAGGTGGCAGATGCGCGCCGTCAGATCCACGGAAAAATTAGCATAGCGCTCGAGGCGTTTGGCCAATTCCTCCACATCATACTCGAGACTGCCGAGATGGGCGCCGATCACCTTGAGGTTTGGATTTTTCTCCAGCCAGTGATCCCGGCTGCGGATCTGCTCCGCATAAGCGGGCACCTCGGGGTGCAGCAACATATGATACTCCGGATGCCGGCTGAAATAGGAACGATCGTTATTCACCGTCATCTGCTCCACCGGCAGCCAGCAGTTGCGCGGTTCGCCGAGATGGGCGACCACCGGTTTGCCGCTGGCGGCGATAAAGTCAAAGATACCGTCAAGCCGCGGGTCGTCGATCATCACGAATCGGCCGGCGCGATCACGAATCACCATGCCGATATCCTTCCACACCTTGACGCCGATGGCGCCGGCGGCGAAATCCCGCTGTAAACGGCCGATGGTTTTCTCCTGCCAGCCGGGCTCTTCAAAGCCCTGCAGTGAAAACGTGGTAATCCAATACACCATGCCGGGAAAACGGTCCGCCTGCGCAACCGCCCACTGCCGTTGACGCTGTATCGCCATCGAATCGGTGGCGCCGACCAGAATGGTCACCAGACGAAACCGGTCCGCTCGAGCCTGTTGAACTAAAGCGGAGTCAAACGTGCACAGATGCACGTGGCTGTCGATTTTGGATAGGGCGTGAAACA
>DAIQOA010000020.1:0-38037 GCA_036788095.1 bacterium | reverse complement strand
CTCGGACTGGGCTTTTGGATCAGTTTCCGCAAAAAAGCATCCTCAGATCCTTTTCTCGCCGGCCGCAGTCTGTCTTGGGCCAATATCGGCTTTTCGATTTTTGGCACCAATGTTTCGCCGTCGTTTATGCTCGCCTCCTGTTCGGTGGCCTACACCTCGGGCATGGTCGCGGCGAATTTTGAATGGCTGGCCTGGATGTTCCTGATGCTGCTGGCCATGGTTTTCGTGCCGTATTACCTCAAGACAAAAATTTCCACCATGCCTGAATTCATCGAACACCGGTTCGATGCGAAAAGCCGGACGTTTCTTTCTTATTATGCCCTGTTCACCACGGTCATCCTATGGCTCGGCGGCGCCCTGTATTCAGGCGGTCTGCTTCTTTCCCAGATAACCGGCTGGCCGCTGTGGATCAGCCTGACCGCGTTGATGGCTCTGTCGACCAGCTTTACCATCACCGGCGGCCTGGCCGCCGTGGTTTACACCGATACCTTTCAATCCATCCTGATGATTTCAGCCTCCGCGGCCCTGACCATCATCGCCTATTTCAAAACAGGCGGCTATCAGGCCATCCTTCGGACCGTACCCGCCGACTATTGGCAGTTATTTCGTCCTGCCCATGACGCCGCTTTTCCCTGGCCGGCGATCGTGCTGGGATATCCGGTGTTGGGAATTTGGTTCTGGTGCACCGATCAGACCATTGTACAGCGTGTGCTGGGCGCTCGCAACCTCCGTGAAGGCCAAAAGGGCGCGCTGTTCGCCGCATTCCTGAAAATCCTGCCGCCGTTGATCTTTTTCTTGCCGGGCATCCTTTGTTTCGTCCTGTTCCCGAACCTTAAAAATCCAGATACCGCCTATATGACGCTCATCACCAGCCTGCTGCCTGCCGGGATGATTGGATTGATCATCGCGGTGCTGATCGCTGCGACCGTCAGCACCGTCGATTCAGCTTTGAACTCGTTCAGCACTATTTTCACCCTGGACATCTATTGTAAAAAGCTGAGGCCCCGGGCGCCGGCGCGGGAAATCCGATGGATCGGCAGACTGATGACGCTGCTCATCGCCATCCTGACGGTTTTTATTGCACTCTCCATGGCCTCGGTGGGACGGGATCTATTCAATCTGATTCAAGGGATCATTGCTTTTTTTGCACCGCCCATGGCAGCCGTATTTTTAATCGGCGTCCTTTGGCGCAGAGCGACCGCACCGGCCGCTTTCATTACCCTGACCGCCGGCTCCCTGCTCAGCCTGACCGTGGGCGCCTGCCAATTCACGGGATGGCCGACAACCGATTTCTGGCCGCATTATCTGCTGCTGTCGTTCTATCTGTTCGTCGCGTTGTCCGGCTTGATGGTCCTCGTATCTTGGCTCACGCAAAAAAACCATCCGCCGTCAACCCTGCCGACCCTCAAAGAAACCTATCAAACCGGATCGGGAATGGGTAAAATATGGACAGCCTGGGGGGTGTTGGGATTGATCATGATGGCGATCTATATCTTGTTTAATTAATCTGCGCTGAAAAAAATGCACATTGCGGAACAGCCTGGAAGGTTCAGATCGATCTCTTTTCCAAAACCGTCCCAAGACTTCTGAGGGATGAAAGACAAGACCGGCCGCATTCATCAAACCGCTCTGCCTCGCTTGGATATGCGGGAATTCATTTTTCATCACGATCACCACATAAAGACAGAGGATCAATCAATGATGCAAGCAAAATCCAGCCGAATGGGCTGGGTACTATTGTTGCTGGGCGCCCTGGGCGCCGGCCTCGACGCCCTGCCAAAAGCAACCACGATCTTTTATGTGGCGCCGGATGGCCGGGATGATAATCCCGGCACCTTGCAAAAACCGTTCGCAACGATCGCTCAGGCCCAATCAGCCGTCAGGCGGATCAATGCAGCCATGGATCAGGACATCATCGTGTATGTGCGCGGCGGCCGCTATTTTCTTGAACAGCCGATCCATTTCGATCATCGCGACTCGGGGCACAACGGCTTTACCATCTCTTATCAGGCTTACCGGGATGAAACACCGGAGCTGAGCGGCGGCCAACCGGTTGAAAAATGGATGCCCGGTGAAAATGGCTTGTACACCGCTAAAGTGGACGGTCGCTTCAGGCAGCTGTACGTGAACAACATCCGCTGCCTCCGCGCCAGGACGCCAAACGCAGGCCACTATTACCGCCTCAAGTTCTGGAATGAGCGGGATCGTGAAATCATCATCGCCAAGGACCTTCTGCAACCATGGGCGAACCTGAATCAGGTGGAAATGATCGTGCAGATGCACTGGGCCGAAGCCGTGCTGCCGGTGGCCTCCATTGAAACGCACGGCGAGTACGCGTACCTCGCACCTCGGGAGCCCGAGCGCGACCTGGTCTTCCGCAGGCTGTATCCGATCAAGTCGGAAAATGAAGCGTTTCATTTTGAAAACGACCTCTCCTTCATCGATCAACCGGGAGAGTGGCATCATGACCCGGCATCAGGGACGCTCTCTTATCTACCCAGGCTGCCGCAGGAGACCATCGAACCGCTCCACGCCGTTGTGCCGCGGTTGGAGAGAGTGCTGCATATTGATGGCACGCTGGACCATCCGGTGCATCATCTTCGATTCAGCGGTCTATGCATTTGCCATGCAGGCTGGAATTTGCCGCGCGACACCGGCATGCTCAACAGCCAGGCGGGGCAGTATTCGGTCAAGGTCGAGCCGGATAATCGGCAATATTTCAAGCGACCGCCCGCGGCTGTTTACGTGACCGCGGCCCATCATCTGGTTTTTGAGCGTAACGTATTCCGCCACCTCGGCGCCACCGCCCTGGATTTGCATTACGGCACGCAGAACAACAGGATCATCGGCAATGTTTTTTATGATATCGCCGGATCCGGCATCCTGTACAGCAAGTTTTCCGAAGAACAGGAACCGCACACGCGGGTGTACAATCCCGTCGATCAGCGGGAAATCTGCCGCAACGATACCATCAGCAACAATCTGCTGACGCGCATCGGTCAGGATTACCCGGGTTGCTGCGGCATCGCCTGTGGTTTTCCGCAGGCGGTCGTGATCGAACACAACGAGTTGTACGACATGCCGTACTCGGGCATCAGCGTCGGCTGGTCGTGGATGGATGCGGACAATGTCATGCGGGACAATCAGGTGCGACGCAACCACATTCACCATGTTCTACGGTTGCTCTGCGATGGCGGCGCCATCTACACGCTATCAAAACAGCCCAACAGCGTTATCAAGGAAAATTATATTCACGACATCGATCGTTCGCCCTGGGCAACAGGTTCTAAAAACAACGGCATCTTTCTCGACCAGGGCTCCAACGGCCTGACCCTGGAGCATAATGTGTTCGAACGGCTGCAGGAAGAACCCATCAGGCATCATGCCACCGGCGCCATCGTCCAGATTCGAAATGACGCCTACGATCGCGACGTAATCGAGCAGGCGGGCTTGCAAAAAGAGTATCGGGATCTGGCTAAATGGTTGAAATGATCGCCCCTGTCATCAAAGGAAGAGGAAAATGTCCGGTGCTGTTTTCTTGATAGGACGCCCGTCCGCGGCCATCCGTTCCGATCGCGCGTACTCGAGATGTATAAAGTTTTACATAAAGGAATCACCATGAAAAACCGTTCCTCCTTGATGCCGCCGGTTGATGAATGTAAAGGCGCCATCCATCTGCTTTTATTGCTCGCGGGCTTGAAACTCGCCATCCATCTGGCGGTCAATCTCGCCGGCGGCTACGGCCTGTTCAGGGACGAGTTTTACTACATCGCCTGCAGCCAACGCCTGGCCTGGGGATACGTCGATCAGCCTCCGTTCAGCCTGGCCGTGTTGAAACTGGTGCTGGCGCTGTTGGGCGATTCCCTTTTTGTCGTGCGGCTGCTCCCCGCGATCTTGGGCGCCATGGTGGTCTTTATGTCCGGATGGCTGGCCAGAGAGCTCGGGGGCAAAAAGCTTTCCATCACCGCCGCGGCCTTGATGACGCTGTGGGCGCCGGCCCTGCTGGGGACCCATGGCTATTATTCCATGAACAGCTTTGATCTCCTCTTCTGGACTCTGTCGATTTATTTGACAATCCGGTTGACGCGGAACGACCAGCCGAAACAGTGGATTCTGCTGGGCATTATTCTGGGGCTGGGATTGCTCAACAAGATCAGCGTGCTCTGGCTTGGCGCCGGACTGCTCGTCGCTTGGCTGGCAACGCCGCATCGACATTGGCTGACCAGCCGCGGGGTATGGACCGCCGCTGCCATCGCTGCGCTGCTGTTTCTGCCCCATGTGATCTGGCAGTGGCTGAACGGCTTTCCCACCCTCGAGTTCATCAAGAACGCGACCGCGCAAAAGTACGTACCGGTTTCCGCCATCGCCCTGCTGGGCCAGCAGGCCCTCATCATGAATCCCATCACCCTTCCTCTCTGGCTAGGGGGGGTGCTTTATTTTCTTCTGGCCCCAAAAGTAAAAACCTTTCGTTTTCTTCCCATCCTCTACGCGACGGTGTTTCTGATCCTGGTTATAAATAAAAACAGCAAAGTCGAGTATCTGACGCCGCTGTTTCCACTGCTCTTTGCCATGGCCGCCTTTAGCCTGGAACAATTCATCCAAAAGTACCGTTGGGGGTGGCTGAAAATCCCGGCGGCAGTCCTGTTGACCGTGACCGGCATCGCCACAGCCCCTTTCGCTCTCCCGGTGCTTCCGGTTAAAACCTACATCGCCTATGCGCAAAAGATGGGCATGCAGCCCGCCACCTCTGAAAAAAAAGAGCTGGCGCAACTGCCACAGTTCTACGCCGACATGTTCGGTTGGGAGAAAATGACCAAAATCGTGGCGGAAGCCTATGCTTCGCTGACGCCGGAAGAAAAATCAGCGTGCACGATTTTCTGCAACAACTATGGCGAGGCCGGCGCCATCGACTATTATGGCCGCGGATACGGGCTGCCGAACGCCATCAGCGGTCACAATAATTATTGGCTGTGGGGCCCGCAGGGGAAAACCGGCCGAGTGGTGATTCACCTGGGCGGATCGCGGAAAGCCCTGCTCGCAACCTATGAACAGGTGAGCAAGTCGGATGTATTTCAAGACGAGTATTGCATGCCGTATGAGAACAATCAGACGATTTTCATCTGCAAAAACCGGCGCAGGTCGTTGACAGAGGACTGGCCGGCGTTGAAACACTATCAATAGAAGAGCCGGCGGACTTTCGCTTCCTCGAAGATTTGAAAAGAACCGTCGATCGAAGAAAAAGGCTCATAAAACGATCCTTCCTCTCCATGCCGTGTTCGCCACCGGGATTTTGTAAGGGCCAAAAAAGGATTCAGAAAAAATGACAAAGGCCCGGAGCGAACACATCGAAAGCGCAGCCGTTAAGAGACTAACCCGGCGATTGTGATTCGAGGCCGCAGCAACGCCCAAAACCAGGACCATGGCGCTGGCTCGGGCTCCCATCTTTTGTTCAACTTGACAACGAAGAGTAACAAGCATGATCAGAATCAACGCGCTCTTATTATTGGCAGCAGCGACCCGACTGCTCGCCGCGGACCACACCGGTTTGCCGATGCATGGTCCCTATTTCCCCTGCGACGATCGCATCATCGAGGACCGCTGGCAGGTGGA
This sequence comes from bacterium, assembly GCA_036788095.1. Taxonomy (GTDB): domain Bacteria; phylum Zhuqueibacterota; class Zhuqueibacteria; order Residuimicrobiales; family Residuimicrobiaceae; genus Anaerohabitans. The sequence continues at coordinate 32,427 of DAIQOA010000020.1, read as the reverse complement.
ACGCTTTGTCGTGCCTCTGCAGCGTCATGCGGCCAATCCACTCATCGTCCGCGAGCATCCATGGGAAGGGACCGGGCCATTGATGCAGGGCTCGGTGCTGAGGGATCCTGGGGATCAACTGTTTAAAATGTGGTATCTGGTCTGGGATGAACAAGCCTACAAAGCCAAAAGCCGTTTTTCCTACAACATCTGCTACGCGGAATCGAAGGATGGATTTCTCTGGCGCAAACCTTCTCTGGGGCTCTTTGCCTATGGCGGCAGCAAAACCAACAATCTGATCCTGCTGGGGCGAAACAAAACCCAGGGCATCGATGTCGAATTTCCAGCCAAGCCGGATTCAGGGCGGGAAAAATGGATCGCCATTCACAACGACAGCGGCGGCGTTTTTCTCTCCACCACTGCAGATGGCCGAACCTTTCAGGCCGATTTTTGCGCTCCCATCGTTTCCTATCACAGCGATACGCACAACAATTTCGTGTATGACGAGGTGAACGACCGCTGGCTGATGTTTGTCCGGCCTCTGGCGTATGCCGGCAGCGGCCTCCAAGGGGTGGGCAGACGACGCGTGGCAGTTAAGGAGAGCAGAGATCTAAAAACATGGACCCAGGAGCGCACCGTCCTTGTCCCGGAGGAGGGCGATGCGGACCATTTTTACGGCATGACCGTGTTCCGCTGCGGCGATCTGTTCTGGGGCGCCCTGCAGCGCTATGAAACCGTGAAACACCAGGTCGACTGTGAATTGGTCTGGAGTGCGGATGGATATCACTGGAATCGTCTGCCGCCGGCGGCTAAGCGGGTCTTTTTGACCACAGAAAATGAACGCTGGGACAGCGGTATGGTCTTTCTCGCAGACCGGCCGGTGACGATTGGAGACGAGCTGTGGTTCTATTACGGCGCTTCCAATACGCCCCACGACCGAACTGGACAGTGCGCCATCGGCCTGGCGACGACAAAACAGGGGCGACTCATCGGCGCCCGCTCCGGACCCGGACAAAGTGGCCGGATCCTGACGCGTCCCATGGTCGTGACCGGCGACCTGGTCCTCAATGCGGCGGCGACCGGTGCCATCAGAGTACAAGTGACCGGCGTCCACGACGAAACGTTGCCCGGATGGACCGCCAGGGAGTGCACCCCGTTTACCGGCGATTCGACCGCCATCAAGATCACCTGGGGATCCAGATCGCTCGCCGAACTGCGGGGCCGGCCGTTGCGCCTGAGATTCTATCTGGATCGCGCGACGTTATTCTCCTTCGATTTCCACTAGCACCCGGCGGCTGAGCAGCTGTGTGTCTGGGTCATAACGAGAGGCCAGCACGGCGGTCACGCCTTTTTCGGGACCACGGCGGTGACCACCAGAGCAGCCAATGCATTAAAAAAAACAATCGTGTACCCGGTGGGAAAATCGAATTGATAAGAAATCACAATCGACAGGATGTTGATGAAGATGCCGATGATCCAGACGTTGATGAGCGGAATGCCGCGGCGAATGACGCCGGCGATAAGCGCGGGGCCCACCAGCAGGGCGAACAGCACCAGCACGCCGGCCAATCTAACCGCGCTGGTCACAGTAATGGCAAACGTAATGAAAAAGAGCATATCCTTGACAAAACCCTGCGTCCGTTTCTGGAACACGAAAATGATCACGCCCAGAATGGCGTAAAGAACAGCGGTTTGGATGATATCTTCCATCGGAGTGAAAAGGATGTCAGAGGCCATCAGCTTTTGAAAGGCCTCCATGCCGTGATAGGATTTGGACATGAGAATAAAAACGCCGGCAAAGCCGAACGCGTACATCAGGCCTATGAACGCCTCCACCTGTTTGGATCTTTGCGACATCAGGGCGATGATAAAGCCGGACAACAGGGAGAACGCCAGGGAAAGCGGATACAGATAAGCGCCTTCAAAAAAAAAGAGTGACAGCGCAGCGCCCAGCGCCGCCATCTGTCCGATGGCCAAATCAGTAAAGATGATGCCGCGCCGAATGATCTCCAACCCGAAATAAGAGTTAATGCCCAGCAGCACGACGGACAGCAAAAAGGCTGATAAAAGAATATCACTCATGGGTCAACCTCCTCACGATCTCATCGAACAAGCTGAAAACCCCCTCTGCCTCCGGCACCGCGCCGACATCGTGCGGCAGTTTAACAAGCGGAATGCCGAACTTTTTCGCGAGATGCCGGGAGGCCTCATCAGGATTGTAGACATCCTGAATAATCATCCGCACCGAGGCGGCCTGCATTTTCGCCTCCAGCTCTTCGATGTGCTTGGAAGAGGGCGGTATGCCGGGAAGGCACTCCACGGTCCCCAGCAGTTTAATGCCGTAACGGTTTAAAAAATAATCCTGGTTTTTATGATACTCAATGACTGTTAAGCCGCGCAACCCCGCCATTTTTTCTTCCCATTCCTTTAATTTCAAATTCCACTTGTCAAGAAAAACGGCTGTATGGGTTTTGTACGCCTGACTCCCAGCCAGATCGATTTCACACAATTTATCGCAAATCGCCTGCGCCAGCAAAGGAATGTTGTGCGGATCGAGATAAAAGTGCGGATTCCCGTCGGGATGAATGTCTCCCTGCGCCCGGGAGACGCTGGTAGGCACATCGAGCAATGTGACAAAGCGGGAGAGATCCAGCAGCCCTTTCATGCCCACGGCGATTTTCGGATTGTTGGCCTGGTTCATCAAAGGCGGCAGCCAGCCGATCTCCAACTGAGCGCCGTTGATGATCAGCAGGTCGGCCTGCCGTAACTTGGCGATGTACGAGGGTTTGGGAAGAATGGTGTGCGGATCCCACTGACCGCCGGCCAGCGAATGGACGCGCACGTGATCCTGGCCGATCTGTTCCACCAGCCCGGCGATGTACGGGTAGGTGGCTACGACGTGAACGCGCGCCGCCTGAAGCGGCAGGGCGACAAGCCAGAGTAAAAAAATGATTCCGTTTTTCATACAAGACTCCTTAAAAAGCATGAGCGCCATGAGCGCCGATTGCCAGGTTCATTTGTAAAACCAACTCTCGATTAAATTTGCGCACATAATGGCCGGCACTCGGCTCATACCGGCTCATGTCATGATTGTATTGAATACGCAATCTGGAAAATTCCGTGGGATTATATTCCACCATGGCCGAGAGCCGCGGCAGGCTCTGCGGATACGGTTGGCGGACATGGTCCCACTCCACGTCGTTAAGATGCAGCAGATCGTAGCGCAGGCCCAGCCGGCAACGTTTAGAAAACCGCCCGACCAGTTGGCCGTAAAATCCGGCCTGGCGGCTGTCCCACGGGTGAATGACCACTCCTTCCTCTCCGGCCCAGCGATAGTGAAGCCCCTGTCTGCTGCGCAGCAGATATTCCGCTTGAAACGACAGACAGCGGATGGAGTCGATGAGATATTTGATGGTCATGTCCATCCCGGTGATCCGGGTTCGGCCGTAATCCGCCCGGCTGAGCGGCTCTCCCCGTTCCAATCCCTGATTAAGCCTGGTCATTCCCGATGCATGGGAGATTCCCAATAAAAAAGTAAGGTTTTCGTGATCAAAAGAGGTCTTGGCATAGGCTACCGCCAGATCAGGTCCATCGCTTTCCTGGACGGTTATCGATCCCTTCGGGTCCGAAAAGCCGGATCGACCAAAACTCATGGGATTCTCACCCTGACTGACTTCACCGCCCAGCATCAGATAGGTGTCGAACGGAGCGACCCAGGTGAGTCGTACCCCCTTTTCGTTCAGCATGGATTCGCCGAAAAACGCGGCGTATACCAGCGGGGCATCGGCGAAATCCCATTGATGGGTGTGCTGAGCATTCAAACGGCCGAAATGGCTGAAAAATTTTCCGCCCTTTATTTGCATTCCCCAGGCGAGACGCCGGGTGGTAAAATAGGCCTCTTCAATGCCGAATTCCTCCTCGCCGAAATCACCTACCACAAAAAGGTCGAAATAGGGATCTACGACCGAGGCGATCACCAATTCGGCGTAATTAAAATTGAAGCCCTGCCGGCTGTTCATCCCGCTGTGGTCCAGCGCAGGGTGCTCTGCGGCGACATGGGATAGACCCGGTAGGAGCAGATGAGAATAAACGGCATCCCGCTGATTGCGTTGGACATACGACGCATCCATCACCAGGGAAATATCGGGCACGAATTTGGCCTGAGCAAAAGGATTGGACCCACCCCCTCCCGGCTCTTGAGCTCGGGCGGCAGAGGAGAAGATGAGGGCGGACCAAATGAGGTAAAAAACCGAAAGCGGCTTTTTCATACTGGCTCCTGCTGATACGAAATGCAATCAGCGCATTCGCATATAATAAAACGGCGAGTTGATACAGCTGATGAGTGGAACAGGACTGCTTGGAAGAGATCAGACGACAGGTGGAGCGTTGGGGAGGTTGGCGACCAGGCACAGGGCCGGCCGCATAAAAAGATCGGGTTCAAAGCTTGAGCGCAAAGGGACAACAACCGGAATAACCCCAACGGCCAGCGACAGCGTCACCATGGGGTTGCCGTCCATATGAAAACGGCAAAAAGGACAGTCATCGTGCACAGCGCCGTCCGAATGAAAATCCGCTGCGCTGAGCATGCTGATGAGCGGCAATGAAAGGGCTAACAGGAGTAAAAATACAGTCGTGCCATTATGAACAGGGACTGGTTTCATAGCAGTAAAATTACACAATGCAAGGCACGAATGCAAACTTTTTTTTTTTGACCCAGCGCCAACGATTCAGGATCGTAAAACCGCACCTGTTTTACTCAAAGTGCATCTCCAGACCGGCATAGCCTGGGCTGACCCGGTCGGAGAAGGCTTGGCGCAGTTCCTCCACTGCTTTCGCTCCGGTGCAATGACAGGGGACGATTCGATCCGGCGTCCTACCGCGCAACGCGGTCACCGTGCGCTCCATACGTTCCCTGCCCGCCTGCAGCAGATGCAATCCCCCTAACACAGCGTGAACCGGCTTTTGATCGGCCAAACGATGTACATGATTCAGAGTATTGATCAAGCCCGCATGGCAGCAGCCCACGCAGGCCACCAGGCCTTTGTCCGTTGGTATCCAAAGCGCCAGATCGTCCTCCAGCTGATCCGGATGCTCTGCCTGCGGATCAAGGTAGAAAGGACCGCCGGTGTCTTCAAAACCGGTCTCACGGGGTATGGGACCGCTCAATTCCAGGTGCGAAAATAAAGTGAGGGGTTCTATCACCCAGACCACTCGCCGGCCGGCTTGATCAAGGCTGGCGCGGCTATGCCGGGGGATGGACACCGGTTTGGCAACGCCGTCGCGGACACTGTAGCGCTCTTTGAGAATGGACGGATGGGCATAGACCACAGCCTGCGGCGCTAGCTGCAGAATCCAGGGAATTCCACCGGTATGGTCATAATGACCATGGCTGAGAATGACCGCATCGGTCAGGCGCAAATCGATGCCGAGCGCCTCAGCATTGTCTGCGAAAACACGGCCCTGCCCGGTGTCGAAAAGAATGCTTTTGCCATCGACCTCAATCCAGAAGGACAGGCCATGCTCAGCCGTCAGGCCGGGACCGGCCTGGTTATCGACCACGATCGTGATGTGAACAGGCATCCTCTCCCTCCTGCTAGCATTTTAGTGATCGCAGAGGTTGTCGCCCGATTGCAGCGTGCCTTCAAGATAGGCTGCCACCAAAACCTCAGGAGACTCGGCGGGCGCGCCGATCACCACTTCGATGCCCTGTTCCGCAAACAGCCCCTGCGCCCGCTGGCCCATGCCGCCGGCGATGATCAGAGTGGCCCCGCGTTCCGCCAGCCATCTCGGCAACAGGCCGGGCTCATGCGCCGGCGCGGACAGATCCTCGCGCTGCACTATTTTCTTTGCGGCTGGATCTACATCGATCAGGGCGAATTGTTCACAATGGCCGAAATGCATGGATAGCTTTCCGTTTGCCAGGGGAATTGCGATTTTCATTGGTTTATCTCCTTGGGTTATTTTACAAAATGAACCGGTTCTGTGTATAGATCCATGGTCACCCCTTTCACGAGGGTGCGCCCGGGATCATCCCGGCAGAGGATGTTTTGTTCGCCAGGGCTTCCAGATGCTGCCGACAGGCTGCATGCAGGGTATTGACCGCCAACAGTGCACAATGTTCATCTGATCGCGGCAATCCGCCCAGCACCGTCAGGACCGTGCGCTGTTGAAGGGCGCCTGCTTCAGCGAGCGTTTTGCCGATGGCCAACGTAGCCGTCACGCTGCCGCAGGCTAAAGAAGAGCCGCAGCCGTCTGTGATGAAAGAGGCATCGACGATCCTTCCCTCCTCCACCTGCAGCCAAACCTCCATCGTATCCCCGCAGGGTCCGGTTATTCGACCATGGCCGTTAAAATTCAACAGAGGGCCATGATGCCGCGGACGGCGTGCATGGTCTAGGGCGATGCTCGACCAAAGGGTATCCGGCGAATCCATTCACTTTCTCCTCATTCCATCAATCGGTTCCATATTCCTCTTATGTCTTCAGCCGCAGGTGAATCAGTCTCCACCACCGCCTTTTCCTGCATCTGCGCCTGTGTGACGGTGCGGTCATAGCGGATTCGGCCAACGGGGACTGCGCCGGCTGCAGCCGCCGTCTTTTCAATTCTGTCTGCCATCTCGAGATCGATGTCATATTTATTCACGCACACTGATGCCGGTATTTTGAAATGCCTCGTCAGCGCCAAGAGGCGCTCCAGGTCATGCTCGCCGGACAGGGTGGGCTCGGTCACGGCCAACACCTGCGAAGCGCCGGTGAGCGAGGCGATGACCGGACATCCGATGCCCGGCGGCCCGTCTATGATGATGCGCGGGTGGCCGTTCTCCTCCGCGATGCGACGAGCCTCCTGCCGCACCAGAGAGACCAGTTTACCCGAGTTCTCCGCCGCTACACCCAGGCGCGCATGCACCATGGGCCCACAGCGTGTGGAAGAAATCATCAGCTCGCCGCATCGACACTCAGAGAAATCGATGGCCTGAACCGGGCAAATGCGCACGCAAACCCCGCATCCTTCACAGGCGAACGGATCTACGACGAACAAAGGTCCATCCGTTTTCCCATTGAGCAGGCGCACCGCCTCAAACCGGCAATGGGAAAAACAATCACCACAACCAATGCAATCAGATGGACGGATGATCGCCTGACGGCCGCTGTAAAAATCACGGCGTTGCTCAATGGCCGGCGACAGGATCAGATGCAGATCCGCGGCATCTACGTCGCAATCAGCAATAACCGATTGACCGGCGAGAACGGCCAGCGAAGCGGCGACGCTGGTTTTGCCGGTTCCGCCCTTGCCGCTGATCACTACTAATTCTTGTATCACGATCTCCTCGATATTTGACAAATCACACGCCCTCTTCAGCCCGTCTGTGTCGAGGTCAGCGCCATCTCATTCAGGCGTCCCACACGCCGACTTGCCGCAGCGATGATCCCGGCCGCAGCAGGTGACCCCCGTGCTCTCCAGAGAGCAGCCTTTTGGCGGCGACGGCTGGTTCGACGACGGACTTTTCATAATGAACCCCGCGCCGCCGGTCACCACCCGATGAACCGTGCCGCCACAGGACGGGCATTCGCTGACCGCCGGTTCGTTCATCGCCTGCTGTCGTTCAAATTGATGGCCGCAGGAGTCGCAACGATAGTCATAGTAAGGCATGTTACCTCTAAGCTTGATGGTGTTCTGCAAGGTTCGTAATGACTTTGATGGACCACGAAGGATTTTTAGTTAGCGACCTTCGCGCCACTCGTCGCAGCGGATATCACTTGATCGCGGAATTTCAGAAAAAGCCGGCGGTATTCAGGCAAGGCGTCCACCAGCAGCTTCCCTCTCGCATATAGCTCTGCGATCCGTCGGTCGTCCGGAATCTCGAACAGGATGGGTATTTTTTGCCTGCGGCAATACTCATGCACGCGATCGTCGCCTATCCCCACACGGTTGACGACTACGCCGAAAGGCAATTTCAGAGCACGAACCATCTCCACAGCCAAAGACAGATCATGAAGCCCGAAAGGCGTGGGCTCGGTAACCAGAACGACCAGATCCGCCCCGGTGACAGTGGCGATGACCGGGCAAGAGGTGCCGGGAGGCGCATCGATAATGGTAGTGGCAGCCGGCCGGGGATACGCCTTAACCGCCCGAATAAGCGGCGGCGCCATCGCCACCCCGATGTCCAGTTTGCCGTAAATCAGCGACAGGTTGCGCCACTGCGTTTTTTTGATCACGCCGATGCGCCGCGGCGCCTCGCGCATGGCATACCTGGGGCACACCAGAACGCAACCGCCGCAGCTGTGGCACAGCTCGGGAAAAATCATCGTCGTGGTGGTGAGGTTGACGATAGCATGGTACTCGCAGAAACGGCTGCATTCTCCACAATGATCGCAAAGCGATTCGTCGATCTCAGGAACCGGACGCGTCACCTCCTCTTCAGAGCCGTTCTCTCCAGCCAGAAACAGATGCGCGTTAGGCGCTTCCACATCGCAATCCAGCAGTTGTACCGGCTCATCGAAAACCAGAGACAGGTTCACCGAGACGGTGGTTTTGCCGGTGCCGCCTTTTCCTGAAGCGATAGCGATAATCAAGAATGACCTCCGCAAGGGGGCAGGGGTTTGAACTGCAGGGTGTGCTTTTGCCGGTCCCCGGGCTCAAACAAACCTTCCTTGGTCACCAGGCCGACGATCTGCTCCTCATTGAGACGGTGATCTTTGACCGACACTTTTCCTGCCGGGGCAAGGAGTTCGTGCAAGCGCCTCAGAACGGATAAAGGCTCCTCAACGTCGTGCAAAATGTCATAGAGCAATACCATGTCCACGCTCTGTTTTTTCAGCTCACCCAGTTGGCGGCTGTGCAAGGATTGAAGGTGGTGCAGTTTATTTTTTCTTGCGATATTTTTTATACCCTGCAACGCCAGCGGATGAATGTCCACCGCATAGACCCTGCCCTCCGGCTGCACCAGCTGCGCCGCAGCCAGGGAAAATCCGCCTGGGCCGCAACCGAAATCCAGCACGGTCATGTTCGACGCAACGCCGGCGTTCCGCAGTATTTCACCGGGTGGATGAAACCGGTCCCGCAGCCAGAACTCGCACTTCATTAATCGAAAATTAAAATCGCTCTGCATACTGTTTCCCAATTACCCGTGCATTTTAAGATTCCTCTCGGTCTCTTAAAACCAATCCATCAACATGACAGCGCAAGCCAACACCGTGGTCCACAGGCCGTCCTTGTGGCCTTTTACCGATCGGACAGGGTTCATCGATGCATTCTCGCGCCATGACCATAAAGGTGACCTGTCCGGGCTTGAGCTCCTGGCCGCCCTGTTTGCGGGAGATGATGCTGATACGGTTCTATGCTCCGCAGCCGATATGAAAGCCTCGCCGTCCATCACTCTTTTCCTTTGCCGGATGAGAGGGACCGCGTCGATTGAATCACCAAAGAGTCCAGCGGCACACCAGCATGAGCGGCGATGACAGGACATTTGGCCTTAAAAAGAAAAAAAATATTCCCCGCCGTCCGGCTCAGCGTTTCAAAATTGCCCTGTCCTTTGGCAATGATGAGATCCGACTCGCTGAAACAGCGTCGAAAGGCGTCATCGCATTCCTCAAGCAAGGTGCCGGGCGCATCGGAGCCGTTGTCGATGACGTTGACCAGCGCATCAAGACCGGCCTGATGGGCGTCCGCCCGTGTGGCGTCGTTGAGGATCGCCCCTCCGCGCACGGCCACCGTGACCCGGGACAAAGGCAGCCGTTCGATAAGCAGCCGATCAAAAACGATCTCTCCGGCATTGTCCGCCAGATAAAGTATTTTCTCAGCCCGGCTTAAGGAGGACCTGAACGTTTCCAGACAACCGGTCAAAGGCGTGGACTGAGCTGCAACAATAAACCCGCGCACCTGCTGCTCGGTGAGGCTGCCGTTCAGCCCCAGATCAATGACATTTCCGGCAATGGCCAATCGCACCGCCGCTTCCAGCGGATCGCCGGCGCTCTCGACATACACCGTCAAATCGGGCAGCATTAGCAGGGCCAGACTATTAAAGCGCTCCTTGGCCTCCCGGTAAGGATCCGGTTCACCCGAGAGCTCGCGCAGGCGGCGATGCACCATTCGTCCGATGACCGGCGGCGGCTGGGCCAGGTCCTGATCCATGACCGCTCTCATCGCATAGCGAAGCATCTGTTCATGCAGGCCCGGATCCGATGAGACGTATCTCGCAGATTCCAGCGCCTGGCGAAGGATGCAGGGGATGCAATCCAGATAGGTTTTCATGAACTCAAGCCCCGTCGCTGCAGCGATCGAATACGCTGGTTCGAGCGCCATCCATTCGAGGGCTCTTTCCAAAACAGGGTGATTCCACAGCAGCCGGACCAGTGGGATTCGCTTTTCGCAGGATGCCAGTGGATGGGATCACTATGCCATTGTAACTGTTCTATCGGATGCCTCGATCGTTCACGTTCAAGGGGCTGCTTCCTGCTTCTGTTCCAGGCGATCGCGCGCCTGGGTCATGGTAAATCCATACTGACGTCGCAAGCGTCCCAGCGTCACGCCGTCCGAGACCGCAACAGGAACCCCTAGCCGGTTTTTGACCTCCGCCGTCGAAATCTCATAGACCCGAGCCACCTGAGCGACGGTCATCCTGCCCTGCACCGAATTCGCTTCATCAGGATGATCGTGCTCTGTCTGCTGCAGGTCGATTTTTTCAACCTGCTTTCTTCTCTCGCTCCGTCGTTCGGGCTGTGAAGGTATGTCGGCCGGCTGCGCCGGTGCTTGCGCTTTCTCGATCACCGGACCAACGCCTTGGGGCGATACGTCGTATCTTTGTTGTTGACGCCGAAACAGATAATCATTGCGTCCGCTCTTTTGCGGTTCAAGCAACACGGAGAAAAACAACAGGAAAGCGGTCAAAACGACGCAGGCGACAACCGCCGCACGGCGAAGGGATTGGTCCGGCACGGCCTGGCGGACAAGACAGATGACCGTTTTCCAATGAAAAAAAATGTGCAGCACCAGCAGCGCAACCAAGACCCAGGCGACCACATAGTGAACATCCCCCCATTGATGCCGATCCCATCCCCAAAAAGTCAGCTCATAGTTCTCGCCGACGGATAGGATTTGCTCCCGGCCGGGCGGCAATTTATACTTGATCAACAAGCCTATGCCGCCCAGGCAGGCGAAAACCAGCAGCATAAAAAAATCGATGATTAAATTGATCGTACCTCGACTTTTCATCACGACTCCTCAGCCTCTACCAGTGTCCTTCGACATCCGCTTGCTGAAGCGGATTGAGCCGGCCGGCCTTGAACTGCTCCAGGGCCTCAACCACGGTTTCGCTGTCCGAGTTGTACACTGCCACGCCGGCGGCGGAGAGAACCCGGAAGGCCTTGGGGCCGCAGTGCGCGGTGACAAGCGCCTGGGCGCCCGATCGGACCACGGTCTCTGCCGACTGAATCCCCGCGCCCTGGGCTGCGTTGAGATTCTGTATGTTGTCGATCACGGTAAAAGTTCCGTTCTCCAGGTCGTAGATGAGAAATTTGGCGGCACGGCCGAAGCGGCGATCCATGGGGGCGTTTACATCTTCGCCCGATGTGCTGAATGCAATTTTCACTTGAACCTCTTTTTAATGGGCCTGCACGGGGATCCCTGCGATTCCCGTCGCCTAAAAATGAATAGATGAACGATGATCTCTTTAAAATGCCGTTTGCTACGGATTTTTAAAAAAAGGAAAAGACAGACCGCATAGTTCAGCTTTTCGTCCTGGACAGCATCATGGTCAAATCTTCCAGCAGAGCCTGAAGGTCCTCTTCGTGTTCCACCTCATCCTGAAGAATCTGCACCGCCATGTTATAGGTGACCGGATCCTTCAATCCCACCTCCTGAATGAGTTTATGATAAACCGAAATAGCGCACTGTTCGCCTTTGATGTTCTGTTCAAGAATGCGCTGAACAAACGGATCGGTGGGTTCGTCATAACCGCAATTGGTCATTTTGAACCACTGCTGCGGATTGGTCAACGGTGTTCCGCCCAACTGGATGATTCGATTAGCCACCATATCCGCGTGGCGCAGCTCATCGGCGGCATGCTGCAACAGCTCGGTGTTAACATTGTCTTTCATTGGGCCGGCGATGATCTTTGCGCCCAGCCAGTACTGGTAATAGGCCAGCCATTCATCGGCGAAAGCCTTATTGAGCAGATCCAGGACATGGTCCACGTCCATGCCGACAATCTCGCGTCCTTTTGTTCCCATCGAGGCTCCTTTCTTTCAAGTTTTTCATTCGCAGAGATTATGAACAGCAGCTTATGACGGCTGCGTACCTTCCGGCGTTGCAGCACAGTCGTCTTTCTCAATGGGCATGGCGGCGCTGAGCCTGGAATCGCCCTGGTGTCGCAAGGTTTAGAAAATTCGAACCTGTCGGACGGGGAGGGATCGCATCATGAGGGCTCAGCGTCGACATGAAAGGACGGGCGCTATTCCGCTTTTTCCAAATTAGCTAATCTTTCCTGCACAGCGGCCAACTCCGCCTGCAGAGCATCAGCCTGATTTTTGAGCGCCTGTTTTTCCCATTCCGGATCTGGGTTTTGCGGCAAAGGGTTCATGGCCCCGAACCGCATCCAGCCCGGCTGACCGGTGGCATAAAACCGATTCCGCCATCCATAGCCGCCGCCCCAACAGCCGCGTCCGCGTCCAAACCCAGGCCCTCGTCCTGTGTTGGCAAATCCCGGCACAGTAAAGCCGGCACAATAGCCTGCGCCACGGCCGGTCATAGGTCCCATTCCTCGGGGACCGGTTCCATCTCCTCTTGGCATGGTATTATCCTCCTTTTTACCCTTGAATAAAAAACCATTTACTCTTGTCAGGCTCTGGCCAGCGGAACATCGCACTTGGGACATTTGCGCTCCGTACAGGGGATGCCGCGCTGATGCGGCTCACGATAACCGCACTGCGGGCACACGCATTCACCCTCCGGTCCCGCTGCCGGTGGACCGCCCTTTCTTCCAAGGCCTCCGCCGCGACCTCCGCCACCGCTGCCGCGGCCGCCGCCCGGCCCTTGCCCCGATCGTTTTCTACCGAACATAAGAACCTCCTTAGGATGACTGAAAGCGCCCGACCTTCGGCGACATCCATGTCGACCGCATCCGGGCATAAGATAGCTGTCGCTCTTCATCAATTCGCCCGACAACCATGCAGCAATGACCGTGCGCAGATCGCCGGATCTGAACGGGATCACCTGAATGCCCTGTGCGACCACCAGGCTCTGCAGGGATTGGGAGATGGCGCCGCAGATCAAAGTTTCAATGCCCAGTTCGGTCAGCTGTCGCGCCACCAGCGCCGGCTGATCCGGATTGAGAATTTCCTCCGATTCCCTGACAATGCATCCGTCATCGATCTGAACCGTATGGATGCGCCGAGCGACGTCAAAGACCGGCGCAATGCGATGATTCCAGTTTGCGAAAGCCGCCTTCATGTCTAGCCTGATAGGGATGATCTGCTTGCTTGAGGATGATGCATTTTTTGTGCCATCCTTCGCCCTCCTTGGCCCGGTTGATTGAAATTGATAAATAGTAAGTTAAACCAGATAAAACAAATCGAGGGTAAAACAAAAAGTACTATTTATGCGACTATGAGTAATTTTGAGTAGCATTAATGCTACTCAAGGGGCGTAGGGCGAAGAGGAAACTCTGGTGCGCTTTTCACTTTCCAACCGACCGCTGAGAGGCGCTCAGGGCTTGCGCTGTTTTCGAGCTGAAGCGATGCCCAATTTCTTCATTTTGCGAAACAGGGTGGTTTTATGAATGCCAAGCAGTTGAGCGGCTTTAAGGCGGTTTTGTCCGGATTGCTCCAGGGCAGCCCGGATCGTGTCGCGGTCGAGCAGATTTCGCGCGGAACGGATATCAATCGCTGAGGGCCGCTCCTCCTGCGCAAGGGAGAAATGGTTCGAGAGCTGGGCAAGATCAATGGTGTCTTCCCGGCAGAGCACAAACGCCCGTTCAATTTCATTTTCTAGTTCACGGATATTGCCCGGCCAATCATGCGCCATCAATAAAGAGAGCGCCTCTGCGGTGATGCCGCTGACGTTTTTGCCCTGCAGCCGGTTGAATCGTGAGATGAACTGCTCCACCAACAAGGGGATATCCTCCTTGCGGCGGCGCAGCGGCGGAAGCTCCACGCGCACGACGTTAATACGATAGTAGAGATCTTCGCGAAAAAGGCCGAGTCGCACTTGCTCCATCAAATCTTTGTGAGTGGCCACCAGAACCCGCACATCCGCACGCTCCGATCGCGTTGAGCCCAATGGTTCAAAGGTCCGTTCCTGCAGAACGCGCAATAAGCGGACCTGCAGCGCAGGCGTTACTTCGCCGATCTCATCGAGAAACAGGGTGCCGCCCTGGGCCATGCTGAAACGACCCGGCTTGTTTTTGTAAGCGCCGGTAAAGGCGCCGGCTTTGTAGCCAAAGAGCTCGGATTCCAGCAGGGTGTCCGGCAGCGCGCTACAGTTGACCGCCACAAAGGGCTTTTCTCGACGCGGGCTCAAGTCGTGGATCGTCCTGGCCATCAACTCTTTACCTGTGCCGGTCTCACCGAGGATCAACACCGTGCTGGGACTGGCCGCAATGGCGGGCAGCACTTCAAACACCCGCTGCATCAGAGGACTGCGGCTGACCAGTTCGCCGACGCGATGTCGGCCCTCCAATTCTCGACGCAGGGCTTCCAATTCACTCAAGTCGCGAAACGTCTCAGCACCGCCAATGATGCGGCCGGTCGCATCGCGCAGCACGGCGGTGGAAACACTGATGGGAATACGATTTCCCATGGCGTTGATGATATATCCGGTTTTGCCGATAATGGGCTTGCCGGTCTTGAGCGTTCGTCGCAGCGCACATTCACTCTCGCACATACTGCAACGGAACACATCGGAACAGAGCCGTCCGATCGCCTCCTTGCGCAGCGTGCCGGTGATCATCTCCGCCGCACGATTGAAACTGGCGATCCGCCAATCAAGCCCAACGGTGAATACGCCGTCCGAGATGCTCTCCAGGATGGCATCCGTGGTGGACAGCACGGTTTGTGATTTCTTCTCTTTGCGCATACCTGCCGAAGTGTGGTGATGTTGTACAACGCATCCGGTGGAGGGGACAGCGCCGTGAATGCAATATACAAAATATCCGGCCAATTTCAAGGCGGTTTTTACCTTTTACAGCGAGATAGGGTTTTCCGACATTAGCAGGGGCGTGGCAAGAGGGAAGGCTTTTACAAATGGCTGACAGGATTAAAAAAGATAGAGCCCAAGCAGGCCTATCGCCAGCCCAACGTCAGATTGACGCCCTTAATCCAGAAAAAGCTTCTGCGGGAAACCGCGAGCATGGGCAGCATGCCATGGCCATCCTGAACGTTGGAACTGGCCAATAAAATGCTCAGGGACAAAACGCCGGCGGCGAACAAGGTCACGAACACCATGTGCGGTCCGGACTCGGGTATGACGCCGACCAACACCGCGATCAATAAAACGCAAAAATGGTTTTCCCACACCCATGATTCCACATTAAAATAATTTTCAAATCCGTGAATAACCAACAAGACGCCAAAAGTCCAGAAAAAAATACGTGGCAAGCGCTTTTTTAAAATATGCGTCCACAGATGAACTTTGAAACAGTGATCGGGAACCGTGCAGACCACAAACAGGCCGAATAGGGCGCTCAAGGCAAAGGTGACCCTTTTCCAGTCTCAAATTTGAGGACCGAGACCGCCAAAGATCAAAAAAAACAAAAATAACACAAAAAGAACGATCAATAACGCTCGCTGAAGGATAATATTTACAATCTGTTGCAAAATAGGTCCCCGTGGGACAGGTACAGTGTTCCTCTTCATGGAGGGATAAATTATGGTAAAAGCCCCAGACAGCCGGGAATCACGCCCAAAACAGCGCCCAAAAGATATTGTCCCCAGCGACTCTTTTTTAGCGAATCCTGCCATTTCCCGCGCGTTTGCACATTGATATATTCGATAAGAAGCATCATGATGAAAACAAAGCTGGTGATCATCAGAGCATGTTTTAAGATTTTCGCCAACATCATAAGAGCTTCTTCCTGTCAAAAGGGGCCTTGCCGTATTTTTCGCAGGACGATTGGTCCAGGATCACCCCGGCAGGCGGTGAGGGCGATGGTTTCGGCTACTGATTCGAATGCCCGTTAGCGGTGATCAGGTTTACCACCGCGATCGGCTGCAGGCCTGCTTCCGCGGCGATCGTCTTGATCAACGCATCCTGCGAAGCCTGAATCCCCTGCGCCGCCAGCCGCTGCAGAGCGGCCTCGATCTCAACACCTTTTTCCCCACAGATCTGCTGCACGGTTTTTCTCCCTGTCCGATTGAAAGGCTGGCTCACCCAGCCACTTTGCAGCCCGTGCATGCCTGCGTAACGCCTTGGAGGGCCTCCCGCCTATCAACGGGCGCCGAGCGGTCCGGCCCTCTAGCGGTCCGGGCTTCTCTCATAAAAAATCAGGGCCCCTTGCCGCCGGCTTTGCAGTTTTTTCTGTTTTTCCAGAATGCCGAGATATTTATTTGCCTCATTTTGATGCATCCCCAGGATGACCGTCAGATCCTCCAGCGTGCACGGCCGCCTGGCTACGGTCTCTAAAATGGCCGATTCCCTGTCCCGGCGCATGACCCGCTGCTCAGGGCCGGCCGCTGAACGCGCGATGATCTCGACCTTGGGTAACTGCCAAAAGTCGACGACTCGCTGCAGTTCGGAGAGCGTGGCTGCCCTTACGGTTCGAACCGCACCCGGGCGGTCCAAAGTGTTCAGCTGCACGACGTCCGGAGAGATCCGCACCAGAGCGTCCCGCAATGCCGCCAATTCCTCCTCCGTGTCGTTCAAACCGGGAACGATAAACACCTCCAGCCGAATCCGTCCGTCATAGTCCTGACGCAAACGGACCAGCCCTTCGATGATCTCCCCGATTTGCAGGGTTGGATGGGGGCGGTTGATCTTTTTAAACACGGCCGGAGTGGCCGCATCAAGCGAAGGCAGCACGACATCAGCGCGACGAACTGCACGCCGCACCCGCGGATCAGTGAACAGGGCGCCGTTGGTCAAAACCGCGACCGGCACACTTGGAAACCGGCCTTTCATCCATTCCACTAATTCGCCGGCCCGGCTGTGCAACAGCGGTTCTCCTGAACCGGAAAAGGTCAAGTAATCCGGTGCGGGGTTATCGGAGAAAAAGCGCTCCAGTTCCTCGCAGACTTGGTCCAGCGCCACATACTCCCTGCGTTCCATGGTGAGCTGGGTGGTGCGGCCGCATTCACAGTAGATACAATTCAGGTTGCAGGTTTTTGCCGGCACCAGATCAATGCCCAACGAAAAGCCAAGTCGTCGGGAAGGGACCGGGCCGAATAGATATTGATACATGATCGCCTTCCGATCTGGCGAATAAACAAGTCGAATGACCCATGATCGGCCAGGCCGGTCTTTGGCAAACCGGCCTGGCCATTGAGGTTAATTCGGCACATAGACCTTTTTCAAGGCATCGCTGGCACAGACGATGAGGGGATAGGTGGTGGGCGCTGCGGTCAGCAGCGGATGGGTACCGAACTGGATGGTGTCCAGATCCACCATGCTCATCTTGTTCTGAATGGCCAGAGCGATGGTGTTGATCAACTCGCCCACCGAGTCGCCGCCGTAGATCTGTCCGCCCAGCAGCGTGCCGGAAAAACGGGAGAAGAGCAACTTGACATGAACCTTGTTCTTGTTCGGCAAGGTTCCGGGATGCTTGTCGATCCCGTCGCTGACGCCGATGACGATGTCAAACCCTTCCGCCAGCGCTTTGGACTCGGTCAGGCCGGCGGTGCCCAGACTGAGTCCGTTCACCCGTGTCGAATAGACGCCGATGGTGCCCTTGTTCATCTCCAGGGATTTAACGCTGTAAATGTTGGAGCCGGCGGAACGCGCCTCTGCCGTGGCCGTAGAAGCCAGCATGATCGGAATATGCTTGCGGGAGAAGAAGCAACGCTTCTCGGCGCAATCGCCCACAGCAAAAATATCCGGATGGCTGGTGCGCATGAACTCATCCACTTTGATGCCGCCGAATTCCGCGATCTGCAACCCCATCTTTTCCGCCAGGTCGGTGGTCGGCCGGGCTCCGATGGAAAGCACCACGGCATCCGCCGGTATCTTTTCGCCGCCCTCCAGCTCCACATACTCCACCCGCTCCTTGCCGCCCAGGCCGGCCACTTTGACGCCGGTATGCAGCTGCACGCCGTCCGAGCGAAGCACCTCCTCCGCCTTTTGACAGAACTCTTCATCAAAGGACTGCTGCAGAATATGAGGGGTCATCTCGGTGAGGGTCACCACCTTGTCCCCCATCTTGTTGATCT
Source organism: bacterium (assembly GCA_036788095.1). Classification (GTDB taxonomy): domain Bacteria; phylum Zhuqueibacterota; class Zhuqueibacteria; order Residuimicrobiales; family Residuimicrobiaceae; genus Anaerohabitans. The sequence goes on along the minus strand of DAIQOA010000020.1, from coordinate 14,095 downwards.
CATCGGCCAATTCCACCCCGATGAAACCGCCGCCGATGATCACCACATGCCGCGCCTCTTTGATCTCCGCACGCATCGCCACCAGAGATTCAAAATCCTTGTAAACCGCAAAAACACCCTTTAACGGAGTGCGAAACGGTTTCGGGATGATCGGTTTGCTGCCTGTGGCCAGCACCAATTTTTCGAACACAATCTCTTCGCCAGACTCGAGGCTCACCAGCTTATGGGCTTGATCCACCTCCACCACGGTGCCGACCTTAATTTCCACGTTCTTCGCCTTCAACGGAGCATCTCCCATAAGGTTATCCTCCGCCGAGGACAGCGTGCCGAACATGTAGGGAATGCCGCAGGGCACCGCCACCCTGGCATCGCGGCGCACCAGCATCACCCGTTTGTTGGGGTGGGTGTTTTTAGTAGAGATCGCGGTGATAACGCCCGCAGGCCCGCCGCCGATGACCAGCACATCCGTTGTCAATTTTTCCATCGCTTGCTCTTCTCCTTAATAGGAGGCCTCACGCCTTGTGCGTCTATGAAAGTCGGGTGCACACCAGGCCGAAACCCTGTTCAATGATCATTCCTTCTCAGCCGTCGCATCACCGGTGAACCCGCGCTTTCCACGGATGTGGGCCGTCGCGTCGTCCACCTGATCCTGCCAGCCGCTGCGGCTGCCTTGTATACAATCAAACCGTGCTATAAAAGGTCTGATGTCCAACAATGGCGTTTGATCTAGAATATCTACGTCCTCCAGCTTTAAAACAGCCCCCTGCCGCTCGACCAAACGGACAATGCTAAAGCCGATGGGATTGGGCCGGCAGGTCGCCCGAGTGGCAAAGACGCCTCTTGCTACATCTTGGAGAAACGGCCGGACTCTCAACTGCATCGGCTGGCCGCGATGCAGATGATAGATCAGATAAATGTGCGAGAATCCATCCAGATCCTCGAGCCCGTCGACAAAAGGCGAAAAAATTTCCGCCTCGCCCTTGCTGCCGGAGGCAAAGACCGGCTGAATGGGTGTTTTTTCAGGATGATGATGTTCGCTATGAATGATCCCGATGGGCCGATAAAGAATCTGGTCGTCCGCCATCCTATCCTCGGTTTCCATGCGCCTCCTCCAAATTATCGCAGAATGAAAAACCAGCCGGGGACAGCCGAAGCCACCCTTGCTCATTCACTTTTCCGCGCAGCCAAAAACGCATCGATGGCTTCTCGAACCGTGCCGTTTACGCCGGTGACGATTTTGATGCCGGCGGTCTCGAGCGCTTGTTGCGCATTTCCGCCCACTTGCCCGGTAAGCAGCACCTTCACTTTGTTCCTGGCGATCTCGTTGGCCGCTGCCGGACCGGCGCCGCCACTCGATTGGAAGGCCGGATTGGAAAACGCAGTGAATTTCATGGTCTCTGAATCAACGATCACAAAATAAGCGCAGCGGCCGAAACGCGGATCCACTTTCGCCGATATAGCACCGCCCGTAGCACTGACAGCAATTTTCATTCGCACCATTTCCTTTCTGGTTGATGAAGCGATAAGGTCGAAACCGTGGATGCGGCGTTCTATCCGCCGCCCCCGCGACGGCATCGCCGCTTCTGCCCTATTGTGGGACGAGACGGGCTGGTTTGTCGCCAGGGTGAATCTGCCTCGCCCTTGGGGCGCAGGGGTCCGGAATGGTTTTCCATAGAGGCCAATATTCTTTAAAGGCAAATATCATGCCACTCACCACTTCCCCTCCCCTGCCTTTTTATCGCTTGTATTACAATAAGATAAGATATATAGTCAGCGGGCTCCTCCCATGCAATTAATTGCATAATTGCTACTCTAATTTTAATAAAGTAGCGTAAATGCATCTCTTTTGCAGCCCGCACAGCAGCCCCGACTCGACTGCGGTTGCGGCCCCGGTCCGACAAAATTCATACCGGGCTGCGAGCACAATCCGTCATCCTTCATCTTGCGTATCGGTCGCGGCAATTTTCCGGTTGCATCTGGTTGCTTGAATGGCTATTTTACGATTATAAAGCAAAGCCGTCTTTCTTGAGTACAGATGGCTGGAACACAACCTTGAGCAGAGATGTCGATCGTATTTCTCTTCTTCCTCTCGCCCAGTGTATGACATTCGTTCCATCAGTCTTTTCAATTATTCTATTTCTATGTCAGAATCCGTTTATTTTTACCGCCGCGGCGCCGAAGCCAAAGAAGAGGAGATCATCCTCGGCAAAGGGCTTTTGCGCTGGGCCTATCACAACCCATTAGGGCAATCACTCGCCGCTCTTCTTTTTCATCACGCCTGGCCGAGCCGGCTGGCCGGTTGGTTCGCCGCCAGCCGATTGAGCCGCAGACGCATCGCACCGGTGATCCGCGAGCTCGCTATCGACGTGACGGAATTCGCCGATCCGGTTGAGAGCTATCCCACGTTCAATGCGTTTTTCACCCGGCGCCTCAAACCCGGCGCCCGGCCTTTTAGCGCCCTCGACAGCGACATCGCCTCTCCAGCGGACGGTCGCGTTCTGGTCTATCCCCGTTTACAAAAAAACGCACTGGTTCCGGTCAAGGGCAACTCCTTCACCGTGGACGATCTGCTCGGTTTTGCAGCCGCAGAATTTTATGACGGCAGCCTGGCGGTCATCCGCCTCTGTCCGGCGGATTACCATCGGTTTCATTTTCCCTGCGAGGGCCGGCTCATCGAACAGCGTCGCATAAAAGGCCGTTACCATTCGGTCAATCCTCTGGTCCTGGCCCTGGGCATCGATGTCTTTAACCAGAACGAACGTCATGTCGCTCTGTTGGAAAATGCCCGCCTGGCCCGCTTCGCCTATGTCGAAGTCGGCGCCTTTGGCGTCGGCAGCATTGTCCAGACCTATACAGGACCATTAGTGCAAAAAGGCGATGAAAAAGGATATTTTCAGTACGGCGGGTCCACCGTCATTCTTGTTTTTCAACCGGGGAAAATCCTGTTCGAAAAAGATCTGCTAACGCACAGTGTGGAAGGATATGAGACCTTTCTTCGCGCAGGGCAACGTTTAGGGCAAACAGCGGAAACTTTGTAAACCCCGGGACCTCGCACGAGGCCCCTTATCATACAATGGAACTACAGGATGGAACGAATGATGAAACGATGCCGGAACACCTCTACGCTTCTACGGAATCAGCGAATCCTCACCACCCTTCGACGCCGGGTCTCTAAGCTCTTCGTACTCTTTTTCTTGTCAGCCGGCCTGGCCAGCGGCCAAAACCTGGAAACCGAATCCAATAATTTTTTCCTCCGTGCAGACACGTTAAAGCCGGGTACGCCCCTGCATGCCGCGTTCACCGCAAATGACCGGGTCGACGTGTTTGTTTTTTACGTGCAGACTATCTACCTCTATCAAAGCAATTTGTTTTGCGACTGGACGAAATATGACCTCAGCGCTGTCAAGGCGGATGTGTTCTCAGCCGTCGACACCAGCCGCGGCGTTCTGTTCGGCAATCCCAGCGGCCGCTACAGCAAATTCGGCTATCGCCTGGCCGGCTGGCAGCCGCCTAAAACCGGTTGGTATTTTCTCAAACTGCAGTACCCCGCCGACACACCGCTCGCGGATTCACTCAAATACCAGGTGCGCTTGACCAGCGGCACGCCGGTCGCCGTCGCCGGCTTTCACCATGAGCCGGACAACACCACCGCTGAAGCGAAGAACCTGGCCCCGGTTCCTACCGACGGCGCCATGGTGCGCGGGTATCTGTTCAGAAAACAAGGGGTCTATAACTGGAACGACATGGACCTGTATTGGTTCAACGGAACAAAGGACTACTCTCTGACCGCGGAGACCTTTACCGCCGCCCGCCTGACTGACGAACCCTGGTTCATTCGCGATGCAGATACCGAGATCGCGCTTCTGGATCAGAACGGCCAGGAGATCGGCATTGTCAACGATGACAAAGAAATCACCGCAGCGGATCCCTGGGAGACCACCCTCGGATTCAACAACACTTTTTCGCGCATCCAGGTGGACGCCCTGCCGTACACCGGCCCCTATTACGTGCGGGTCAATTCCTTTTACAACAGCATCACCCGTACCGAAAAACCGGAGGTCAGCGACAACAATCCGGGCGGCGGCGAATACCTGTTGTCGGTTCAACTGACCCGGAAAATCACTGCGGCGGTTCACTTTGACATCCTCAATCATGCCAACAGCCAGCCGCTGCCGGGCAAAATAACGGCGATCGGCGTCAAGGGCACGCCGACCGAGGGCGTTTATAAATTTCTCCACACCGCGGCCACGCGCGGCAGACTGATCCTGCCGGCCGGCGCCTACACTCTGGCCTTCACCCATGGCCCGGAATACACCATGGTCGAACAGCCGGTCGTCCTGGCCGAAGGTGATTCGATCCACATCACGGTTCCCTTGCAACGCATCGTGGACACAGAGGGCTATCTCTGCGGCGATCTGCACATGCACGCTCTGGAAGGCATCTCCGAACAGGACAAGTTCGGCATCATGCTGACCGCGCTGGTGGCGGAGGGCGTCGAGTATGCCGTGGCCACCGACCATAACGCCATCTCCGATTACCGGCCGCGGCTGCTGGAGATGGGCCTGCAGGATTACATCAAAGCTACGCCGGGCGACGAGATCAGCACCAACATCGGCCATATCAACGCCTGGCCCCTTGACACGTCAGGGCCGGCGGTGATCAGTAGCGGAACCGCCACGGAAATTTTCAACGACGCGCGGCGAAAAGGCGCGGCCATCGTGCAGATCAACCATCCGCGCTGGCCGGGCATCGATTATTTCACCAAAATGAGTCTCGATCCCTTAAGCGGAATTTTCGCTCATCCCCAGGCCAATGAAGAATTCGACGCCATGGAGATCATGAACGAGACCAACGGCTGGGGATTCAAGTACGATCCGCCCAATACGCCAATCTCTGTGCTGCAGGATTGGTTTAACCTTTTGAACCGGGGCAAACGCTACTGCGCCGTCGGCAACTCGGATGCGCACGGCATAAACGGGGACAAACCCGGCTATCCGCGCAACTATATCGCCGCTTCCACCGATAAACCCGGTGAGGTCGATGAGAACGAATTGCTCCAATCCATTCGCCATAGCCGGGTGACCGTATCCCTCGGTCATTTTACCACCTTTACTGTTAATGAGACCGGCCATATCGGCGATCAGATCACCGACACCGACGGCACAGTCAAGCTGTCGATTCGCGTGCAGGCGCTGCCGCAGGTACCTGTAGACAGCGTCAAAGTCTACGCCAATGGAATTAAAGTGGCGGAATTCAGCGTGGCCGCCGCAGAGTCTGCCGACCGGTTCGTTCGTGAACTCGAACTGCATCCGACCAGGGACACCTGGTACGTGGTTACCTCCACAGGCGATACGCCGATCCCCATCGGCCTGATCCAGGATAACAGCGGCCCGGTGACGCCCATCGGACTCACCAATCCCATCTGGGTGGATGTGGACGGCGATGGACTTTTCGCAGCCAGCAACAGCCCCATGGCAGTGGAGACCGGTTCTCAGCAACAACCCGATGCCTTTGCTCTGGAACAAAATTATCCCAACCCGTTCAATCCGAGCACCACCTTCGCCTTCAGTCTGGCGCACAGCGCGCAGGTCAGGATCACTGCGTACGATGTGCTGGGAAAAGTGGTGGCGGTTCTAAAAGATGAACGAATGGCCGCCGGCGTCCACAAGTTGGTCTGGGATGCGCAAGGAGTCGCCAATGGCGTCTATTTCATCAAGATGGAGGCAGGCACTTTTCATCAGACGCGCAAGGCCGTGCTGATGAAATAAGCCGGCAGGCATCGGCTTTATTGCAGAAAATGGTCACGACATGTGTGTTATCTACGTTGATGCGGACGCCTGTCCGGTAAAAAATGAAATCTATCGAATAGCCAGACGGCATCAGGTGCAAGTATGGCTGGTGGCCAATGCCCCCATGCGCCTTCCGGCTCAGCAGGGCGTGCAGCTCAAGGTGGTGAGCGACCAGTTTGACGCGGCCGATAATTGGATCGTAGAACAGGCCTCCGGAAATGACATGGTGATCACGGCGGATATCCGCCTGGCGTCACGATGCCTTAAAAACGGCGCCCGGGTTCTCAGCCCTGCAGGACATGAATACACCGATGCCAACATCGGCCCCGCGCTGGCCGCCCGCGATCTGCTGGCGGAACTCCGCGGTATGGGCGCTGTGGTAACGGGCCCCGCGCCTTTTAACCAGCGGGATCGATCCCGTTTTCTTCATAGCCTCCACCAGTGGATCGAGGCGGTGCGGCGAAAAAAAACATAAATGCTCCGCTGATAACGGCCGTTCCTGCATGCTCAGCCGGTTCGCTTTTTACCTTGCCGGAAAATGCGGGCAGCGGTATGAGCGAGATCCTTTCACCCGCGGGCTGGAAAATAGATCGCTCAAATGGAAAATACTTTTGCACGAATCTGGCGGCTGGTGGAGAGCATCCCTTGCGGCAGAGTGGCGACCTATGGACAGATTGCTGCTCTGCTCGGCATGCCGCGAGCGGCTCGAACCGTCGGCTGGGCCCTGCATAGCTTGCCGGCGGACCGCAACACGCCCTGGCACCGGGTGGTCGGAGCCGGCGGCCGCATCACGCTGCCGGAGCATGGGGGCAGAGCGGTGCAGCGCCTGTTGCTGCGCCGCGAAGGGGTTGTGGTCAGCCGAACAGGCCAGATCGATCTTGACCGGTTTCAGTGGATTCCGGACCAGCCGGTGTAGCAGGGCCATGGTCCACTTTATCCGCTGTCTGTATCGCGGCCTGGCGAATCCGGCAGCACGGGCCACGCGCAAAACAGATCGATCCATGGACCGCAACAGCAGACTGAGCGATGAAAGCGCCGGCCCGCTGTAAAAACTGTTCGCAGTTGATTGAACAAAAAAAACAGCAAAGGGTTATGCGAAAAAAAACATCCCTGGCATGTTTCGCGCTGTGTGTGCAGCTGTTGTTCTGCAGCCGCACGCTTCATTCACCCATCCCTCTTCCCGATGGATCGACCCACGGCCATGCGCATAACGATTATGAACACAAACGGCCATTGCTGGACGCCCTGGAGCATGGATTCACCAGCATCGAGGCGGATATCCATGTGCTGGACGGTCAGCTCTACGTCGCTCACGACAAAGAGGATATCGATCCCAGCCGCAAGCTGACATCGCTGTACTTGGATCCCCTGCAAGCTTTTTTAAAAAAGAACAAGAGCGTTTGGGCCAAGGGCACACCCTGCTTTCTATTCATCGACATCAAGTCTGATGCGGATTCCACCTTGACGCTTCTCGAGCCGCTGCTGCGGCGTTACAAAAGCATGCTCAGCGAATGCACCGGCACTGGCGGAATACAGCGGGCTGTCACCGTGGTCCTCACCGGCAACCGGCCGTTGGAAAGAATGAAAAATCAGACCAAGCGCTTTGCCGCCCTGGATGGTCGCATGGAGGATCTGGACAAAAACGAGAGCCGCCTGCTCATTCCGATCATCAGCGGCAAATGGGGCGATTTTTTCACCTGGCACGGCCAAGGGCCCATGCCTGCAAAGGAACACAGCCGGCTGCTCGACTTGGTCCGCAAGGCTCACCAGTCGGGCCGCCGCATCCGTTTTTGGGCCACGGACGTGGCGGCAGGCGAAGATCAGGCAGTCCTCTGGTCTGTTCTTTATAACGCCGGGGTGGATCTGATCAACACGGACAAACTCGAGGCGTTGCGTGCCTTTTTACTCGCGCAGGGGAACTAGCCTTCATCCGGTCAACGTCGTCCTGCTGCGTGTTTGTTTTATAAGCACATCCGGCCGCGGCAGAGCACATCGCCACCCTTTAAACTTGTTGACTTTTCAGCGAAAAAAAATTACTTTATTATAACAAGCGTGTTCAGATATAACCACCGAGGAGATACGCTCATGAAAAAAAATTGCTTTTTTCAAACGCTTCTGATAGTTCTCCTGTTAGGTTTTCTATCCGCACCGGCTTTCAGCCAGTATTCGCCGGGCAAAGTGCTATCCTTTCTCGAAGACACGGCTAATCAAAAGGAATCCAAACTCCGCGACCTGTTGATTCAGGAGCTGTCGCAGTACATCAACACTTTTCCGGACACCAGCCTGGCCGGGGACGCCTGCTGTCTGCTTGCCGGTGTTTACAACGACAAAGGCAGAAAAGCGGATGCACTGGCTGCTCTGTACAAAGGGCTCTATCTCTATCCCGAGTTCAACCGCCGGCAAGAGTGCGTCGCCATGGCGCAGGACCTCATCGCCAAAAACAAAGACTATCAGAAAAAGCAGGAAAATCTGCTCACCGTCCTGGCCGGACCGGCGCTCAAGACCGAGCGGGAGGATCGCTACATCACCTATCTCCGGTTTCTTATCGATCTGGATGACAAAGACATGAACGAATGGACCCGGGACGAACTGCGTTCTTTTGTCACCCAGTATCCGGCGGACACCTGCATGTACACCGTGCTGCAATGGAATGCGGATCTGTTCCGGCAGGCGGAAAAATGGCACGAGGCATCCAACGGCTATCAAAAGCTGCAGTCCCTGTACCCCGACAACCCCAATCTGCCCTATGCCATCTATCATCAGGCCAAGGTGATGTATGAAAAGCTGGATCAGAACAAAGAGGCGGTTCAGGCCTGCCGTGTGCTGTATCTGAATTATCCGCAGAACGAGTTTGCCCCGCCGGCCCTGTTCATGTCCGGAGAGATCAAGACTAAAAAACTCAAGGACCACGCGGGTGCGGCGGAGAACTTTCGCCAATTTCTCGACACCTATCCGGACAACGAGCTGGCGGCTGAGGCGTTGATGACGATCGGCGATCTCAACCGGGACAAGCTGGACAATCCCACCAAGGCCATCACCACCTACGACGAATTCGTCACCAAGTTCCGCACCGATCTGCGCGGCGCAGAAGCGCTGGAAAAAGCGGCCAACATCTACAAGGACAAGCTCAAGGACTATAGCCTGGCGGCCGAATATTACGCCAAAATCGCCGATCTCTACCGCACCCACCAGAAAGCGCCGGATATGCTCATTAAAGCCGGTGAACTGTGTGAGGACAAGATGAAAGACTATATCAAAGCCATCTATTACTACCAGATGGTTCTGGACAAATTCGCCGACAGCCGCAAAGTTGGCGAGGCGAAAAAGAAAATCGAGAAAGCGAGAACCAAAATTTAACCGGCTGCGGTTGCCCGGCTTCCTGTCCTGTCGAACCCCATTGCGGGGTTCGACATTTTTTTTCATAGGAGCCCGCGAGTCGAGTCCTGCTTCATCGGCTCATTCAGCGCTCCTGCGCACCCAGTACAGCAAAATCAAATTCACTGGAATCGAACAAGGCAACGCCACAGCATGCATCCTAAATCTCGCACTATTTTTTTACTTTTTCTATTTTTCCTTCCCCTTTCCGTCTGGTCCCAGCAGATTTTCAATGCGGACAGCGTCTATCAACATATCCGTCACCTGTCTGAGACCATCGGTCCCAGGCCCATGGGCTCAGCCGCGGAACGCAGCGCCCTGGACTGGGTGGTGCAAAAATTCCGCACCTATGGCGCAGACTCGGCCTATGTGATGCGCTTTGCCGAGGTGTTCGGCAAAAGCAACCACATCAACACCAACAGCGGCGTGGCCGTGGGCCTGTTCCGCGGCAGAACAGACACCACCCTGGCAGTGGGCAGTCACATCGATTCCAACTCGCCGGAATCGCCCGGCGCCAACGACAACGCCTCAGGCACAGCCACAGTCATCGAGCTGGCGCGCCTGTGGAGCGCCAAACCACGCCATTACACGCTGCTCTTTTTATCCTTTGGCGGCGAAGAGATGGGCTTTTATGGTTCGCAATATTTCGTCGACAGCTACCAAGAGATCCGCGACATCGGCCTGATGATCTCCGCCGATATGACCGGCGCGCCCGGAGAGATCATCACCATCATGGAGAACAAGCAGGGCCAGGCGCCGCGCCGGCTGATGGAAGACGCCTTTCGTCTGAATCGCAGCATGGGCATCAGCCCCTTGCGCTATCCAACCCATTTCGGCGCCATCAACACCCTGCTCGAGGCCGCGGGATCGGATCATGACCCGTTCCTGCAAGTGCATATTCCGGCCTTGGTTTTCTCCACCGGACTCAACACCTCGCCCATTCACAGCGCACAGGACCAGCTCAGCACCATCGATAAAAGCCAACTCGATCAATACGGCCGGTTTATCGATACGCTGTTAATCCATTACCAGAATGGAAAACTGCCGGCGAGAGAACTGGATCACTATATTCTGTGGCAGCTCTTTGGCCGGCTGCTGTTCATCCCCCCCTGGCTGGGATGGGGGGCTATCCTCATCGCCCTTGCCACCGGCCTGCCGGCCTTTTTGCACAATCGCCGGCAACGGATCAGGATGGACCCGGTCCAACGCCCCCGCTTCTCGCCGCTCAAGCTGACGCTGCTTTTCTCAATCGTGCTGGCCGCCGCACAATCCGGTGAGGCGCTTATCCAGGCGGTGAAAGGCCTGCGCTATCCCTGGCTGGTGCATGTGACAGCCTACCTGTGGCTGATGATCTTCTGGGCCATCGGCGGCTTGTGGTTGGCTCTGCGCATCAGCAGACGTTGGCGATGGAATCCTGATCCCACTGTCTATGCCGGCGCTGCGCTGATCCTCCTCGCTGTCGTCACCGCCGGCGCCGCCTTTCTCAGCGTCCGCCTGGCAACCTATCCTGCTGCAAGCCTGCTGCTTTTCTCCCTCGCCGTGCTGAGCCGTCCGGCTTCACTTAAAGCCCTGTTCGGCCTGCTGACGCCCCTGCCCATGCTGCGTCTGGCCCTGGCCGAGCTGACAGAGATGATCGCCCGCCTGTTGACGTCGAACGGCAATTGGATCGACCGGTTCTTTGAATCTGCGCTGTATACTCTGGGCCTCTCGCTGGTCGCGCTGGGATTCCTGCTGCCGTTCATTCTCTCTTTCGCCTGGATGGCGTTGAACCTGCCGAGCTTGAAAAAAATACTGTCGCGATTCCGCAGCCGTAGCGGCGGAGTGCTGGTGGCGATCCTGCTGCTGGGAACGACCTGGCACACCTGTCGCTTGCCCTCCCACAACGCCGATTGGCGGCCCTCTGTTCGTCTGAACGCAACCTATGACCTGCGCACACATGAGAACAGCATGACCCTGTCCGGCAATGAATACTTTCAGGACATCCGCATCAGGGCCGGCAGTCAGACCTGGCGCTTCGACGGCCGCAAACACAAAGAGACCGTCAATGTGCCGTTCACGGCCGAGTGGATGACCATCTCTGGAGAGCAGACGGCTGCAAGAGGGAAGAAGGACACGGTACGGATCGATTGGCTGCTGCACACGACCACGCCCTGGCATAATGTCAAGGTGCTCATTCAGCCGGACACCCTGACCCTGGAGGACGTGGAGAGCCCGGTCAAATTCGTCCACCATAAAAATAAATTGACGTTTGAGTGGGGGGCGCAGCCGCCCGAATCATTGCGGGTCAAAGCGACCTGGCTCATGTATCCCGGGGCGCGGTTGATCCGTTCGCTGACCACGGTGTATGCCAGGCCGCCAATACCGCTGACCGTCACTTCTCCGATGGCTGCGGTCAGCTATCGCACCACCCTGACATGGACTGACACCCTGGAGGTTATGGATGGCGGAATCAGAACCCGTTCAAATACCGATTGACGGCACTCTTGATCTGCACATGTTCCTGCCGCAGGAGGTCAAAGATTTGTTGCCGGAGTATCTCGAGGTCTGCCGGGAGAAGGGCATTTTGGAAGTACGCGTCATCCACGGCAAGGGGACCGGAGCGCTGCGGGCTACCGTTCATGCGATACTGCAGCGATTGCCCTATGTCGTTCACTATCGATTGGCCGGCGAAGAGCGCGGCGGCTGGGGCGCGACCGTCGTATGGCTGACCGGCCCTGCAGCGGCCGTTTCAGGCTCCAGGCTCCAGCCTTAAGAAAGTATCGACCTTTCATGCAAATGATTGACCAGCGTTTCCCAATTGAAAAAATAGTTCCGGATTTGATCGCCGGCCTGGCCGGCTCACGGCGAGTGGTGTTGAGCGCACCACCAGGCGCCGGCAAGACCGTGCATCTTCCTCTGGCCCTGCTGGAGGCCGGTCAGAGCAATGGAAAAAAAATCCTCATGCTGGAGCCGCGGCGGTGGGCGGCGCGCCGTGCTGCAGAGTTCATGGCGCAGCAGTTGCACGAACCGGTGGGCCGCACCGTGGGCTACCGCATCCGCGGTCAAAGCGTGGTCAGCTCCGCCACCCGCATCGAGATCCTCACCGAAGGCATCCTCACCCGCATGCTCCATGCAGACCCCGAATTGCCCGGCGTCGGACTGCTGATCTTTGATGAATTTCACGAGCGCAGCATTCATGCGGACCTCGGTCTGGCTCTTAGCCTGGATGCGCAGCAGCATCTTCGCCCGGACCTGGCTATTCTGGTGATGTCCGCCACGCTGGATGGATGCGCGGTCGCCCGCCTACTCCACCCCGCGGCGGTGGTACAAATGAATGAACAGTCATTCCCTGTAGAAACCCGCTACGCCCGGACAGCCGACCTCCGGCCGTTGGAGCTCCGCACCGCCGACGCCGTGCTTCGAGCGCTGGCAGCGCACGCCGGCGACCTGCTGGTTTTTCTTCCCGGCATGCGCGAAATGCGTCGCGTCGAAGAGGCTCTTTACGGCCGCACACCGCAACCCGTGCAGGTTCATCTGTTGCATGGCGATCTCCCCCTCGCCCGGCAGCAAGCGGCGCTGGCGCCGGCGGAGCAACGCAAGGTCATCCTTGCCACCAGCATCGCGGAGACCAGCCTGACCATCGAGGGCGTGCGCGTGGTGATCGACAGCGGATGGACGCGCAGGCTGCGCTTTGATCCGCGCAGAGGCATGTCCGGTCTGGTCACTCTGCCGGTGTCTCGAGCTGCAGCGGACCAACGCCGCGGCCGCGCCGGCCGCGAGGGCCCGGGCGTCTGTTACCGGCTGTGGACTGAGAACGAACAGCAGCAGTTGCCCGAACACCCGGCAGCAGAGATCCAGATTTCCGATCTCGCCAATCTGGCGCTGGATCTGGCGCTCTGGGGCGATCCCTTGGGTCAAACGCTCCTTTTCCTCGATCCGCCGCCTGCCGCCCATCTGGCCCGGGCTCAGGCACTGCTTCAGCGACTGGGCGCCATAAGCGCGGACCTTTCCTTGACTGAGCACGGCAAAGCCATGGCCCGTTTGCCCATCCATCCAAGGCTCAGCCACATGCTCCTTCAGGCCAAAGAACAGGGGCTTGGCGCTGAAGCCTGTGAATTAGCCGCCCTGCTGGAAGAGCCTGAGCCGGCCTACCATGCCGGCAGAGCGGATCCGGATCTGCGTATACGTCTGGACCGGTTGCGACAGAGCCCCGCGGCTGTCCGCGAGCGCATCCTGGCGCAGAAGAACAAACTGCTGGAGATGACCGGGGCATCCGCCAGCAGCGCGAATAAACAGCCAACAGCCGGTAAAAAGAAACGCAACGCTGATTTGAGCGAACAGACCTTGGAACAGGCGAGCGGCCTGCTGCTGGCTCTCGCCTATCCGGATCGCGTGGCTGCCAGACATCCGGACCGGCCTAACACCTACCATCTGGCTAACGGCATGATCGCCACTTTAACCGGCGCAAACGCTTTGGCGGGTGAACGCTTTCTGGCAGTGGCGGACGTCGACGCCGCTGGTTCAGAGGGGAAAATTTATCTGGCTGCGCCGATCAGCGTCGATAGGCTGGAGTCAGCCTTTGCCCATGCCATCCAGGTTCAAGATCAAGTGACCTGGGATCACGTGGAGAACAGAGTCCGCGCCCGGCGCGTGCGCAAATTGGATCATCTGGTGCTGGAAGAAAAAGCGATCGATCCCACTGAAGAACAGGTGCGGACAGCTCTGCTGCAAGGGATTCGCAGAGCAGGACTGACCTGCTTGCCCTGGAAGCGCGACGCGGTTCGCTTGCAAAGCCGCGTCGAGTGGGCGCGGAGCCATTTGCCCGCTGCCGCAAATCTTGCGGATTTTTCGGAGAGTGGATTGCTGGATTCTCTGGAGATCTGGCTGGCGCCTTTTCTCTTCGGCATGCACAAGCTGGAGCATCTGCAGCGATTGCGATTGGCCGAGATCCT
>DAIQOA010000019.1:0-38108 GCA_036788095.1 bacterium | reverse complement strand
CACAACCGCGTTCATAGGATAAGACGAGGGTCATAGAATCCGTCTTGACCGTGATCCGTTTTTTTGCGGGATGGTGGATCAAGTTCGGAGAGGGATTTGCCAGGCCCATTGAAATCCAAACCAGCGTTATGGCCATTACAGAGCGCAAATAGTTCTTCATACTCACCACAGATTCAATGATAAGGAAGGCTTTCAGGCTACGTCGTCAGATTCCGCGTGCCAATGATCATAACGTTTAACCCATACTGCCCGCACTCTGCTCAGGTTCACCAGAGTGCACTTGTTACACTATTTTTTCACCCGCCATTTGGTCCCCATTAGACAGGTTTTCTCACCCTCTTTTTCCGACTGATAATAAACCGTCAGGATCGATCCGTCCGGCAATTCAACCGACGCCGGATAGCCGAGATCGCCGTTGAAATTCCCCGCCAGCTTGATCTCATGGGCCACATCCCATGTGCGGCCTTGATCATCGCTCAAACAGGCATACTCGCCGAACGCCTGTATGCGGCGGCCGTAAACCGTCAACACCTTGCCGCTGTTGAGCCGAATCAAATGCGGCGGATACCCCTGAATGGGCGTGGGCTTCATCCGCGTCCAGGTGCGGCCGCCGTCGCTGCTCTCTGCCTGGCGCAGCGTGCTTTGGGAATCATCGCGATGTTTCGTACCCGGCGCCGGCTTGGCGTGAAAACGGAACTGCGCCACTATACGGCCGTCGTTGGTTTCCACCGCAAACGGCTCATGGAATTGCTCGATCTCATCCGGCGGTGTGGGTTCGATGTTGGTTAGAAACTGCCAGGAACGGCCGCCATCGCACGATTCTTCTACGGTAACGGCGTGCTGGGTGTCTTTCCACACCGCAGAGTTGTTATCGCCGCCGTGGTGGCGGCCGACAAACAACAATTGGCCATCCTTGAGCAAAACCGGTCCATGATTGGCAGAACCCCGGGTGCGGACCGGCTTTTCCCAGGTGAGGCCGCCGTCCGTAGAGCGCGCAGTGAAATAACCCAACCACTCCTCTTTGACCGCCTGGCTGATCTTTTCATCGTGCAGCGCCCAATAGAACTCGGGCGATGCCGGCCGTAGGCTCGATCGATCCTTGATTCTTGCCGCGTAGGCCACAGAGGTGAACCAGGTGACCAGCAGATCCTGGTTGGGCAGTTCGACAATGCCGGCATCGCGGTCATCCAATGGCGTGTTACAGATGGTTCGTTCCGCGCTCCAGGTCTCACCCCCATCGGTGCTCTTGATCATCTGCACTTTGCCCCAGGGACAGACGTGCTCATCCCGGTCGCCGGAAAACACCGCCACCAGCTCGCCGTTCTGCCGCAGACAGATGGACGGCCAGCCGATGTAACGCCCTGGCTGTTTGCACAACACCTTGGTCCACAGCAGCTCGGCGCGTTTTTGTTGAACCGGAGCGCCGTGGATTTCATCTGCAGCAGAGACCTGCGGCCAGATCCAGCCGACTGCTGCGAGGGACAGAATGACCATTACATTTTTTGTTCTTTTCATAAAAGCTCCCATGGATTCACACTTATTTTACATCGATCATTTTGCTTACCGTGCGGCCGAACACCTCAGGGGTGTACATCTCTTCCGCCTTGGTGGGAGGCACGGAGTAACGGCCTTTGGTGACCGAACGCACCAGATAGGAATAACTGGTCACTCCGGCAGGCAGATAGTCGGCGAACAGCAGCACCCGGTCGTCATGCTTTTCCACATGGGTGAAACCGCTCCACCAGTCGGTCTGCTGCTCATCATACTGCTGCACCGCTGCACTGACGCCCTCCAGATCCATCTGAATGGGTTCCAGGCCGGCGGGCAACGGATCGTTCATGACGACAAAATAACGATCCAGCGGAGTCTCCAGAGTGAGGGTGACCCGGAACACCTGTCCAAGCGGATAAGAACCGTCCTTGAGAAAAGCCGTCTCCACCGGGGTGACGGATTTCAAAACCGCCATGCCCTGGTCCATGGGCTCTTTGAACTGAAGGGGGAAATAACTCAGGCGCAGGCCATAGTACAGCGCACCGTCGCCGTCTTTTTTGATCTCCACATCAAAGGGCTTGGCGCCGAAGGAGGCGAGGGATTCGGAACGGCGCTCGATATGGGTCGACCGTCCGGCAAAAAGAAACGACAGCGCCTGCCGGCCTGCCAGTTTGATCTGCGCCTCGAAACGCGGTTCAACTTTTTCATACCGTTCAAAATAGGTGGACAGCGCCTGCAGCACGTAAAAATTCTCCTGCGTGTTGCTCCAGTGGCCGTCTTTGCGGTTGGTCAACAGCCAGCGCACCACGTTCTCCGCCATCGGCATGTCGGCCCCTGCCTCCAGCAGCGCCTGTAGACACTGGGCCGTGGCGCGCACATGGGTGTGAAAGATCCACACCAGGTCGCCCTCCGGCTCTTCGAAATAGGCGGTGGTCGGTGAAACGCGCAGCCGGTTCATCATTTTTTGCACCAGTTCGGTTCTGCGCGCCTCCAGGGGATTGGCCGTCAGCCCGGCTTTGCGGGCTGACTTGACCACCCCGTTTTGCAGTCCGGTGTTGCCCTTGGGCTGATCCAACAGCAGTTGAACCGTTCGCAACAGATAGGTCTGGCCGGTCAAGGGCAGATCATCGCTGCGGGTGGTCAATTTCTCCACATAGCCCGCATCCGTTCGATCGTTCAACGCCAGCACATAAAGGATAAAACAGTCGGTGGTTTTCCAGCACAGATCATCATAGGGAAAGCTGTCACGGGACACGTCGCCGTTCAGCACCTGACGCAGATAATCCAGGGCGAGATCCAGCATGTCGTCATCGATCCGAAAACCGGCTTTTTTCGCCAGCGTCAAGCCGTAGGCTGCGTAAACGCTAACGAACGGCCATGAACGGCCGTTTCCCTGCCAGTAGCTGAAACCGCCGTCCTCGTTCTGAAACTTGACCAGGTCCTTCAAGATAGAGTTGACCACGGCGCGGTAATCCTGCTCACCGACCGTGGGAATGGCAAAGGCTTTGACCAGATCAGCCGAGACGATGAACGGCAGCGCTTTGGACATCCTTTGCTCCAGACATTCATAGGGATAGGCAAGCAGATACTCCACCGCGCCGGAAAACTCGGCCATGGCCGAAGAGGCGGCGGACATCTCCAGCGTGGTCAACTCGCTATGCACATCCGCCGGCGGCTG
This sequence comes from bacterium, assembly GCA_036788095.1. Lineage (GTDB taxonomy): Bacteria > Zhuqueibacterota > Zhuqueibacteria > Residuimicrobiales > Residuimicrobiaceae > Anaerohabitans. The sequence goes on along the minus strand of DAIQOA010000019.1, from coordinate 34,939 downwards.
CAGTTTTTCTTTGACGCTCTGTTCAACCCGCTTATAGACTGCGGTGTGTTCAGCGACCATCGGCGCCTGAACCGTCAACGTTTTCTCTAAACCGTCGGACAGGTCGTTCATCGTGCAGCGGAAACGAAGGACCGCCCGGCCCATCTGATCAGCGGCAAACGGAAACAGAACAGCGCGACTGTCGCCGTTCTCCAGTTCAAAATCGACCTGCTTTGCGCCTTTGAGGGTGATGCCGCTCTCCTCCACCTTGATCGTGCCTTTGCCTTTTCTGCCGGAATAGTTATGCACCACCACGCCGGCCTCGAACCGGTCTCCCTTGCGGCAAAAGCGCGGCAGCGCAGCTTGCAGCAGCATCGGCAGCTTGACGTTGAACTCGTTGGCCGCTCTGCCGAACTTGGCGTCCAACGTCTGGGCCACGGCCATAATTTTAAAACTGGTGAGATTGTCCGGCAGGGTGAAGGTGACCTGCGCCCGGCCGTCTGCGTCGGTCATGAGCGCGGGATTCCAATAGGCGGCGGATTTGAAATTCTTGCGCAGATCGGTCTCCCGTTCGCCGAATTCGGCGCCGCCGCCTCCGCGCGCCTCACCCTTTTGCCCATAGTTGCGCTGTTCCACCACATGCAGACGCGTCTCCGAAGTCTGCACCGACAGCGGCCGCAGACTATAAAAAGCGAGATACGGATCCGGCAGTTCATATCGGGTCAGGTTCAGAATGCCGCGATCCACTACCGCCAGCGTGACCTCGGCCGCCGCGGGCCGGCCTTTATGATCCCGAACCTCCACAGTGACGGTTACCGGTTCTCCGGGGCGATATTCCTCCTGATCCGCCTTGACGGTCATTCGCAGATGTTTGCTGCCGGCATCCACGGTCAAATTGGCATAGCCGATTTTAAACGCCGGACGGCCAATGTCCTCCCCTTCCTGCGAAAAGACAAGACTGCTGCTGCGCCCATGCAGCAGAATGACCGAGATGAACGCATTGGGCAAATAGCTCTCGGTGATCGGAATTTCGATGGTCGGCGTGCTGCCCTGCAAAGATATCGCCTGCTGCCATAAAATGCCTTCGCGCTCGAGGGTCACCAGCGCCCGGGCTTTTTCAAAAGGCGATTTGACCATCACCCGCGCCACCTCGCCGGGTTGATAGCGGTTCTTATCCGCAACCAGTTCGATGCGGTCGTCGTCCTCGCGCTCCCAGGCCACATAGCCGCTGCCGGTCACATAAAACGTCACTTCAGACACCGTCTTGCGGCCCGCCGGATCGCTGCCTTCCGCACGCAGGAGATAATATCCCGCCTGTTTGATCGTAAAGGAGGAGGAGACCGGTTCACTCTGACTGCTCAGACGAACGGAATCCACCGGCGTATCCACATAACGGCTGAGCCACTCGTAGCGGCCATCGATGCCCGCCTTGCGCACCGAATGCCACTGCCGCTGAACGATCTTGATTTTAACATTGCGGTCCGGCAGTGGTTTTCCATCCGGCGATACCGTGATCATCTGAAACGCAAAGGGTTTGTTTGCCTGGGCAAAGGTGGTGGAAGGCTTGAGCCCGATATAAAAATCCGCCGGATGCACGGTGATCAACGCGTTGGCGCCGATGACCTGATTGCCCGGACTCTTGACATCCGCGCTCACCACCAGCTGCTGCGCCCGGTCGATGTTCTCCGCTTTTGCCCGCGCGATCAGCTGATACTGGCCGTCACGGTCGAGCACGTCTTTGCCCTGGCTGAGCGGAAGGCCGGCATAGTCCGCCGAGTCCTCCATCCAATCGCAAGGACCAAAGGACCAGGACTCGCGGTCCGGCGGCGTGTAACTCGACCGGTTCATGAATATGCGCCAGGCGATCTCCTGATGCGCCATGGCGGCCCCGAACAGATAGGCGCCTTTGACATGCGTGCGGACGCTGTCGCCCAGCAGGACGCTTTCCTGTTCCGGAACCATGGTCACGGAAAACTCCGCGGGCCGAAACGCCTCGACGCGAAAATAACTGTTCATGATAAAACCATAGTTCTCCTCCGTGGCCGACAGGCTTTCCGCCACCACGTCGTAATAGCCGAGCGGCGCGAGCTCATCGAGCGCCAGATCCATGTTAAGGGAACCGAAGGAGGACACCGCCAAGGTGTCGGTGTGGATGAGCGTACCGCGCGAATCATGGATCTTGAGCCGCACCTGTTTAACGGACGGCGGCTGCCAATCGCTGAACTTTTTTTCCCGCAAAAGCCCCTTGATGTGCACGGTTTCACCGGCGCGGTACAGGTTGCGGTCGGTGAACAGGATCCCCTCTTTTTTAATCGGCTCCGGATTCCACTCATACGAGATGTCGAAACGATACGGCTCGATGCCGGTCCCCCAGTCGGAGGAGGCGTAGGCGACATCCAGATCCTTGTACACGAGAACCCATTGGCGCGGAGTGGACCAGCGGTCGGTCTGCTTGACTTTCAGCTCCCGCCATCCGGGCGACTCGACCAGCCCCTGCTCATCGGTCGCGCCGCTCCAAAGTTTATTATTGTCGTCGTCGCGGACCTCCACGCGCGCGCCGGCCACCGGAGATGCGTCGGAAAGACGGGTCACCCAAAAGACGTTGTTGACGGCGGAAAACTTGGCCGATACGCCCAGATCGGTCACCTGTAGAAAAATGCGTTTATAGCGTTCCGCCCCTTTAGAGATCCGGTCATCGATCTCGGCCAGCACCAGGCCGCTTTTCCTGCCGGCCAGCAGCCAGTCCACTTCCAGAGGACGAACGGTTTTCACGTTAAGCGGATTTTCCATGGACCAGGTGCGATCCACCATGAACAGATTGGCCGGCAGAGGGGAAGCCGGCGCGTACAGACTGTCGGGATGGAGCAGCAGAGGCACCACACGATCGGGCGGCACCAGTCCCATGCGCAGGCCGACGCTGTTGACATTGACAAAGTAACAGGGAAAACGGCGATCGCCGTTGGCTTCCAGCACTCCGGCGCCGGTGTTGAGCGAAACCCGCGGAGGATAGGCGGTGGTGGTAAACGCTCCGGTGATGGGTTTATCCAGCCGGTTGCCGAAATCATCGCACAGCTGTTGAGAAATCGTGAACGAATAGGCGGTTTCCGGCCGGAATTCCAGCGCAAGCGATGGATTGGCGGAAACGCCGGTCCGATCCTTGTAATAGTCGGGGATGTTTACCGGTGGTGTGAACGAAAGCTGCTTGACCAGTTCTGAATAGGCGACCGGATTGCTGAAAAAAAACTGAATTCCGTTGTTGGGTTTCATCACCGTAGGTTCTTTGGCATCGGCGCTGGCATAGCGAACGAAACGCAGCGGCCCAAAGGTGGTAAACGACAACCGGCTGGTCTCAGCCACTCCTAGATCGCCCTCCGCGGCCGGCAGATTCTCCGCCACAGTCAACGTGTAGGTGCGGCCTTTTTTCAGCGCTGAACGCGGTTTGACTTTAATCACACGCGTGGTATCATCCCCTAATTGCCAGTCGAGCTCCTCCTCTGTGGGAAAGCTGAAATCAACCGGCAGATTGACCGTTCCGTCTAAAAGATAAATATGTCCGGCGATGCGATTGAGATCCATGGCCTGGTTGAAGCGCAGATAAAAACTCTGATCCAGGCGAAGCCGTTTGGCCTCGTGATTGGGTTTGGAACCGAGCAGTCGCGGCAAAGGCGTCTCGATGGACCAGGTGTAGGCCTCAGCCAGCGTTTGGCCGGAGATGGATTTCACGCCCGCTGGAACCGTAACCACATAACGCGAGGCCATCCTGAAAGGGGCGTCCGGAGTGAAAGCGAGCGTGCGCGTGCCCATCCAGCGATATTTGCCTTTTACCGCGGGCTGAACCGACAAAGGCCCCTGCGCCAGTTCGGTGGGGGCTGCCTGTAGAGCGGTCATGGGTTGATTAAAAGTGACCGTAATAGTCTGAACATCATGGCTGAAAGCCACAGAGCCCTGGGGAGAGACGGAAACGATTCGCAAGGGATCCGCGGCGCGGCAAAACGTACAAAGAACCAGGCAGGCAAGAATATGTGTTTTCATGAGTCGTCTCCCGGAAAAGGCGTTCGCCGGTATAATACCAATCACCGGTGTACTATGCAAGAAAATTTTGATGGTGATTCTGCGAGGAGGCTCCCTCGGCTCAAGCACGAACATTCAGCCGATAGACAATCCGCGTTCGGTACAGTGAATCCGGTTTATGGACTTTTAGGACGATGGGGAACGCCCGCATGGCCGGAAAGGGCCAACGATATTTTTCCTTCTGCTCGCCCAGCGTACATTCCACGTCCCCGCTCGTTATCTGAAGAGAAAAATGGGCCCTGTTCGTTGTTATCAACACGGTCCGCGCATCCTGAAGAGTAAAGTGCATATCGGGCCACCAGACGATCGGTTCAACGATGCGAACCGCTCGCGGTCCGTCATGATAGCGAAGATCGACGGTTTTTTCAATCCCCTTTTCATCGAACCGGTGAGACCAGCGATACGCCACGCCGCCCGGTATAAAGTTGTGATCGCACAATTCTCCTGCCGTGCTGACCACCATCTCCTTTTCCGCCTGTACGGCCATTCTGCCATCGAATTCATACAAATTGGTAAAATAGCCGTTGTGGTTGAAAAATTCGATGCGCGGCGTCAGCGGCAGGATCTCATCCATGGGCGGAAAATGCATGGGCTCCGAGCGATGATATTCTGTTTGACTGGAGATCTGCAAAAAACCGTGATCCTGAACCCATAGATTGCACAGCGAGCCCCCCGCCGGCCGATGCATATACTTGCTCTGGGAGCGCCTTTGCAGGTCCTGATAATGATAGTTGGAAATAGTGGCCATCATGGTTTTCGTGCGCACCAAACAAACGTCGACCGTCGGGAAATGACGCATCCACCCCGTTTCATCGCTGAACAGTTTAGGCAATGAACCGCTGCCCGGTTCCCCCCACTCAGCTGCCAGGGCAAGATTTTTGGATCGGACAAAAGTCGGGTAGAGACAGGGCGGCTGCGAAAAGAGCTGCCAATATTGCGGACCGTAACCGATAAAACCGTCTTTCATCATGGTGCGCAAATAAAGGAGATTTCGCCACGCAGCCGTTCGGCAACGGCCTTCTCTTGCGGCAAATAAGCCGAATAAAATTTGGCATCCGTCAGCCGTCTTGCTGCCATAGGTGGTCCACTTATTGGAACGAATCCCCCATGAACCGTCGATGGCGCCGTTTGGATAGACAAAATAAAGGTGCGTGAGCAGAGAGGCATAGGCCAAACTGTCCACCCGGGAATCCGCCGTCAGGCGGGCATAAAGCGCCAGCCCCCAGAGCGACATATCGATTTCATAACCGATATCGGCGCCGTATTTGACGTTGTAGGATCGATCGCCCTCGGCGTGGATAAAACCCTCTTCATCCATCTTGGCCGCCGTCTGTCTCGCCAACCACCGGGCTTTGGTCTGATATTTTTCATCAGGAAAAAGACGGTGCATCAAAGCCAGCGTGGCCGCCGAAGTAGCGCAGTAATTAATGCTGGCAAAGTCGGGACTCATCACATTCGTCAAATAATCCGCGGCCTTGTGCATGGCGGTTTTCCAGAGGACCGACTCCTGTTGCGTCAGATGCGGCTGGAGGATAGGGAACGCCGACAGCAGCATGAGCAGTTGATCCGTGGTGGTGCCGGTCCACTCCTCCGGTGTTTCCTTCCAGGAGCCGTCGGCTTGTTGCTGCAGGAGCAGCCAATGGCCCAAATTGATCGCGGCGTCCAGATAGGATCGATCGCCCGTCTCACGATAGGCCACGGCCATGGGATAAACCGCTTCCGCGGCGCGGGTATGATAGACACCGCAGGACGCGCAAAACAGGCCCCCGTACTCTTTGTCATCCTTGTGAACGTTTTGCACGGTCAGCAGGGCGTCCACCAATTGCCGCATGGTGTGCAAACATTCGGTTTTCAACGAAACCGTCGCCGTTTTGTTGCACGCCGATAGGCCAATAATCAAACACCACAGCGCTGTTTTCTTCCAGGACATGCGCGACTCCTCAGAGATCGACCGCTCATCTCAGTCGACGACTCTCTCCAACGCCGTCAGCCGTACAGGTCCCATTAAACCGGAGGGCATGGGCGGCCAGGCCGAAGCATCAAAGGGTTTGTATTTGGTGTTGACGATGTTGATGTTGTAAAACTTTTTCCACTGCACGCCGCGACGGTCCATGTCCGCGATGCGATTGGCCGCCAGATTGACCACATCGATGGTCAGCTGGTTTTCTCCCGCGTGCAAATCGGCATCGACGATCTCGCACTCAAAAGGCAGCGACCAGCAGGCGGCGATCATTTTCCCATTCAGGAACACACGGGCGCTTTCGCCCACTTTCCCCAGCTTGAGCCGCCACGCGGCCGCCGCACGGTCCGGTTTAAAAATTTGCGTCTGATAACGCACTTCGCCGCAAAAGGCCTCTGCGTTGCGCAAAGGCCACCCGGTCCATGAGGACAGAGCATAGACGGTTATGGAATCCGCCTGCACAGCCGGTTCTCCGTCCAGGAATCGCACGTGCCAGGGACCGGCGATCTCGATCACCCGGTCTGTTTCGCGCAGCGGCGCAGGAGATGGCACCGTACGTTCATCCTCATTCGAAAGAAGAATGCAGCTCTGGCCGGGCTTGAGAGAAAGATAGACTCTGTTTTGCGCGTCCACGGACGCCGGGCCGCTGCGGCCGGTCAGGGGGTTATGCAACGTCACGGAGGCCATGTCGGCAGACAACCGCATCCATTCGGTCACCGGCTGATCGCTGAGGTTGGCGATGAAATAGATCCGCCGATTGCCCGTGACCCTCCGCATGTAGGACAGGCCTTTGCCGGCCAGAGATTCAGCATGAATGGAATGCTCCGCCAAGGTCGCGGCAAGATCTGTTCTCACGCCCATGGACAAGAGTTGGGCTTTGCACTTATTAAATCGCGCCCGTCTCTGCTCGAGCCGTCCAAGCCCTGGAACATCCTCAGGCAAGTGATTGCAGAACACCACCGGCGCCCCGGCCTTGATCAGCGCGCGAATTTTCTCCAGGGTCTCTTCCGGCATATACCGGCAGGCTGGCACCACCAGCATGCGCGCCTGACACCCTTTGGTCTGTAGTTTTCCTTTGCGGCATTCGACATTCTGCAACAACCGGTCAGAGAGATAATCAAACTGATACCCCTGCTGCTTCAGCCAGGAGGCGGTTCGATTAAACTCGGTTTCGTACAACCACTGTTGAGGATTGTGCACCTGCAAACGCAGCTGGCCGTTCTCGCCGGATTTGCTGGACCAGATATCGTGCAGGGGAAAATAGAGCAGCACATCCGGGTCCGCCTGGCCCTGCTGCAAAAAGGACTGACATCGGCTGATATAGCGGTTGAGTTCAGGAAGGTCGCGCCAGAAGGGATTGAACGGATCAAACTGCGTAGAGGCGTAGAAAATCCAGCCCGGATAAGCGGCGTCTGCCGGCGAATAGGTCATGCCGTGAAAAAAAATATGATTGATGCCGGCGGTAAACAGACGATCCACCTCCGGCTTGACCTGCGACAGGCTGACCTTGAAATGTTCAGCCAGCCAGGTGCAGGTCTCGGAGGCGACGAGCTTTTTGCCTGCCACGTGAGCCGCGGAGGAGGCAAACTGGTTGGCCAGAATATCGGGTCTGCCGGACTGGGGGAACACCGTGGAGTCGTTGCGCAGACCGGGGATGGCCAACAGACTGGAGCCGAACACCTCGGTTTCCGGAATATCCGCCGCACTGTAGAGATCCAGTAGATGACCCGGACTGCCGTGCGCCTGGTTGCGGGTGACGGTTTTATGGCCATGGGACCAACGCACCCATAGGCGGGTAAAGTGGTCCAACAACAGGTCTGACACGGTTTCGCGAAAATCACAGAGCACGCGTCCCACCGTCTCTTGTCCGGCGGCGCCGTAAAAAGCGTGCAGCCATTGGTTGAAATCATAGCCGCGGCGTTGATGGAATTCCGCCATAAAGTCGTCTGTGCCGTTGCAGCCCGCGGCTTCAAAGGAATCGTGATAAAAAGCGCGTGGTATCGGTCCCATATAGCCGTTGAAGGCGCTGTCAAACCGGGCGAAATAATTGCGCACCGCTTGCGATGAGAGATAATCAATCACCCATCCCTCACCGCCCGGCGCCGCCCGTTTGACCCGCATGCCCGTCGGCTTTTCCAGCAGGGCAAAATATCCGGCGTTGCCGGTGGAATCCACCGCAACGATCCGCTCTCCGGTTTGTTTCGCTTCCTGCAGGGAGGCAACTCTTATTACGCGCCAGGTTTTTGCCGCATCCTGCTGCTGTACCCAGGGTCCGCCGTAAGGCCAGCCGGTGCCAACGGTCATATCCACTCCCAGGCCCAACCGCCCGGCCTCCTTCACCGTATGCGCGAGCATGGACAGCCAGCGCTCGCTCAGGAACGGGATAAAGCGGCTCTCCTCACCCCGCACGCCGTAAATAGGGATGATATGCACACCGCCGAAACCGGCTTGCTGATAGAGCTGCAGAAGACGAGTGAGGTTGGACTCATCCACTGCGCTGCCCATCCACCACCAGTAAACCCAGGGTCGGGTCTCTTGAGACTCGACGCATTCGATGGTCGCCGGGGCGGCGGTCCCGGCGTACAGGCAGAGCAGTAGCAACAGACACATTTTTTTCATACGCATCCCTGTTCGCTTGTCTGAGTGAAGGGTGATCCTGCTGGGTCGAAGGGAACACGCTACCTGCGGTTATATAGAACTTGCCCGGACTGCGAGGACCGCGAAGCAGGCGTGCGGCCGGATGAGCCACTGGCCTGACTATCCTAAACTGGTTTCTTATTTAAACGGCTCGAGAAATTTTAAAAACTCTTTGGCCGTATGATCCAGGTTCTCGATGGAGCCGCCGCCATCCAGCACTTCGCACATCTCATAGGCGATGTAGCCCTGATAGCCGATATCCTTTAGCGCATTGATAAACGTTTTATAATCGATGATGCCCTCAGGATCGGTCATGGCCGTAGCGCGAATGACGTCTTCCTGGCGCAGATAATTGGTCAACTCGTTGGCATAGTGGAAGCGTGGATGCCGCCGGTACTGCGCACAGATCGTATGCACCAGATAGGGCTTCATTTTGATCACCGATTGGCGGATCTCCTCCGGCGTCAATCCCTCCAATGTCGGCGACCAGGCGTCCCAGCCGGCCATCACATTGGGCAGGTTGACCTCCTTGAGCAGCCAGAACATGGCCTCATGATGCAGAGCGATATCATGATGGTTCTGCACCACCAGGGTGACGCCGTACTTGGCCGCCTCTCTGCCGGACAGTCGCAGGCCTTCCAGCACCTGGCTATACTGCCTGTCGTAGGGAATACCCGTACGTTCATAGCCGGTAAAGATGCGTACCATGTCGCAACCGAGATCATGAGCCAGCCGGGCGACCTCGCCGACATAGGCCGCTTGAATATCGATGTTGGGAATGCCGGGTTTGTCGATGCCGGCGGTGAAATCAGAATAGCCGGCCAGACAGACCAGCTTGAGATCCAGTTCTGCCAGCCGAGCCTTGAGCTTTTTTCGCGCCGCTTCATCATAATCCAGCGGCGACAGATGCGGCCGTTTGGCCATGATCATCACGTTGTGATAGCCCAGCTCTTTGGCCTTGAGCAGAAATTGATCCAAAGACAGCTGCGCCTGACCGCGCCACAGACCGGCATAGCCGATGGAATGCAGGCAGGGCTTGACGGAGAAATCCTTGGCCTGCCCGGTGGGCGTCTTTTGCGCCCAGGCGATAACGGCGGTGCACAAGCAAATCCCGAGAAATAATGAGAGCCGTTTCATTTGCTTAACTTTATAAGAGTTGATTCGAATCAATGTGTCTTGCGAAGGGATCGGGTGGTCGCGCTTCGCCCTTAGAGCGCCGGGGAATGAACAAAAAAATAGATCAGCAGAGCCACCAGGATAACCAACAGAACGATGACGAGCCAGAGAAGCATTTGCACGCGGGATTCCAGGATGCGCAGGCTTTCGACGAGCTTTTGCTGCTGTTCGGCCAACCGGGCAACCAGAGCGGCCTGCCTGGCCTCATTTTCCTCCAACTGCAGCACCCGCCGTGAGAGGCCCACGGCGGGAACATCCTTCGCCGTTTCAGACGGCTGGACGGCCGTGGTTTTGCCCAGGTTGCGCAGCAGCTCTCTGGCCGTATCCACGACCGTGGGGACATAGGGAAGAATGCTCTTCCAGGGTATTTTAGTCAAAGCATAGCCCAAACCCATTGAGAACCTCATTGAATCGTTCCACATCGCCTGGAGCAAACGGTTCGATCGCCCCGTTCCGCCTGACCTCAAAATATACAAAATATAATTCAAGGACCAATGATTTTTTTCTTGATAAACAGCCCGATAAATGCTAATTTTTATGCATACGTTTGGCCGCTGCGCACACCCGGAGACGAACCTGGATCGGTCGCAGGGCAACCGACACCCTTCTCAGCACAAGGAGCGATCTTGAAAAATTTCTTTCGGAAATCTCCAGAGTCTCATCATAAAAACGGACAGTCCGATCTCCCCGTCATTCTCAGCCGCGTGCCCATTTTTGAAAACCTGTCCAAACGCGAAATTGCGGCCATGGTGCGCATTCTGCATGAGCGCGAGTACCAGGCGGAAGAGATCATATTCCGAGAGAACGAGCCCGGCATGGGCATGTACATCATTCAGAGCGGCACCGTGTCCATCATCTCCGAGAGCGGCCAGCTGCAACTTTCTGAACTGAGCGACGGCGCTTTTTTCGGCGATGTGGCGCTGCTGGATGACGCGCCGCGATCCGCCACCGCTGTTGCGAAAACGACCTGCAGAATATTCGGTTTTTTTCAGCCCGATCTGTTCGCTTTAATGGAACGCGACCCCCGGTTGGGTTTAAAGATCGTTTTCAGACTCGCCCGCTTAATGGCTGAACGCCTGCGCAAAACCAATCGGCGGGCGCAGGAGCTCAATCAGGAATTGCAGAAAATCAAATCAGCCGGCATGACGCATGCAAGTTAGAAACCATAAAAAGATTCTCTGGTTGTCGGTTTTCCTTCTGGCTTGTTTGTTCATCATCTTTATCGGCGGCGCGGCGAAACTATTGATCATCGCCGCTCTGTTGGCCTATATCCTCGATCCCCTGGCCACGCGCATCGAATCGCGCGGCCTTTCGCGTACCGCGGCCACCACCCTGCTGATGACGACGTTGATCGCCGGGCTGATCCTGCTGCTGGTCGTACTCGTGCCGCTGCTGTTCGATCAGCTTAAAAGCCTGCAGACCGGCTTTGGCGGCGAGAAAACCAGCCAGGCGCTGGACCGGCTCCAGACCATGGTGCGAAGCCGCTTCGGCTTTCTCGGCTTGGCGGATGTAAACCTGATGGAAAAAATGACCACGGTCAAATCAGGACTGCTGGAAAAGATCAGCAAATTTCTCATTGAAGACTCGATCTCCATCATCGTTCATGCGGTGTCCATTCCCTTTATCATCTTTTTCCTGCTCAAGGACGGCCGTGAGCTGAAAAAGCGACTCATCCGCATGGCGCCCAACCGCTATTTTGAATTTTCCATGGACCTGGTCCACAAAATGGACCAGCAGCTGGGCAACTATCTGCGCGGCCAATTCCTCGACGCCCTGGCCTTTGGGGCGCTGGCCACCATCGCCCTCTGGCTTTTGGACGTCAAATACTTTCTCTTCATCGGCGTCTTTGCCGGCATGGCGAACCTGATCCCCTATGTGGGCCCCATCGCCGGCATGGTTCCGGCCATCGTGGTCTCGGTGCTCGACAGCGGCGATGCCATGCGGGCGGTCTATGTGATCCTGACCTTTGCCGGACTGAAATTGATCGACGATGTCTTTATCCAGCCCTTTGTCGTAGCCCAGAGCGTGGACCTGCATCCGGTGCTGGTGCTGGTGGCTATTATCATCGGCGGCCATCTCTTCGGCATTCTCGGCATGCTCATCGCCGTGCCGTGCACCGGATTCTTTAAAGTGGTGCTGTGCGAGAGCCTGCAGACCCTGAAAAAGTACCGTTTTACCGCTTGACCGGCGAAGCGGTCCGGCAGGCAAACCGCTGACAGCCGCCGGCTGTGAAAAAGTGCTTGCATTTTCTTTAAAAAACGGCTATTATGCCTTCGTCCTCCGAGCCCGCGGGCCCGGATTTTCTATTTTAGACCGTACTTTAAATCGAGCGTGAACCTCCATGAAACTAGCCTATTCCATCGACGCCGACAAAGTCATCATCGACTACACGTCGGCTTATTGTGAAACCGCGGAAAAGCTGCTGCGCAGCAAACCCTTTGAGCATATCGTCTGCCGGTATCTGGAGAAACTGGCGGCCAAGGGCTCGCCCATCTATGAAAACCTGCAGGAACGGGTGGAACCCCACGAACTGTCCGCGGTGCTGCGCTATGCGGTGATTCTGCTCCGGCTGTTGACCACCCATTCGGTGAAAGAGATCGCTTCCTTCAACCGCCGCTTCGCGCGGCTGCTGGAAGACCGCGAGGTGATCTATGACTTTGTCGAAGGGCTGTATGATTTCTGGCGTTCGTATGAGCGGTATATCGTCTTGTCTGCGCCCAAGACCAAACTGCGCACGCGCGACAGCATTCATCACGCCCAGTTCATCAAAGCCAATGAGACCCTGCGCCAGTTGATCCTGCGCACCTATCGCATCATCTGCGAAAATCTGATCGAAACCCCATTTCGCGTCTATCGTCAGCTGCCGGCCGCCGCTCAGATCGGCATTCTCAATCAACACATCAAATGGAATTGTCCTTACGCCTATCGCGGGCTGGCCAACATCCCGTTCATCCGACTGGCGCTGCTGGAACCGCCGGTGATCTTTTATCCCAAGAGGAACACCCGCTCCGGCCTGTTCAAGGAAGTGGGGCAAAACCCCCTGCACGATCTGGACATCAATGCAGAGGAGTGGTTCTGTTATCCGGCGAAAATCGGCAAACTGCTGGCCTTTGCTTATTTTCACAAACGCTTCATGGCGCAGGGCACTTCCCTGGTCAATCTGTTTGAACTGGCGCAGTTCGAGGACATCAACGACCGACGCCCGGATCTGCTCCTACTCTTCGGCGGTCCGCCCCTGCCCTTCACGCAAGAGCTGACCATCTTTCATCAGGACAAGGTGAACAACATCCTCACCGGTTATGTGGTCAACGATGAGAGCGTCGATTATTTCGGCTATATGAAAAAAATGCTGCTGACCCTGCACAACGTGCAGACGCTGGAGCACGGCGTGCTGCCGGTGCATGGCGCCATGGTGGCCATCCGGCTCAAGAACAAGGCGGCCGCCAACATCGTGATCATCGGCGACAGCGGCGCAGGCAAATCCGAGACCCTGGAGGCCTTTCGTCAATTGGCCCAGGAGCACATCAGCGACATGGATGTCATTTTCGACGACATGGGTTCCATCGATAAGAACCTGACCGCCTTTGGCACCGAGACCGGCGCATTCCTGCGCCTGGACGATCTGCAGACCGGCTATGCGTTTCAGCAGATGGATCGCTCTATTTTCATGAATCCCCATCTGGTCAACGCGCGGGTCATTCTACCGGTCAGCACGTACAAGCGCATCGTCCAGGGAACGCCGGTGCAATACCTGCTTTACGCCAACAACTATGAACCGGTGGACGAAAGCCATCCGGCGGTGGAGCTGTTCACCAGCGCGGAGCAAGCTCTGCCGGTCTTTAGCGAAGGCAAACGCATGGCCAAAGGCACCACAACGGAAAAAGGTCTGGTGGCCAGCTACTTTGCCAATCCCTTCGGTGCGCCGCAGCGGCGCAACCAGCATGAAGAATTGGCGGCGAAAATCATGCACACCCTGTTTAATCACCAGGTGGCGGTCGGCCAGCTGCGCACGCAGCTCGGCCTGTCCGGGTGGGAACACACCGGCCCGCAGGCCGCGGCCGAGGCGCTGTTCAAGCTCATCAGTCAACGCATGCGCTGACGGCTGACCGTGGAACATTTTTCCCTTTCCTATCTTCTGCTGTTCGGCGTGGGCGCGGTCGCTGGGTTCATGAATGTGCTGGCCGGCGGCGGTTCCATCCTGACGTTGCCGGCGCTGATTTTTCTTGGACTGGACAGCGTTACGGCCAACGGCACCAATCGCATCGCCGTGGTGATGCAGAGCGCGTCGGCCGTGGCCGCGTATCATAAAAAAAAAGTTCGCTGGTACAAAGAGAGCGTCCACTACACGCTGCTCACTTTGCCCGGCGCAGTGCTCGGAGCGCTGTTCGCCGTACAGATCAGTGACGCGGCCTTTAAAAAAATTCTCGGCGTGATCACGCTCCTTATCGTTTCCACCCTTTTTCTTCCCATCACCAAGGCCAACAACCGTCAGCAGCAAAAAGCCTCTGCCTGGCTGTTCTATCCCGCGATGGTCGCCGTCGGTTTTTACGGGGGATTTTTGCAGGCCGGGGTGGGATTTATGATCATGGCCTGTTTGTATCATCTGGAAAAGCTGGAGCTCGTGACCGTCAACATCCACAAAGTATTTCTAATGCTCTTTTTCACTCTGCCGGCCCTGCTGGTGTTCGCGCTCTCGGGCCATCTCCGCTGGCTGCCCGGCATCGTGCTCGCCGCGGGCAATGCCCTGGGCGCGTGGGTGGGCGCCAGAGCCAATCTGCAGGGCGGAGAAAAATTGATCCGCCTGGTCGTGGCCGCGGCCGCCTCGATCATGGCGATTAAATTGCTGTGGTAACGACTGAGGCCGCAGTGGATGAAAATATCTGGTCGAAAATCCATACAGCCAAAACCGCGGCGATCTGCGGGCTTGATATCCGGCCGACGGTGTTGATCGAATGGACAACAGACCGCGGAAACCGTCACCGATTACGGCGATCCGATTAGAGTCCGCGCAAGTTCAGCCGGATCTCCAGAATCCCGCCGCAACGCACCACCCGGCCGTATTCATTTTTATAATCCCTGAAAGTGAACGAATCCTCATCCTGTGCCAATTTGATGAGATACGCATCCAGGTTCTCCCGCACATGCGTAAAAGCCGCGCGGCAGGCCGCCGTGTCCGCATAGTCCACCCGCAGCAGTGCAGAGCGGCGCTGCTCGCCGTCCGCCATCTCGACACAGACGCCGAAATGGCGGCCCCCCAGTTGCAGAATGTCGCCCTCGCCCAGCGTGTACACCATCTGCAAACTGAGTGGCCCGGCGACCAGCAGCTCAGAACCCGGAATCCGATCCGCGGGCAGGTCCCGCAGCCAATCCTGCGTCGCTTCCAAAGGAATCTGCCGTAAGGCGCCCTGCAGCAGTCGAATCATGGCGGAAAAATTGTCCGGCTCGCCGCTCTGATTATTCACCTGAATAAACCAGCGCCCGCGCAACGCCGTGATCTGCCAGTCGCCGCCGGTGTTGCGATCCTCCACCCCCGGCACCGGCCGTTCCTCCCCCTTTTTTGCCAGATAAACAGCCAGGGCGGCATCGGCGCCGTTCATGCGATAGAGGTCGAGGCTGAGCTCCCGTTCTTCGCAGCGATAGCGCTGCACTGTGAGCTCACTGAATCCAAATTCAAAAAAGAGCTCCGCGCCGCCGTCGATATAGCCGTACAGATCCTTTGTGCTAAAAACCATCGGCGCCTGATCGCGCCGCCAGCCCGGAGCGAACTCGTCGCCCGGCCATTCCTGGCCGCAGGCCGGCAGCCCTGCGCCGCCCCACAGGCATCCCAGTCCCATTGCCAGCTGCAAAAAAAATGCGCGCATGCTCATACCGTACTAAACAACCATATGGTTGATTCGGTCGAGCGACGCGACGCCCAGGCCGTATTGCTCAGCCAGGTGCAGATATTCGGTGTAGCGCGGGTGTTCGTTCACTTTGACGTTCATCTCCTTACGCTTGTCCACCAGCAGCCGGTGGCACACGGCGTCCAGGGCAAAGGGATCCGTGGCGAAGAAAAGAGCGCCGTAATCGTAGGCGAACTGAGCGGCCGGCATCGGACCTCCGTCGTACTGGCCGCGCAGGCCGTCGGTGATGTTCAACACCAGCTTGTCGCGAATGACCGGAAAAGCCGGCACCTCAGCGCACACGTTAAAGAACAGCGGACGATGAAGCCGCGCGGTGTTGCAGATGGCGCCGTAGCTGATATTTTTCGTCGCCATGGAAACGCCGTTGCCGGTGTTTTTGAAAACCGGCAGATTGATGATCTTGGTTAACCTCTGCGTGAGCAGCTTGCCGAAATAAGAGTATTGGCCGTTGAACACATGCTGGTTCAAATAGGCGGGGTCCGGGTCGCCCTCCACCTCGGCCCAATAGTACACCTCCCGGTCGAACTGGTCGCTGGAGCGGTGCGTGCCGTCGGGCTTGAGCCAGCGGCTGTTGTCGTCCTTCTTGCCTTCAGCCGCCGCCTCGTCCATGGTCTGCAATCCTTCAATGCCGATGCCGGGGAAGCGCTGACTGGTAATGCCGGCATCCGCCAGCATGTAATCAAACCGGTCCCAGATGATGATATTTTGCCGCGCCAGGCCGTTTGCGGTCAGCCAGTCGATGACGCAATCGATCAGCTCCAGATGAGTGGAGATGACGCCGGGACCCACGGGATTGACTTTGATTCCGACCACATCGTTCTGGCGGAAAAACAGGTCAAAGCTCTTTTCCGCGTCTTCACCGGTCAGCTGGGACAATCCCTTATGAAACATGTTCACAAGAAGATCGGACTGAACACGTGCGTCGCGGATCACTTTGGGATCGTTCACCTGGACCACGCGGCCGGGAAATGGCCCGGGCAGGGAATGCGCGGTTCTGGCGATTTTGAGCGCTTCAGCGACGTTGGTCCTGGGCGGCTGTGCTTTGCCGGCGCTCTGCGCCCAGACCGTTGGATCGCCCAGCAGCAGTCCGACGCCTGCGCTGATCTTGAACAAGTCCCGCCGGCTGACCCGGACCGTCTCGTCCAGGCTGCGATAACCGTGATGATTCATCGACAACTCCTCTTATGGTCCTTTTCCCGGACAGACCCTTGGCACGTGTTTACATCCAGTATACAAAATCCGCTCAAGGTTTGCAAGTGTGTTTTCAACTAAAAGGTACGAAAAAAAATCCCGGCCTTGTGGTCGGGATTTGCAGTCCATTGATACAACAAGCAGAGCTTTTAACACACAACCCGGCTGACCGCCGGGTTGTTGGCCGCTGGGCCCGTGCACACTTGAATCATCGCCCCCTCACCCATCGCTCCAGCAGCCGGCCCAGCGTTAACTTATTTTCGGAATACGAATTTTCTGTCCCGGATAGATGAGGTCCGGATTCTTGATGACTTCGCGATTGGCCTCAAAGATCACCGGATACTTGGCGGCATTGCCGTAAAAGTGCTTGGCGATCTTGGACAGGGTGTCGCCCTTGACGATTTCATAATAAACCGTTTCGTCCTTGGGCTCCGGAGTCGGCGCCGTCAAATTGGCGTCATTCACCTTGGCCACGCCTTTGACATTGCCGGAAAGCAGGACTGCCTTTTCCTTCACTTCGGCGGATTCACAGTTGCCGTACAGGGTTACCTCACCGTCCTTGAATTCGACTTTAAGATTGGCGATCTTCCCCGGCAGCTCTTTGTTGAGCATCTCAGTGATGGCTTCGGCTTCGTCCTTGCCGCCGCCGAACAGGCTGGAACCCACGTTCTTCAAAAAATCGATTAGACCCATGGTGTTTCTCCTTATGTTAGTTGGGATGAGGTTGTTGACGATGAACTGCTGTTGAATTATTTTTTGACCAAACGGATTTGCGGCGGCTGAGTGAAATCATGATACACCGTCGATAAAAAAGCCTCTGGTCCGCGTCCGCGATGCAGCCAGAGCCGGAAACGGAAGGTGACCGGTTGCCCGCTCTGCAAAGTGACCGGATGCAGGCCGGGCCAGGACACGCCGAGAAAACCGTAATGCCGAATGCACCATTCCGCCGGCGCATCCGGATTTCCAGGATGCTGCAGAACGGTGATGCCGGAAAAATCGTCGGCGCCCTCGAACCGCGCCGACAGATCGGTCCAGGTAAAGAGCTTGTCGTTGCTGTCCTCCTGCTCTTTGCCCAGCGGGGAGGTGATGAGCGTGCAGTCTCGCGAAGCAAATCGCAGACTCAAACCGCCGTATCCTTTGTTGGCAGCGCCCAACAGGCCTATTGGTTCGCGGGGGATAAGCACAATCCGCAGATCGATGACCCGCCCATGCTCGCTGCTGCGGAATACCCGCACCCAGACCTTTTCATCGCAAATCCGATGATCCTGCACCTGCCAGGAGCTCTGCATGCCCGCCACTGCGGCCACCGGTCCTGTCTCTTGGCACAGCCAGTTCTCAAAAACCTGGCGGATATGGCCGTCCGACTCCCACAGGTTATACTCCTGGCCCGCCACCCGCACATGCGGCCACATCCAGGAAAGTCCCCGATGGTGATAGTGATCCTTGGGAAAATCATCGGTGAGCATACGGCCGTTCAGATCGTAGAGCGGATGGAAATAATCAGCCCGCCGGTATTTTTCCGCTACTCCCGCCGGCAACTGCGGGGCAAAGGCATAGGCCCAAACCGGCTGTCCGGACTCTTGAAGAATCAATCGGCCGTTTTCTTCATGAAATTGAAAGGGAGAAGTCAAAGAGAGAGGTTGGAGAGCATGCACCCCATTTACCGCACTAACCGACGCCAGCAGAACGACCGATTCCCGCGGATCCCCGGGGTGGTCATCCAAAAGGCCGGGGCCTGGCTGCAATGTCAGCCCTTCGGCTGCATAGACGGAATCAATGGTGACCGGCGCTTCAAACGCGGTGTCGATCGCACGGAAATCTCGGAGCGCCTGAACCTGGATATGCAGCGCAGGCTGAGCGAAAGCAGCACAATAAAAATTGAAAAAACAAAGACCTAATAATGCGATTTTCATCACCCTTCCGGGTTTGTGCTCAAGGCCATACTTACAACTTTTTAAAAGTAAGCATTATTGCCGCCCTTGTCAATAAGTTTTTCACGCCGCAGGTCTTGGGTTGAAGGCGGCGCTCATGACCCCGCCCGGCAGTCTATCGCGATGTCCGAATGCTGTTTTTAACCAGCTCTTTGATGCCTGAGCGCATCTGCAGCAGGGGAAACCGTTTGGGTTCATGCGCCCACAGGTGGATGAGATGGCGGATGCCGCCGAAGGTGAAATGACGCAAAACCACCAGGTCCACGTCCGGCCTGAACACCCCCTGTTTAATCCCTTCACGGACAATCTGAGTGCCCATTCGCAGATAGGCCTCATAATGCTTGACGAAATCGGGCCGGCTGTGCTCAAGAAGAAAATTTTGTTCATTTACGAACACCACGGCAAGATCGGCATGGTGGGCGAATCCGTTGAAAATCAGGTCGATCATGATGTCCAATTTTTCCACCGCTGTGAGGTCCTGCCGCCGACACTGAACCTCCAACTCTCCAGCCAACCGGGCCCATAGATCGCTGAACAGACGGTTGAGAATGCTCTCCTTGTCGCCAAAATAGAGGTAGACGCTGCCGACGGATATGCCGGCCTGTTCAGCGATATCGGAGATTCTGGAGTGATGATAGCCGTCGCGGGCGAAAATCGCCACCGCGGCATCAAGTATTCTTTGTTCTTTGTTACCGGTTTTCGTCCGCATAAATCACCTGTATCGATCGGGACGCCACGGCCGCGAATCGTTATTCGGTTAAATAGTCAATATGGTAATCATAATCCCAGGCATCGAAATAGAGATTTCCGCCGCGCCACTCTACTTCGCCGCGCTGGAAATCGACGGTCTCACTGCGCGGGAAAATCTTGGCCGGATACAACGGCTGAGAAAAATCATCGTTGACGATCCAGCGATAGGGATCCGTATTCCCGAGACAAAACCATTTTACCCGCTCGTCCTTAGAGTTTTTGATCCCATAGGATTGATCCACCAGAACCCATCCATAGGGCTCGAGGTACATTTCGCACCAGTCGTGCAGATTGTCCTCCCCCGGTTTGAGATCAAAACCGGACTGCCAATGCACCGGAATGCCGTTAAGCCGCGCCAGGGTCATGAAAAGCAGGGTTTGAATGCCGCAATCGCCGTGCTTGTTCTCATAGGCGTACCGGCTGATATTGTCGATGGTCGAGTATTCGCGCGCTCTGGCCCAGGGCGCCCAGCCATCGATCCATTCAAATATCCGCTTGGCTTTCAGATAGGGGTTGGTCTCCCCAGCGATGATCTGTTCGGACACCTGCCGCAATTCGGGCGTAAAGACAATGTGCGGCGGCTGCTCGCGGGTGTATTGCTGATAAAGAGCGGATTGCACATCATAGGGCTGCACGTTAGCCGGATCGATGGCCGAATATTCAGCGAAAGAGGTAAAACCGAGGCTGCAGACGAACAGTGTGGGCTCTCCGGCGTGGGCGATCTGCTCCATGTACAGAGAGCGTTGCAAAAAGGCATCGTTGTCCGATACCAGATGCCGCTCCGGAGACGTATGGAAAAGCTGAATCGATGTCTGCCGCGGATGGTCCTCACGCGGATAGGGCAGCCAGACGCGTATCGTCTCTCCGGCCGGCACCGCATCCGGGTGGACGGTCAACGTATAGGTGATGCGGAACCGGTGGGGCGCCAACCGGCGCTCTCCCTGCCGTTCGCTGGCCGCAATGATTTGCGCCGCCTCTTTCTCATAGTTGAATCGGCTGGATATCACACCGTGTTTTTTGTCATAGCTGGCTTTGATAGCTCTGGCCTGCCAGTCGATGCGAAAAAGATTCGGCCCCGCCTGACTAAAGTATCGCTTAACTCCGTCGATGGTCATGCACTCCAACGACTTTTCCTTTTCCCATCTCCGCAGATCCGATTCCGTGACCTGGGGGATATAGGTTCGAATATACTGCACCACCTGCTCTTCGGACCTGGTAAAGTCCTTGCGGATGCGATCCAGCCGTTCGATCTCAAATTCCAGCGCCAACCGGTCGGCCGCCGGCAGAACTTGATTGGTCGCCAGCTCCAGGCGCATGGCTTTTTGCGCCTCGGTGAATTCGCCCTGGTCGATCAAGGATTTGAACTTGTACAGTGCGTCCTCCGCGCTGCTGTGAGCGCTATACACAACGGCAAAAAGGGTTGCAGCGAAAACCATCAGGCTAAAGTTGATTCGCATGACTGTGATCTCCCGCGATCATGGCAGTGCTGTTCAGACAAAGGGCCGATTAGAGGGCGGCTGATCTGGCAGCGCCCGCAGCCCGCTGTGCGCCGGCCGGTCGCCGGCAAAAGAAAAAATAGCCAAAAATCCGTCTTCTCGCAATTAAAATTTTCAGCTGCTCCCGGCGGCAGAGTCACGGCCGGTGAAAGACCTCCTGCAACCGGTCCGGTACCCGAAAACCGAAACCGCTCGCTGCGGATGCAAAATAGGGCAGAGACCCTAAACAGGTTTTTCTTGACATTCGAAAAAAAAGATGCGTACCTTAGAACAGACCTGTCACTCTCAATTCGCAGACATGAATATGCACACTACCGCCTGGATATTGGCACTGCTCCTGTTATCGCCGGCAGACTCGACCGCCGGCCTGCCGCCGGCAACCGTCGGCATACGAAGCGCGGAAGCGCTCACAGAGGCACAGGCTGCTTTAAAGCAAGCCCGGCTGCTCTTTTATGCCGGAGTGGAGGACAAAACCAAGATCGAACCGGCTATTGCGGCCTTTCAGGAGCTCATCCGTATGCGCCCCGAGTGGGAGGCGCGTGCATGGACCTATATCGGCGCGCTGACCGCGCTGAAGGGCAAGCACAGCCTGCTGCCTCACGATAAATGGCACAAGGCCAATCAGGGCTTAAAGATCATGGATCAGGCGGTCGCGCAAAATCCCCAGGATGTGGAGGCGCTTTTCATTCACAGCTCCACCTGCGTCTTTTTACCCTTTTTCTTCAAACGCGGCAAGGACGCACAGAACAAGTTTCGCCGATTGGTCCAGCTGCTGCCGGAAAACCATCACGAGTTTGACCCGGAGATGCTCAAAAACGTCATTCGGTTCATCTCAGAGCGGGCCAAATTGAGCCAAGAGGAGACCGCCACTCTCAACCGACTGAAAAGCGAACTAAACCTTGAATCACTTTGAATACATCCTTTTCAATCTGATCGTCATCAGCGGACCCGTGGCCTTCAGCTTTGATGCTCAAGTGCGCTTTGTGCGTTATTGGCCGGCCGCGCTCTGCTCTGCCCTAGTCCTGCTGGCGCCTTTTGGGATTTGGGATAGCCTGGTCACCGGTCGCCACTGGTGGTTCAATCCGCGCTACACCAGCGGGACATTTATCGGCCCGCTTCCCGCCGGCGAATGGTTTTTTTTTATTACGGTTCCGTTCGCCTCGCTTTTCATCTGGGAGGTGCTGCGGTTTTACCGGCCGGCTCAACACACGGCCAGGCACGCCGACACGCCGCTGTGGGTCTGGCTGGGACTCCCTCTGGCCGGCGTGATCTGGCTGCTGGGCAAAGAGTACACCGGCCTGGTGATCCTGGCGTTGACGGTGACCGCACTTGTGGACCTGACGGCCGGAGGCCGTGTGCTGCACCGCGCCAACGCGCTGCTCTATGCGGCGATCCTCGTCGCGCTGATGCTGCTCTTCAACGGCTATCTCACAGCGCGGCCGGTGGTGCTCTACGACGCAGCCTATCAACTGAACCTGCGGATTTTCACGATTCCTCTGGAGGATTTCTTTTACGGATTTAGTCTCATCCTCGGTTGCACGACCGTTTACGAAAAAATCAGGAGCGCGCGTGGCTAAACCGGTCGCGGTTATCGGCGGCGGATTGGCCGGCTTGAGCGGCGCCATCCACCTGGCACGGGCAGGATGCAACATCGACCTCTTTGAACAGACCGACCGGCTGGGCGGCAAAATGAACGAAACGCAGCAGCAGGGATTCCGCTTCGACACCGGTCCTTCGCTTCTCACCATGCCGTTCGTCATCGACGAGCTTTTCTCCTCAGCCGGTTTTCAACGCCAGGAGCTGCTGACTCTGGCGCCCATCCAGCCGATGTGCCGGTATTTTTTCGCCGACGGATATCAGCTCGATGCAGACAGCGATGCGGTGAAAATGGAACAGGCGGTGGCACAGCTGTCGCCAATGGATCGCGGACAGTTCGACCGCTTCATGGCCTACAGCCGAACCATCTACGAGGCCACCGCAGAGGTTTTTCTCTTTACCCCCATCCATGAATGGAAAAAGCTTGTCCACAAACGCCATCTCCCCACCCTGTTGAAATTGCCCTCCATCGACCCTTGGCGCACGGTTCACGGCGGAGTGAAAAGGTTTTTTCACGACGAACGGCTGGTTCAGCTTTTTGACCGCTATGCCACCTATAACGGCTCAAATCCTTATCAAGCGCCCGCCACCTTGAACATCATCCCCTATGTCGAATATGGATTAGGCGGATTCTACATCAAAGGCGGCATGTATCGTCTGGTCGAAGCCCTGGAGCAGGTTGCGCAAGCGCTCGGTGTCCGCATTCACCTGGACCAGCCGGTGCAGGAAATCGTCACGCAAAACCGGCGGGTCGCCGGAGTGCGGGTGAACGGAGAACTGATGCATACGGATCGAGTGTTGTGCAATGCGGATGTGGTCACCGCCTTTAATCGCCTGCTCCCAGGCTTTGCCCGCGAACGCCGCAAGCTCAACCGCCTGGAGCCTTCGCTGTCCGGCATGGTCTTTCTCTGGGGCGTTCAGCAGCGCCATCCGCAGCTGGTGCATCATAACATTTTTTTCTCAGCCGACTATCAACGTGAATTCGAGCAGATTTTTCGCGAAAGGCGGGCGCCGGATGATCCGACGGTCTATGTCGCGATCACCAGCCGTTTCGATGCCGGCGATGCACCGGCCGGCGCGGAAAACTGGTTTGTGCTCGTCAACATGCCCTATCTCAGCCCCGACGCCGCAGAGCCGAATGTGGAATCAGTCCGCCGTTCCGTGCTGGAAAAACTGAAACGCAACGGAGTCGATCTCTCCGGCCGTATCAGCTGCGAAACGGTCATCACTCCGACCGATCTTCAACAGCGCTATGGCGGCAATTGCGGCAGCATCTATGGCATCTCGAGCAATTCGCGCTCCATGGCTTTCCGCCGGCCGGCCAACCGCAGCCGCGCCGTACGCGGGCTCTATTTCGCCGGCGGCGCCTGCCATCCGGGCGGCGGCATCCCCCTGGTGCTGCTATCCGGAAAAATAGCTGCGGATTTGATCATCGAAAGGGAATAAGAGGAACCGCGGCAAAGGTTGAAGAGATCGAACCCATCGACATTCCCCCAACCGGAAAAAGAATGAGTAAAGTGAAAAAAGTGATCGTTATCGGCGCCGGATTTGGCGGCCTGGCCATCGCCAACCGGCTGCAGACGCAGGGATTTCAGGTAACCCTGCTGGAAAAAAACGCACGCGTGGGCGGCCATGGCTATCCGCTCGAGATCGACGGCTTTCATTTCGACATGGGACCTTCCCTGATCACCGCGCCCGAACTGCTGGAAGAGATCTTTACCATGGCCGGCAAACGGCTGACCGATTATGTGGAGATCATTCCCCTCGATCCCTATTACCGCATCTATTTTCACGACAAAACGTTCATCGATTATACCGGTGACAGCGAACGCATGCGCAGCCAGATGGCGCAGTTCAACGCCCGGGATGCTCAGCGCTACGAAGCGTTCATGAGCGCCTCAGCCAAACTCTATGAGGCGGTTATCGTGCAGGGCCTCGGCAGCCGGCCCTTTATGGATTGGGCCAGCATGTTCTCCTTTATGCCGGCGGCGCTGCGTCTTAACGCCCTTTTGCCCTCCTATTATTTCGCCAGCCTCTATTTCAAAGATTTCCGCCACCGCTTTATCTACTCCTTCCATCCGTTGTTCATCGGCGGCAACCCCTTCCGTGCCCCGGCGGTGTATCAGATGATCCCCTATCTGGAAAAAGTAGGCGGCGTGCTCTACAGCAAGGGCGGAATGTACAGTCTGGTCCGCAGCCTGGAAACGCTCTTTGTCGAACAAGGAGGCGTAATCCACACGCAGCAGCCGGTACAGGAGATCCTGGTGGCTAACGGTCGCGCCGCCGGCGTGCGCAGCGCGGACCAGGAATGGCCGGCCGACCTAGTGGTCTCGGACGCCGATTTCATCCACACCCATCGCGACCTGATCAAACCGGAACATCGCAAAAAATGGAGCGACCGGCGTTTGCGACGGGTGGACTATTCCATGAGCGCTTTTCTCATCTATCTCGGCCTGAAAAAACGCTATCCCCAGCTTTTGCATCATACCCTGATCCTGTCGCAACGTTACCGGGGTTTGATCCGCGATATCTTTGACCGTAAAGTGGTGCCGGAGGATTTTTCGCTCTACCTTCACACCCCCACGCGCACCGACGACTCGATGGCGCCGCCGGGCTGCGAAAGCCTGTACATCCTGGCGCCGGTGGCCAATTTACGCAGCGGACACAACTGGCAGGAGCTGGCGGAACCGTTCGCCCAGCGCATTCTCGATCATCTGGAGCACCGTTTCGGCCTGGCCGAGTTGCAGGCGAACATCGTGGTCAAAAAACTCTTCACCCCGGAGGACTTTCAACGGAAACAAAATGCCGTTTACGGCAGCGCGTGGGGCGTTGAACCCAAATTGACCCAGACCGCGATCTTTCGACCGCATAACCGTAGCGAAGACGTGCCGGGACTATACCTGGTCGGCGCCAGCACCCATCCGGGCGCCGGGCTGCCCGGCGTCCTCCTGACCGCCGCCACCACCGACGCAGTGATCCGGCAAGACCTGCAAAAGAGCGAATGATCTATGGACCCCTTTTGGCAAAATAAAACACTGGCGCCGTCCTTTCACTACGCACGGGCGCTGACAGCGCACTATGCGCGCAGTTTCCATTTTTCTTCGCGGCTGCTGCCGGTTGAAAAACGGTGGGCGACCTATGCGCTCTACGGTTTTTGCCGCTATGCCGACAACCTGATCGACCTGCCGCGGCCGCGCAGCCGCCAGGAGCTGCTGCAAGAGTTGTCCTGTCTGGCCGGGGAGATTGCCGCCGCCTACCGGTCCGGCGAATCCGAACACCCCATCGTCAAATCGTTCATCTTTGTCGCGCAAAAGTACGGCATTCCGGAAAAGTACGCCCAGGAGCTGATCAAAGGCGTAGAGATGGATGCCGGCTTCAGCGGCTATGAAAGCTTTGCCGAGCTTAATCTGTTCGCCTATCGCGTCGCCGGCGTGGTGGGTCTGATGATGACCCATATTCTCGGCTATCAGAGCCAGGAGGCCTTTCCCTATGCGGAAAAACTCGGCATCGCCATGCAGCTGACCAACATCCTGCGCGACATTCAGGAGGATAAACAGATCGGCAGAATTTATATCCCGGCTGAAGAGCTGAAAAATTTTTCCGTGTCCGCGGAGGACATTTTGAACGAACGCATGACTCCGCAGCTTCGTCGGCTGATGGAATTTCAGATCCAACGCGCCCACACGTATTATAACGAGGCGGAACCCGGCATCGCCATGCTGGACGCCGATGCGCGCTTTAGCATTTATACCGCAAGCCGGATCTACCGGGCAATTCTGCACAAAATAGAACGAGCGGACTATAATCCGTTCATCGGCCGCGTCTTTATCCCAGACGTCAGCAAGATGGCGATGTTCTTGCACGAATACCTGCGGCGGCGCTGATACCAGCCTCTTGCCGGAAGGAGACAGGCCTTGATCCCTGCGCGTCACAGTAAAATCGCTAAAGCCCTTTTTCATCGCTACATTATGCACGCGATGAAAAAGCAGTTCCATTCGCTGCATTTGCTCGGCAGCGAGCCGGAGTGGCCGCTGGATCAACCGTTGCTGATATTACCCAATCATAGCAGCTGGTGGGACGGCTTTTTCATCCATGTGCTCAACGAAAAACTCTGGCAGCGCCGGCCCTATGTGATGATGCTCGAGCGGGAGTTGAGCAAACACCGCTTCTTCAGCCGCCTCGGCGCTTTTTCCATCGACCCGGATACCGTCGGCGGCGTGCGCCGGTCTCTGCGCTACGTGCGGGAAATGCTCCACACCGCCGGGCCTCCCTGGCCCATGAT
This sequence comes from bacterium, assembly GCA_036788095.1. Lineage (GTDB taxonomy): Bacteria > Zhuqueibacterota > Zhuqueibacteria > Residuimicrobiales > Residuimicrobiaceae > Anaerohabitans. The sequence goes on along the minus strand of DAIQOA010000019.1, from coordinate 7,967 downwards.
CTGCGTCTTTGCCCAGGGCGAGCTGCTTCCCTGGCATATCCGTCCGTTGGGCTACAAACCCGGCGTGCGCTGGCTGCTGGCCAACACCTCCACCCCGGTCTGCGTGGTTCAATTGGGCATCAGGCTGGAATTTTTGCTGCAGCAGAAACCACAGGTGTTTTTCGAATTCTCCGAGCCACTGATCTGGACGAGCGAGACGCCTGCCCTGCCATCCTGGGAAGAGCGTCACCAAGAACTTCTCGAGAGAATGAGCCGGCGCATGATGCAAAAGGAACAGGGGCGAATTCTGCTGCAGGGAACGAGTTCTGTGGACACCCGCTGGCTGCGCTGGCGCCGACTATTCACAAGGGAGACGGCATGATCCATATTTTGATCGCGCTCTATATGCTGCTGGCCTTGATTTTTCTTATAACCCTGTTCAACGCGCTCACAGCGCCCATGGTGAAAAACGGCCCGAAACCGGTCCGCACGCCCAAGGTATCGGTGCTGGTGCCGGCGCGCAACGAAGAGCGCACGATCCAAACCTGCCTCGCCGCTCTGTGCAGCCAGGATTACCCGCTTTTTGAAATCATTGTACTCGACGACCACTCTCAGGATAAAACCGCCCAGCTGGTGGCCGGCTATTCAGAGATCGATCAACGCATCCGCCTGATCCAGGGCAAAAGCCTGCCCAAAGCCTGGACCGGCAAAAACTGGGCCTGCCATCAACTAAGCCACGAAGCGCAGGGCGACATCCTGATCTTTACCGATGCGGACAACTTTTATGCTTCTTACGCGGTCTCACGCACCGTGGGCTGGATGCAAAAGCTCAACCTGGATCTCTTTTCAGCCTTTCCCCAGCAGATCACTCAGACCTGGGCGGAAAAACTGATCGTGCCCGTGTTTGATCTGTTTGTCTACAGCCTGCTGCCGCTGTGGATGACCTATTACAGCCGGTTTGCCTCTCTCTCCGCCGCCAACGGACAGTGGATCGCCTTTACCCAACGGGGCTATGACCAAATGGGCGGTCACGCCTCAGTGCGCGGTCACATCGTCGAAGACACCGCGCTCAGCCGCCGGGCCAAACAGCTGGGGCTCAGGACCCTCACCGCCTCCGGCCGCGATGCGGTGTTCGGTCGCATGTACACCGGCCCGAAGGAAGTATGGTTCGGCTTTGCTAAAAACGCTTTCGGTCTGATGAATTTTCAGGCCCTGCCCTATTTCCTGTTCATGGGATTTTTATTTTTTATTTTTATCGTCCCGTATCTACTGCTGCTTTTCCCGCTGTTTTGGCCCTATGCGATGCCGGCGGTGGGGATCAACCTCCTTATCCGTTTCATGGTGGCCATTAAATTCAAACAACCTCCCTTTTACAGCATCGTGCTCCACCCCATCAGCATTTTCGCGACCATTCTCGTCGGTCTCACTTCGTTCTATTATTACTGGATAGGACACATCGCTTGGAAAGGACGACCGGTCCCCTTTCGGAACGGGAAAACCGGCGGAAGCCGAACCCATGGCTGATCCGGTTGAAAAGCCGCTGCACTCCCAGCAGGCGAATAAAACGACGATCGTTATTCTTTATCTCCTTCTCTGTGCCGGCGGACTCTGGCATGTTCTGGGCTGGTTTCAGCCGCTCATGCGTGCACTGGCCGCGCCCATGCTGTTCAGCCTGGCTTTGCTGCTGTTTCTCGCTTGTGTGCGCCACGCACGCCAGAAACTCGCCGTCGCCCTGAGCCGCCGCTGGGCTTTGTTTTCGATCGGCGTGATCGTGTCGGCATTTATTCTGGAATGGTACGGCGTGCACAGCGGCAAAGTTTTTGGCCCGTACGCCTACGGAAAAGTGCTGCAACCGCAGCTGCTAAAAGTGCCGGTGGTCATCGGCTTTGCCTGGCTGACCATGATCCTGTCGTCCACTGGCGTCATGGAATGGATCGTCTGCCGGTTTGACCGGACTTGTCCCCTGCGCTTCCGATCCGCGGGCGTTAAAGTCATTCTCATCGCCCTGCTCATGGTATTTTTCGATTGGGTCATGGAACCTGCGGCCGTCAGGCTGGATTATTGGCGCTGGCTGGAGGAAGAGATACCGCTGCAGAATTATTCCGCCTGGTTTGTTTTTTCACTCCTTTATGCAGCCGCAGCCCTGCGGCTCGGCCTGCTCAAGAACGGCTGGCCGGCTTTGGCCCGCCATGTCTGGTTGGCGCAGATCATCTATTTTATGCTGATCCGTTTAAGGTAACGCTCAGGAGTTCTGGATGGCAAAAGTTCAAAGGAACGCTGCACAAGGCCTCTTAATCGCAGTGTTGGTCTACTCGGCCTGGCTCAGTCACCTGGTCTACTGGCTGGCGGCTGATCTGCGATCCATAGCCTGGCCCTGGATCGTTCTGGCCCTGTTCGTGCAGACCTGGCTGTATGTCGGTCTCTTTATCACTGCCCACGACGCGATGCACCAGGCGGTCGCTCCGGGCCGCCGAAAGACCAACCTGTGGGTTGGACGCATCGCGGTCCTGAGCTATGCGCTGTTTTCCTTTGACAAGCTTTTACGGCGCCACGGTCTGCATCACAGCTTTCCTGCCGGCGACCGGGACCCGGATTTCCACGACGGCATTCACACAACGCCTCTACGCTGGTACGTGCATTTTATGCTGCACTATCTTACGCTTCTACAGCTGATCGGCATGGCGGTGCTCTTTAATCTGCTGCAGCACGTCGCAGGCGTGGCGCTTGAAAATCTGCTGATCCTCTGGGTGACGCCGGCCCTGTTGAGCACCTGGCAGCTTTTTTATTTCGGAACCTATCTGCCGCACCGCCTGCCTCGAGGCGGTTACCAGCCTCCCCATTGCGCCGTCAGTTCCAATTATCCGGTATGGCTTTCTCTGTTGACCTGTTACCATTTCGGCTATCATCTCGAGCACCATCAGCAGCCCACTGTGCCGTGGTGGCGACTGCCGGCCTGGAAGGCCAAGAGCGGTAAAAACCAGAACCCCCTTTGAGAAAATACCAGCGCTGAGATCAAATCTTGACCTGTTGTTGCTCATTCATCAGGAGCCAAGCCACCCCTCTCAATACATCGCCTTGCCTGCAAGCAAGACTCTAGCAGGCAGGAGTGCCTGTTTCCGGCCATATACCATTAAAATGAACTCGCTATCTTTAGCTCAAACACTCTCCTCACACGGTCCGGGGTCACCTGCCATGCGCTGTGCGTCAACCGCCGTAAAAAGACTAGATCATGGCTCACCAGCATCAACGCACAGGGACAATCGGCAAGGGCCTGCTCCAGACATTGGATCGATGGCAAGTCGAGATGATTGGTGGGCTCATCCATAATGATGATGTGCGGCTCTCGAGCCATGCCCAAGGCCAGGATCAGCTTGCGGATCTCGCCCGGACTGGGCTCCGCGGATGCCAGCAGCCGCTCCGGTCTGGAGCCCAGCCGGCTGACGATGTTCATCACCCGGCCGAGATGCCCTCCGGACAGCGCCCGCGTTTCTTGCAGAATCGCCCTGCTGGTCCGGCCATCGATCTCCTGCGCCAGGTAGGTGATCCGGGCCTCATCGGCATGAAGACAGCCCAGCAGGTGGCGGACCAACGTGCTTTTACCCGAGCCGTTGGGACCCATGATCGCGATGCGGTCCGTCGGTCTGACCAGCAGATCAGGGCAGCAGAGTTTTTTATTTCCACCCAGATCAAACACCGCTGCCGGCAAAGAGAGGAGAAAATCCCGTTGCGATCTTGAACTGGGCAGCCAGATGCCCATCTCAAAGGATTTCTCAGGTTTTATCTCCGCCAGCCCGGCTTCCATCTTTTCCAGTTTGCCCCGCAACTGCCGTTGCAGCCGGCCGGCCTGGCCGTCTTTTCCCGTCAAGCGCGCCCGGTCGATTTTGGCGCGGCCGTCGCGATCCTTGCGGTCCAGATGACGTTTGGAACGTTTGCGATCCGCGGACTGAGCCTCCCTGCGGCGGCGTTCAGCCTCCTGGCGTACTTTATTCAACGACTGTTTGTTAAGATCGTACTGCCGCTGCACCGCCATCTGTTCCTGTTCAACGGCAGCCAACGCGAGAGTCGCTCCGCCCGGCCGCGCCACGATGGCAGGCGGAGAGGTGAGCAGACAGGTTTGACACAGTCTGTCGAGTAGTTCGCGGTCATGGCTGACCAATAGGCCGATGCCGCGAAAGGTCTGCAACCCGGCAACGATCAGATCGCGGCCACGAGCATCCAGATGATTAGTCGGTTCATCGATCGCGAGCAGATCCGGCTGAAACCACAAAGCCACGGCCAACTGCAGCCGCTTTCGTTCGCCATGGGAAAGGGTTTGCCAGCGCATGAGGAAATCATCGCTGATTTCAAACTTTTCCTTCAACAGACGGCTTTCGCGGTTCTCATCCTGAATGAATTCCGCAGTCCGTTCCGGCGGATCATCCGTTCGCTGCGGGCAATACAAGCGAAGGGCAGGCCGTGTAATGCCGCCCGAGTCCGGCTGAAGCAAGCCGGTGGCGAGTTTCAACACCGTTGTTTTCCCTGAACCGTTGGCGCCGATCACACCGGTCCAGCCGGCGGCGACATGAAAGGAGACCGACTTGAACAGCTCCGCCGGGGAGGCGGCATAAGTAAAAGCCACATCATGAAAAATCAACTGCACGTTTGACATGGATCTCCTGTTCCTGGGGATAAAAAAAGCCACGGTTTTTAGACCGCGGCCGTAAGAACCACGGTGTGAAGGAAACGGCAGCGAAACCAACAGACAAACGGCTGGACCAGCGCAAGGGTTGCGCCATCCTAGCACCTGCTCGAGTGTGGAATTTCGCTGGTCAATTCTTCACGTCCGTGACTCTGAGTAATCCTGATTTTGTTTAAATAAAGTGCTTTTCCAGCTAATATGCAAGAAAAAATGGTCGATTTCGCTGAAAAAAACACATGGGGCCATACAAGGGATAGATGGCGTCTTCTAAGGGCTTGTTCCATTTAAAAAGTTTTATAAATCTTTTGCAGGAACTGATCAACCACACCGTCCACAAGGCGAAAATATAGCCCTTGATGAAATGATCCATAGTGACCAACGGCTTGCGGTCTAAGTTGATCGCACTCTTTCGCCTCAGCCGTTTTTTTTCAGGCCCCGTACCCTATCTGCACCATCCGTTTCATCTGCACCTTTTGCGGCTATATCGATCCCATTTGCTTCCTTCGCGCCGACGGCAAAGACCGGCGGCAGTCACAATGCCATTGCTTTAGGCGAAATTTTTCACTAAAATAATCTCTGGTTGTCCTTTTCGTCGTTCAATCAAGCTTGAAGCGTTCCACCATAAAGCACGAGGAGCTCCATGCCGGAAGATGAAGTGAGCCGGTTGTTGACTTTGACCGAGGGCAGTACGCTCAAGGCGATAGAAATTTTGGAAAACCAGCTGAACACCCTCTATAGCCGCGCGCAAGTCCTCATGAGTCTTGCCGGCGTGACATTGACCATCACCGGTTTCTCCGGCCGCTCCATCGCCGCGGCCAACGGTACCGCCCAGGTTCTCGTTGTCTGCGGACTCGCGGTGGTGCTGGCCAGCGCGGTCTGGATTTATGTGCGGGTTATGAGCATCCGCTGGATTACCGCAGAAGCGCAACCGGATACGCGAGCCTATCTGGCCGGCATCATCGAGCGCCGTAATAAAAAGACCGTCGCCTATTCCCTGGGCGGAAAAATCCTCCTCTTTGGCCTCGTGCTCTATTGCATCGCATTTTCCATCATGCTGCTCAATCTCTAATACCGTAATTTAGCTAAAGGATCATTATTCCCGATGAAAGCAAGGATCACTTTTTTCGTCCTGGCCTGCGCCCTTACCGCGGCAACGGCGCAGCCGTCGCTCAACGATCAACCAACCACCGCCTACATACAAAGCCTGGCCATTGATCCGCAAAATCCTCAGCGCATCTATGCCGGGGCCATGGGTGACGGCCTCTATCTGTCCGATGACGCCGGCGAAGTCTGGCGCACCGTCCCTGCCCTCGCCTCCCTGCGCTCGGTCCAGGTGATCAAAATCGATGCGAAAAATCCCCGGCGCCTGTTCGCCGGCGGAGAGCGCAGCGGCGTATGGATGTCCGCGGACCGGGGTGAAACCTGGCGCCGCATCGGTCCGGACAGCCTGACCGTGTGCGACATCGCACTGCACCCCGGGAATCCGGATCATCTGCTGGTGCTGGCAGAGAACGGCGTCTATCGCTGTAAAAATCTGCGCACCGCGCCGTGGGAGTTCGTCCTTGACCACACCGCCTTTCAGCAAAAGTGGCGGGCAGCCACCAACCTGCCGTTTTCCTGGAAATACAGCCGGTTTCAAAAGATCGAGATCGATCCCCATCATCCGCAGACCATCTTTCTCGGCGCCCGCTGGGAAGGGGGCTATCATCGCAGCGACGACAACGGCGACACCTGGCGCCATCTTTCGCTGGGCGGCATCTTCAGGCGGGTGGATCCCATCCTGTTTCATCCCAAGGATCCGGACATCATTATGGTCGGCACCCACCATCAGGGCATGTTCAAAAGCTACAACGCCGGCGCCAGTTGGGTGAGCTTGAGCATCGGTATGAAAGGGCAACGCCGCACCCCCTACTATGGCGCCTACCTGGTCTCCGGTTTTGCCCAGGCGCCTTCCAATCCCAACACCCTGTACACCGGCAGCGACAACTCTAATTGGAAAAGTCTGGACGGCGGCCTGTCCTGGCAGGAGATGGGCAAATCCCTCACCTGCCCGTTCGCGCGCGCCTTTGCCGTGCATCCGGAGGATGAGAACATCGTCTATGCCGGCACTAACGTCGGCATCTATAAATCAACAGACGGCGGTCGAACCTGGACCTTCAGCAGCCAGGGTCTGCCGGCAGTGGCCATCCTGCCACCTGTGGATCTGCCTTTGCAGGACGGCGTGTATCGCTTTGCTCTGGCGGATGAAAAACCACTGGTCTACCGGCGGTCGCTGAATCCGCTCAGCAATTGGACACCCATCAATTGGCTTTTGCCTGAGGCCGGTGTTCTGCTGGAAAAAGGCACAGGGGCGAATGAGCTGCGGCTGGTGAGTGAAACAACCACATACACCAGCTATGACGGGGGACTGCGCTGGAACGATCCGGATCCGCGCTTTGTCGAGATGACGTCGGCCATGGATAATCTGCCGTTCACCGGGGATGCATCCGATCCTTCACAATGGACCCTGGAAATCGAGTTCAGCGGCAAAGTGTTCTTTGACGATCAGTGGCTGGGCACCTATTACCGCCGGCCTCCGTACGTGGCGCTGTATCTCGTGTCCCAAGACTATCCCTGCGACCACAGCAAACCCTATTGGCAGAGCAACCTCGACCGCGCTCTGCAGTCCACCGTGCAGATTCCTAAAAATGTTCTGGCGAAAAAAAACGCGCTGCTGTATTGTGAGGTGAGGGATTTTCAGCGCAACACGCTGACCGGCTTTGCCGCGGTCAAGCCGGGCGAAAGCAAAAAGGTGACGGTCTCTTTGGCGCCTGACCACCGGCTTCCGGCACTGCAGGCTCTATTCGACCAACTACAAGGCCGCCAGTAGACTGGTCGACGGCGGTTCGGCTGTGATTGGAGATGAAGATAATCGGCGGGCGCGGTAACTTTTTCCAGAGGCGACGGGCCTTCCTCTCCTCGTTACCAAGCTCCAGAGTCTGTGCGAAAACCGTCCGACCCCGGATGTTGCCGCGGTGTTTGCGGCAACTCCGGGTGTCGTTTGTCATCCACGCGCCCGCGTGGGGCGCGACATTTCCCCCTCGTTCCCAAGCTCGAGAGACTGGGTGAAACCCGTCCGACCCCGGATGTTGCCGCGGTGTTTGCGGCAACTCCGGGTGTCGTTTGTAATCCACGCACCCGCGCGGGGCGCGACGGCGCAGCTCTTTCCCCCTCGTTCCCATGCTCGAGAGACTGGGTGACAGAGGTAATGCGCAGCAGTCAATTACCACCGCCAGAGGCGGTGGCTTGAAGGGCTGTCCTGTAAGGTACC